>JAISKM010000140.1 GCA_031261285.1 Candidatus Symbiothrix sp. | reverse complement strand
AGGAAGGAGCGGCGAAGCCGCTCCTTCCTGCTTCCCTCCCTTTTCTTAAAAAATGCCTCCGTCATGTCGACCGAACGAAGTGAGCGGAGACATCCCATGATAGCAAGCACAAAAATAGTACCTGAAAATATTCTTTAACCATTTTTATTATTTATAGTTTGTAATTCATAATTTATTCGTATCTTTGTGGCGAAATATTTATAAAACATTAAAATAATAAAAATATGATTTTAGGAACTATTCTTTTAGAAGCAGCAGCTACTCCGGCGGCTGGCGGTGCAAGCCAATACAGTGGGATCATTATGATTGTGCTTTTGTTTGCGATCATGTATTTTTTCATGATTCGGCCGCAACAAAAACAACGTAAAGAAATTGAGAAACAGCGTGCTGCACTTGCTACCGGTGATAAAGTGGTGACCGCAGGTGGCGTGCACGGTAAACTCAAAGAAATTAAAGACGCTACTTATGTGGTTGAAGTGGCAGAA
Source organism: Candidatus Symbiothrix sp. (assembly GCA_031261285.1). Taxonomy (GTDB): domain Bacteria; phylum Bacteroidota; class Bacteroidia; order Bacteroidales; family Azobacteroidaceae; genus Azobacteroides. Next base: position 13,503 of record JAISKM010000140.1, on the reverse strand, counting down.
GGCGTGAAAATTACGATTGATAAAACATCCGTATTTGCCGCACCCAATGGCGTTCAAGCAAGTAAATAAAGAGGAAATAAAAGACGAAATTGTTGCTGAAATCGCTGAAATAGAAAAAAAAGCGAAAACCTTTTTCGGCAGCGAAAGTTGGCAAAATGTGCTGATCTTTTTCGTTTTCGTCGTTTTGGCTTTCTGTTTTTGGCTGTTACAATATTACGAGAAAGACTGGGGCGATAAATCTGCTGTGCCTACTCTGGTACCCACGCAGACGGAGGAGATTAGTGCGCCTCCTGCTGCATCACAGTCCAAGTTGCCGCAATGATCACGATTGGCATCACCGGCGGCATAGGCAGTGGTAAATCCGTCATTTCTCAATTGTTCGAAATCAACGGCATACCGGTCTACAATTCGGATACGGAGGCTAAACGGTTGACGACAACTTCGCCTGCCATTCGTACAAAATTGACGGAACGGTTTGGTGCGGATCTTTATCGGGGCGGGCAATTGGACAAATCCAAATTGGCGGCACTGATTTTTCAGTTACCGGTTACCGGTGGCCGGTCGCCGGCTGTCATTCCTGCGAAGGCGGAAAACAGCGTTCGGAGGCAGCCAATCCCCAACTTGCAGGCTGATAGTAATTTGGCGGTTGTCAATGCCGTGATTCATCCGGAGGTGGCGCGTGATTTTAGTGCTTGGAAACAACAAAACGAGCAAGAAAATTCCGGAAAAGGCATTGTTGCGTTGGAATCCGCTATTTTGTTTGAGTCCGGATTCGATAAATTAACGGATGTGACGCTCGCTGTTGAAGCGCCTTTGCAACTGAAAATTGACCGTGTGAAACAGCGCGACAATCTGACAGAACAGTCTGTATTAGAGCGAATTAACAACCAGATGACAGATGCAGAGCGTAAACGCTTGGCTGACTACATTATAGTCAATGACGACCAGCAGGCATTGATTCCTCAAGTCGAGAATTTGCTGCGTAAAATTGGAAAATAGTTTGTATAGTTGCATCCTAAAAAACATTCATGATAATTAGAAACACACAAAAATATGATTATTTCCACCCCGTTAGAAATGATAGCCCGGTGGACAATAGGGATGGTAGCCCGGTAGAAACTAACGTCTATCTTTCTTTCCTGCATGCCGTAGGTATGCATCCTCTTGTCAAATTGTTGATAATTTTTTGTTGTGCTTTGTGCTCAATATGCACCACGCAAGCACAACATAAGACTGCGAAAGCGTGGCTCGACAAGTCGTCGTCGGCATTTACGGCTGCCGGAACGTTGTCGGCAGATTTTTCGATGACTGTTAAAATGCCTGCACAGAAAGTGTCGCACACCTTTGACGGCACGATTGATATAAAAGGTACAAAATACCATTTGAATGTGCCGGACGTGGAAACATGGTTTGACGGCAAGACGCAGTGGGTGCTCCAGAAGGACTACAACGAGGTTAATGTGTCCGAACCCAATGCACAAGAGGTGCAGCAGCTTAATCCGGCGTTTTTGTTTGCACTTTACAAAAAAGGTTGCAGCTACAACTATCTGGGCGAAAAAACAGAAAAAGGGCGAAAAGTGCACGAAGTGGAACTTATTCCGCAAAACAAAAAGAGCGATTTATCAAAAATTGTGTTGCAAATCAGTGCCGTCGACGCAATGCCCACAAACATGCACCTTTTTTACCGCAATAAAACGGAAAACAGTATACATATAAATAAGTATCGCAAACATCTTACTCTACCTGATAGTTTTTTTCGCTTCGACCCCAAAAAACACCCGAAAGTAGACGTAATAGACTTAATATAATGGTTAATTGTTAATGGTTAATTGTTAATGTAAATAATTGACAATTAACCATTAACAATTAACAACTAACAATTAAAAAAATGGAAACAGTAAAATGCTTAATAATAGGTTCGGGTCCTGCCGGCTACACGGCCGCTATTTATACTTCGCGTGCTAATATTGCGCCCGTGTTGTATGAAGGTATTCAGCCCGGCGGACAGTTGACGATCACCACAGAAGTGGAAAATTTTCCCGGTTATCCCAATGGTATTTCCGGCACCGCGATGATGGAAGAATTGAAAGCCCAAGCAGCACGCTTCGGGGCGGACATTCGGCACGGCATCGTGACGGCGTGCGATTTGTCGAAAAAACCTTATAAAGTCACGATTGACGGCAAAACAGAGATGGCTGCCGAAACGATTATCATCGCTACAGGTGCATCGGCTAAGTTTTTAGGGTTGCCTGACGAACAAAAATACAATGGGTTGGGTGTATCTGCCTGTGCCACCTGCGATGGATTTTTTTACCGCAAAAAAGTGGTTGCCGTTGTGGGTGGAGGCGATTCTGCTTGCGAAGAGGCGCTTTATTTAGCCGGATTGGCAAGCAAAGTCTACTTAATCGTGCGTAAAGACTATTTGCGTGCGTCCCAAATCATGCAAGACCGTGTGCAAAATCATCCGAACATCGAAGTGCTGTTTAACACGAACACGCTCGGTTTGTTTGGCGAACAATTCGTCGAAGGTGCTCATTTGGTGCGTACGATTGACGGCAAAGAAGAAAAAGTCGACATCGCGATCGACGGCTTTTTCTTGGCAATTGGTCACACACCCAATTCGGACGTGTTCAAACACTATTTGGAACTCGACGAAAACGGCTACATCAAAACGATCTGGGGCACGACACGCACGAATATTCCGGGCGTTTACGCAGCGGGCGACGTGGCAGATTCCAACTACCGGCAAGCCGTAGTCGCTGCAGGAATGGGTTGCGTCGCAGCTATGGAGGCTGAACGCTATTTAAATCAGTAATAGTGTCATTGCGGGCTTGACCCGCAATCCCATACTAAGAAGAGCAAACGAGGGGATTGCGGGTCAAGCCCACAATGACGGTTATAATTCATAATGAATGGAAAATTCGTTGTTAGACAAATTAAATACGTTGGTGCTCCGCTTTGAGGAGATCGGTACGTTGATTACCGATCCGTCCGTCATCGCGGATATGAAGCGTTATGTCAAGCTCAACAAGGAATACCGCGAGTTGGAGAAAATCAAGGAGGCGTGCGATAAATACAGCCGGATGTTGTCCAATATTGCTGAAGCCAAGGAAATCTTAGATACGGAAAACGACCCTGAAATACGCGAAATGGCCAAAGCGGAACTCGACGAGTTGGAACCGAAAATTCCGGAGATGGAAGAAACGATCAAACTCTTACTGATTCCTGCCGACCCCGAAGACGGAAAAAATGTGGTGATGGAGATTCGTGGCGGCACGGGAGGCGATGAGGCAGCTATTTTTGCTGGCGATTTGTATAAAATGTACACCCGCTACATCGAATCGAAAGGTTGGAACATACAGGTCACGAGTTTCAGCGAAGGCACGATTGGCGGTTATAAAGAAATCGTCTTTGAAGTGTCGGGCGATAATGTCTATGGCACACTGAAATACGAATCGGGCGTGCACCGCGTGCAGCGTGTGCCGCAAACCGAAACGCAAGGACGCGTGCACACTTCAGCAGCCACGGTGGCAGTACTGCCCGAAGCCGAAGAGGTGGACGTGGAAATCAATCCTGCCGACTTGGAAATTCAAACGGCCCGTTCGAGCGGTGCCGGCGGACAAAATGTGAACAAGGTAGAAACAAAAGTGCAGATTACGCACAAGCCTACAGGCATCCAGGTACAATGCCAAGTCACACGTTCGCAGTTGGAAAATAAGGAGATGGCGATGCAGATGTTGCGCAACAAATTGTACGACATCGAGCACCAAAAATACCTGGACGGCATTTCGTCCAAACGCAAAACGATGGTGTCCACGGGCGACCGTTCAGCAAAAATCCGCACCTACAACTATCCTCAAGGGCGCATCACCGACCATCGCATCAATTACACCATCTATAACTTAGACGATTTTATGAACGGCAACATTCAAGACGTCATCAACCAATTGATGGTGGCGGAAAACACGGAACGGATGAAAGAAAGCGAGATGTAGTTGTCATTGCGGGCTTGACCCGCAAACTCCTACAAAAATATATATAAATAAAAAATCATAGTTCAAACATCATGACGAAACAACAATTAGTAGAAAATATCTTCCGCAAGCAGTCGTTTCTGTGCGTGGGATTAGATACGGATTTGAAGAAAATTCCCGAACATTTATTATCGGAAAAAGACCCGGTTTTTGCGTTCAATAAGGCGATTGTGGATGCTACGGCGGCTTATTGCGTGGCTTACAAGCCTAATGTGGCTTTTTATGAAAGTCAAGGCGTAGCAGGACAATTAGCTCTGGATAAGACGGTTAACTATATTCGTGAAAACTACCCTGATCAATTTATCATTGCAGACGCCAAGCGAGGCGATATTGGTAATACGTCGGAAATGTATGCCCGTGCTTTTTTTGAAAGTGCGCCCTACGATGCCGTTACGGTGGCACCTTATATGGGCGAGGACAGTGTGAAACCGTTTTTGATTTATCCTGAAAAATGGGTGATTTTGTTGGCTTTGACTTCTAATAAAGGGTCGCACGATTTTCAGTTGACCGAAGACGCAACCGGCGAACGGTTGTTTGAAAAAGTGCTTAAAACCTCCCAAGAATGGGCAACGGATGAACAAATGATGTACGTTGTAGGCGCTACACAAGGCAAGATGTTTGAAGACATTCGCAAAATTGCACCGAATCACTTTTTGCTCGTGCCCGGCGTTGGTGCACAGGGCGGTAGTCTTGAAGAAGTTGTCAAATACGGCATGAACAGTCAATGTGGATTGCTTGTCAACTCGTCGCGTGGCATCATTTACGCCGACAAATCTACGAATTTCGCCGCTACAGCTGCTCAGGAAGCCCAAAAATTACAACAAGAAATGGCAAACTATGTACGGGCGTTGCGCGCAACACCCCGGCAATAATCAGTCACAAATCATGCGCAAAATAATCAACGATCCTGTTTTTGGATTTATCAATATCCCGAATGACTTCATTTTTAGTATCATTCAGCACCCGTATTTTCAGCGATTGACACGCATTAAACAGTTGGGAATCATTCACTTAGTGTATCCGGGCGCACAGCACACGCGTATGTCGCATTCGCTTGGTGCGATGCACCTGATGAACGAGGCCATCACGCAACTGCGTTCCAAAGACCATGTCATTACGCCCGAGGAAGAGGACGCAGCATTGGCATGTATTCTGATGCACGATTTGGGGCACGGACCATTCTCACACGTCTTGGAGGATACTTTAGTCACGGAAATTTCGCACGAGGAAATTTCGTTGTTGCTGATGGAAAAGATGAATGTCGAAATGGGCGGACAACTGACCACCGCCATCGCGATTTTCAAAAATGAATACCCCAAACACTTTCTACACCAGTTAGTGAGCGGACAATTGGACGTCGACCGGCTCGACTACCTGCGACGTGACAGCTTTTTTACGGGCGTCACCGAAGGCAATATCGGTTCTGCACGCATCATCAAGATGCTCAACATCCATAACGACCGCCTTGTGGTGGAGGCTAAAGGCATTTATTCGATTGAAAACTTTCTGATGGCACGCCGGTTGATGTATTGGCAGGTATATCTGCACAAAACCGCCCTCGCGACAGAGAAAATGTTAATAAACGTGCTGAAACGTGCAAAAGAATTGACAAAATGTCAAGCCCGCAATGACAAACAGAGTGCCCCTACATTGTTTGCATCGCCGGCTTTGCAGTATTTTCTCCATAATAAGGTAGACAAACAAACGTTTTTGAACGATCCACAGGCGTTGGAGCACTTTGTTGATTTGGATGATAATGATTTATGGTCGGCACTGAAAGTCTGGTCAAAACATGACGATAAAGTGTTGTCACTGTTGAGTTTAGGGCTGCTTAATCGCCGGTTGTATAAGATCGAAATTGAATCGCAACCCTTTTCCCCGGACTACATCGCCGAAAAACGCGACCGGTTGGCAAAACGGTACGCGCTTTCACCGGATGAAATCAATTATTTGATTTCGTCCGACGAAATTACGACGAATATGTACAGCGAAGCGGACGACAGCATTGATATTTTGTACAAAAACGGCACTACTAAAAACATTGCCGAAGCGTCCGATATGCTCAATATTCAGTTACTTTCCAAAAAAGTTAAGAAATATTATCTGTGTTATTCCTCCTGATGCTGCGCTTCGTATTCTTTCAGCAGTTTGTCTTGAACGTCGGCTGGAACGAGTTCGTAAGCGGCAAACGATTGAGTGAATGAGGCACGTCCGCCCGTGATGGAACTGAGTGCTGTCGAAAAGTTGCTCAACTCTTTCAGAGGCACTTTAGCCACGAGTTTTTCATACCCTTTTTCGGAATTCATACCCAAAATCATCGCCCGGCGACTTTGCAAATCGCCCATCACATCGCCCACGTATTCGGCAGGCAACGCCACTTCTACATTATATATAGGTTCCAAAATTTTCGGAGCTGAATTTTTGAACGCTTCCGAAAAAGCATTGCGGCCGGCAAGCATAAACGAGATTTCATTGGAATCTACCGGGTGCATTTTGCCTTCGTAGACAATCACGCGCACATCGCGGGCATACGAACCGGTCAACGGTCCTTGCTCCATCCGTGCCATGATGCCTTTCAAAATCGCCGGCATGAAGCGAGCGTCAATCGAACCGCCTGTGATGGAATTGACAAACACCAGTTTACCGCCCCATTCCAGCGGATATTCTTGCACGTCGCGCGCCTGAATTTTGAACTCCTGTCCGTTAAATTTGTAGATTTCTGCCACGGGCACACCTTCTTGATAGGGTTCGACAATCAGATGCACCTCGCCAAACTGCCCGGAACCGCCGGATTGTTTTTTATGGCGATAATCCGCGCGTGCCGATTTTGTAATCGTTTCGCGGTAAGGAATTTTCGGCTCATGAAATTCGATGAGCAACTTGTCATTATTTTCAATCCGCCATTTCAGGGTTTTGAGGTGAAACTCTCCTTGACCGGAAAGGATGGTTTGTTTGAGTTCTTTAGACTGTTCAATCACCCACGTGGGGTCTTCTGCGTGCATCCGGGCGAGAATTTCCATCAACTTTTCAGAATCGGCCTCCTTGACGGCTTTAATGGCCCGGCGGTATTTGGCATTGGGGTATTTGATAAAATCGAATTTATTGTCCGCGCCTTTGCCGTTCAGCGTGTGTCCTGTACTGACGTCTTTCAGTTTGACGGTGGCACCGATATCCCCGGCTACGAGTTCGGAAACTTCGGTACGTGTTTGTCCGGCGACAACAAAGAGTTGCGAAATGCGTTCTTTGGAACCGCGATCTTCATTGGTCAAATCTTCGCCCGTTTTGATGACGCCCGACATGACTTTGAAGTAGGAAACGCGTCCAAGATGCGGTTCAACCGTTGTTTTGAACACAAAAACGCTGGTAGGAGCCTTGGCGTCAGGTAGAATCGCTTTGCCGGTGGTGTTGGTGTAGGCAGGCATTTCGTTGACGATCGGCACATTATTGGCCAAAAATTCCATCAAGCGACGCACGCCCATATCACGTTCGGCATCCGCACAGAGCACAGGGAACATGCCGCGCGTAATCAATCCGGCACGAATACCTGCGCGCATTTCGTCCTCCGTCAGTGTGCCTTCGTCGAAAAATTTCTCCATTAGTTGTTCGTCATTTTCGGCAGCAGCTTCCACTAAAATTTTATGAAGTTCGGTTGCTTTGTCCAATTCAGAGGCAGGAATTTCCAGAATTTCGGGTGTGCCGCCTTCCGGTTTCCATTGATACATCTTCATTTTCAGCACGTCAATCATCTGATGAAAATCGGCTCCCACTTGCACGGGATACTGAATCTGAACCACTTTGCCACCATAATTTTCTTTCAACTGAGCCACCACGGCATCGTAATCGGCCGAGTCTTTATCTAATTGATTGACAAGGAAAATGACCGGTTTTTTCAAGTTGTCGGTGTAACGAAACAGGTTGATCGTGCCCACTTCCACGCCATATTGCGCGTTGAGCACCATCAGAGCGGTGTCTGTCACGTTCAAAGCCGAAATCGCACTGCCCGCAAAGTCATCAGACCCCGGCGTGTCAATAAAATTCAACTTTTTATCGTTCCATTCCACGCTAAAAATCGTGGAAAACACGGTGTAGCCATACTCTTTTTCAACGGGGAAATAGTCACAAGTCGTATTACCACTTGCCACTGTACCGCGACGTTTGATGACACCACTTTCGAAGAGCATGGCTTCTGCTAAAGTGGTTTTTCCGGAACCCGAACTGCCGATGAGGGCGATGTTCTTAATTTCATTGGACTGATATGCTTTCATAGTATAAATAATTTAATTTATTATTTAAAAAACGGTCGCAAATTACAAATAAATATGCGATTCCCAAACTTTTTTTTTATGTTATAAAACATAAAAAATCGTAACATTCATATACAAAGCACCAAATGTATATGAATGTATACGTTTTGGGTGCGTCGCGAGGGTTAATTTTGCACTCGAGAATTATTAATTCGAGTAAATTAAATTTAAAGCAAAAAGGAAATGGGACTACTAACAGAAAAAAGATTGTGCACCGCAAGCATTAATTTCGGTGACTTTAAAGGATTTAATGATGGCAATTGGAGTCGAATGAAGGAATTGACGGAGATGAACCTCCGCCGTTTTCGAGAAGAGTACGAAAAAAAGTTGCGAAAAACTCTTGTTGCCTAAAATTTTCTAAGTATCTTTGCATGTCATTGCGGGACGACGAAGTCGTGTCTGTCCTGAACTTGATTCAGGAATCCGCAAACCCCTAATTTTAAGAACAAATTCATGACAGATAGTAGCATTTTTCGAGATAAAACAGCGGCTTACTACACTTTGGGATGCAAACTCAATTTTGCGGAAATTTCCGATTTGGGGAAACAACTGTCCGAACAGGGTATTCGAAAGGTGCGTGCCGGCGAAACGGCGGACATTTGTATTGTCAATACCTGTTCTGTAACGGAGTTGGCAGACAAGAAATGCCGCCAAGCCATTCGCCGCATTCGCAAAGAACATCCGGACGCTTTTGTGGTGGTGACGGGTTGCTATGCGCAACTCAAACCGGCGGAAGTAGCTGCTGTAGAAGGCGTTGACCTTGTGGTCGGTTCCAATCAAAAGATGGCTGTTTTGGAATACATCGAGTCTTATTGGCAAAATCAGGGTCAGAAAATCAACGTGACGCCTACGCGAGAAATGGCTGAATTTGTTCCCTCGTGTTCGGAAGACGACCGCACACGGCACTTTTTGAAGGTGCAAGACGGTTGCGATTATTACTGTAGCTATTGCACGATTCCGTTTGCCCGTGGCAAAAGTCGCAACGGCACCATCGCAAATTTAGTGCATCAAGCGGAGCACGTGGCAGCAGTTGGCGGCAAAGAAATCGTACTCACAGGTGTCAATATCGGTGATTTTGGTAAGACGACCGGCGAACGGTTCATTGATTTGCTGCGTGCGTTGGATATCGTGGCGGGCATCGACCGGTTTCGCATTTCGTCCATCGAACCGAATTTGTTGACCGGTGACATAATCGACTTTGTGGCTCATTCCAAGCGATTTGCGCCGCATTTTCACATTCCGTTGCAATCGGGGTCTGACACGGTTTTGAAATTGATGCGTCGCCGTTACGATACGGCCTTTTTCCGTTCAAAGATAGAAAAAATCTACTCTGTGATGCCAAATTGTTTTATAGGAATCGACGTAATCGTCGGTATGCGCGGTGAAACAGCCGGTTTGTTCCAAGAAACGGCTGATTTTTTGACGGCTTTGCCTTTTTCGCAGTTGCATGTATTTTCCTATTCCGAACGGTCGGGCACGAAAGCGTTGGAAATTGAACCAATCGTATCCCCACGTGATAAACAGTTGCGTAGCAATCAGTTGCTCGAACTGTCTGCCGAAAAGCGACGGGCATTTTACCGCGCGCAACAAGGAACAACGCATCGCGTACTGTTTGAGCATGCACGCAAAGGGGACCGCATGCACGGTTTCACCGAAAATTATGTGCAAGTAGACGCCCCGTATCGCGCCGAATGGGCGAATGAATTGAGAGAAGTGACTTTGAATCAATTAAATCAGGATGAAACAACGTATGTCATTGCGGTTCCCGCCTGCGCGGGAATGACAGACCCGCAATCCCCTGAAAATTAGTAGATAATGAAAAAAAGTAAAAAAACAGCAATAATCATATTAAATTGGAACGGTAAAAACCTGATGGAACGGTTTTTGCCCGCTCTGATACAGCACACGCCAACCGGTGAGGTGGAAATTATCGTGGCGGATAATGATTCACGCGATGAATCGCTGGCATTTTTGAAGGAAAAATACCCCGAAATTACGATTTTCCCGTTTACGAAAAATCATGGTTTCGCAGGCGGCTACAATCGCGCAATGAATGGTTTGCAAAACGAATACGTGGTGTTGCTCAATTCGGATGTGGAAGTGACGGAAGGTTGGCTAACCACGGCTGTAGACTATTTGGACGCACATCCGGACGTTGCGGCACTTCAACCGAAGATAGTGTCGTATCATAAAAAGACGCATTTTGAATACGCCGGTGCAAGTGGGGGCTACATTGATAAATACGGTTATCCGTTTTGTCGCGGACGCATTTTAGACACGTTGGAACCCGACAAAGGGCAGTACGACGACCCTGTGGAGGTGTTTTGGGCGAGCGGTGCCTGTCTGTTTGTGCGCCTGAAAGAGTTTGATGCAGTGGGCGGATTGGACGAACAATTTTTTGCGCACCAGGAAGAAATTGATTTGTGTTGGCGATTGCACACGCGCGGCAAAAAGGTGATGGTATTGCCGCAAAGCGTGATTTATCATCTGGGCGGCGGCACTCTGGCGCCCCAACATCCGCAAAAAATATTTCTAAACAGTCGAAACAACCTGCTGATGCTCTACAAAAATTTGCCACAATCACACTATAATAAGGTGATGTTCGTGCGCTTTTTCTTAGACTGTTTGGCAGCAGTAAGCTTTCTTGCCCGGCGAAAGCCGAGACAGGCAAAAGCAATCCTCTCAGCCCGTCGCGATTTTCACCGCAAAAAGAAGCACTACAAAGCCGTCCGCGCAGAAAATCTAAAATTGGCAGCAGGAAAAATCCCTGACACGATGTATCGCAAGAGTATTTTGATGCAGTATTATTTGTGTGGCAAAAAACAGTTTCAAAAACTTGTCTGAGAACTGTAATAAACAATAAAGAGTAATCCAAATGAAAAAAAGATCAACTGAAAAAAGCGATTGGAAGACTTGTTAGCAGGGGATGTCTCCGCTCACCTGCGGTTCGGTCGACATGACGGACGCGTTTTTTTAGGGGTAGGAATAGGAATGGGAAGGAGTGGCGTCGCCACTCCTTCCCATTCCTATTCCCTTTGAACCCCCGTTTAGGACCGTCATGTCGACCGGAGCAGAGTGAGCTTTAGCTCGCACTGCGGAGCGGAGACATCCCCTGCTAACAAGTCTTCCAATCGCTTTCCCATTTGCGACGAAAAAAATGCAAAAACAGTTGGTAGTTAAAAAAAATAGTACGTAACTTTGTCGCGCAAAGAAATTACCGACGGCAATTAAATAAATAATTAAATTAGAATTAAAAAATGGAAACAAAAAGAAACGAGAGTAAATTCTCTCAGTCACTGACATTTAAGGCGATGATGATTGCCGTTCTCACGCTGCTTTTACTCATTCCGAGTGTCATGATTCAAGAACTGATTCGGGAAAGGCAAAATCGGAGTGTAGAAACGATTGACAAGATTAATGACAAATGGAGCCAATCGCAAACGGTTTGCGGACCGATTTTAATAATTCCCTTTACTACGACTAATGTCAATGAGAAAAAAGAAACGGTGCAAATAGAGCATAAACTGCACCTGACACCGGAAAATCTGTCCATTCACGCACACTTATTTCCGGAAGAGCGGCATTATGGTATTTATAAAACGATTTTGTACAAAAGTGAGATACGTATGAATGGGCAATTGCCTGATTTAAGCCAAGTAAAAATTGGTGGCACAAACACTGTTGTTCACTATGATCAAGCGTTTCTTTCGTTGGGCATTTCCGATTTGCGGGGATTGACCAATGAGATTGATTTTCAGCTCAATGGCAAATCCTATCCGGTCGAGACGGGTGGCAACGATCCTGTCAGCGGCAAAAAATTAGTGATTGGTTTGCCTAATCTTATGACGCCGGATTCGGAATCGAGGTATACGTTTGAATGTAATCTGAATCTGAATGGAAGCAGCAACATGAATTTTATTCCGATTGGCAACACGTCTAAGGTGGAGGTGGAAGGTGATTGGAAAAATCCGGGATTTACAGGCAGTTTCACACCGGATTATCAATTAACGAAGACCGGATTTAAGGCGTCGTGGAGTGTATTGGGTTTCAATCGCAGTATTCCGGAATATTGGATTGATACGATTGACGATTTGGATGATACCTCGTTTGGCGTTAACCTGGTGGATATGGTCGATCATTATCAGCAGAATATGCGTTCGGCAAAATATGCCTTGATGTTTATTGTGCTTACTTTTGTGGCATTTTTCTTTGTTGAGGTGCTGACTAAAAAACGCATTCATCCGATCCAATATTTATTGGTCGGCATTGCTTTAATTTTGTTTTACAGTTTGCTTTTATCTCTTTCCGAACAAATTAATTTTGCGGTTGCCTACCTGATTTCAAGTATCGCGACCATTGCACTTATAACCGGTTATGCCTCCGGAATTTTCAAAAATAAGAAGCAAACCGGCATTTTGGCACTGATTCTTTCTATTTTGTATTTGTTTCTTTATGTAGTGCTCCAATTGGAAGACGTTGCCTTGCTCATCGGAAGTGTCGGTTTGTTCATTATTCTCGGAATAATCATGTATTTTTCACAAAAAATAAAATGGTATAAACCGGAAGAAATGACGGAATAACGACAACAACAGAGTGCATAAATCACACTATAGTAAGGTGATGTTCGTGCGCTTTTTCTTGGATTATTTGGTGGCAGTGGAAATACTGCCACCATGCACGAATCTACGAGAAAAATTTCATCTACAACATTGATGAAGTGTGGCTGTTTGAAGGAAGTGCAGTCAGGCTTTTATACAATCTTTCTAATCTGCTACAAGGGCACAACATTTTTTTCAATTATCCAAATATTTTTCGTGTTTTTTGCAAAAAAACAGTTTTTTTTATTTGGTAATTCCTTACGGGCTTCCGTTGTATGGGCATTGGTGGCATTATCGTTGTGATGCTGTCGATCCCGCATTTGTTCTGACTACTATTCGACAATATGGATTTCGCCCAATTCGCTCAGATTCATTATTAATAATGTTTATAGTGGGGTGATTTGAATATTCATATTTATCAATTTTTTTGAATAACATGCCTTTTTGCATAGATTCATAACGACTAAGGGATGCTCGTATTTCGTCGGTACTAAACAATCTGGTTATAGAAATATCCTGCTTACAGCACACAATTACATTCCATGGCATGGCGTCATCAGGATGAAA
>JAISKM010000132.1 GCA_031261285.1 Candidatus Symbiothrix sp. | reverse complement strand
TTGTTCCCTGCATTCCGTTAGGAATGGTAGCTCGGTAGAAACCAATGTTCGTCAACCATTCCCGCATGCCGTAGGTATGCAACCATCTCCCCCTTGAGGGGGGTTGGGGGGGCTGGTAGCATCCAACGGGATGAAACTAATCCCCCTCCCTCTGTGTCCTCCTATTGTCATGAATGTTTCATTTGTAATCATTTTTTTGCCTCCCGCGTTTTTTCGGTCGGGAGATTTAAACATAAAAAGGGCGCAGAAACTGTTAATTTATCTGTCTCGAGGTATCGGCAAACACCTACTCTGCAAATAAACAACAGCTCTGCGCCCTTGGTCGTATCTAATGGTTATTAGTTACAAACGAAGAACGCAAGCATTTGTTGTCTATCACTTTGCAGAGATTGAAAATTGCCGATTTTCGAGACAAAGTAATATCTTAAATGCTATGCATTTAACCCAGAAGTCTTTCCAAACGGGTCAAGGTCGTCAACTGTTTGGAATATGATGCGAAATTAATCATTTTTTTAGAATCTACCAACTATTTTCTAAAAAAAAGAAAAATCTCAGATAGTTATATTAAGCCTGCGATAGGTTTTATATATCTCTAACGCACCGTATAGTCGCCGCCAAACCATAATAGTCAGCCCGATCCATATTCATATCTTTATCATATATTGCCACACTATGACGGTTGTATGTTGATCCCACAACATACATAAATGTTTTCACACCAGCCCCAGCCCAACTACTACACCAGCAACCAGATGAATAGATCATTCCCCCCTGCATATTGGCGGGCATGCAGCACCACGCTTGTTTTTCATTTACACTCAGACTCGGCCATCCGTCACGCAACAGCTCCCAATCACTCAAATTTATAATGCGCCAAGCACTCCCTATAGTTCGCGTACATACATCGTTAGACAATTTGAACCCCAATTCACCATCCCAGTACCAATACCCACCACTGTCTGCCTGGTTATCGTATTTGGTAAAATAATAACCATCCTCTTTAAGGTTCGCGAGTGTCCAGCACAAGTTTTTCAAACCGGATTGAGCATCAGGATAACTACCAATCGGATAAACAGTTCCGGAAGCGCCCATTACAACACCTGTACAAGACGAAGGTGCAGGATCGGGATCATCTCCTCCTCCTCCACCGCCCGAACTGCCGCCGGCACTCCAAGCAGAACCGTTGTAAGCATAAATTTTGCCGTCCGTTTTGTTGTAAACCAGCATGCCGGGCTTTTTCAACACGGCTGTGGCCGTGTCGGCACTCTCAATTTGGGGTAGCAACAAGCCGCCTGCATCAGTGGCCTGTGATAAATCTAACAAGGCGCCCGGTGTGACGGTGCCATCCCCACCAATAGCCACTTGGGCAGTTACCGGTGAACAGTTACCGGTTACCAGAACACAGGCAACCAGCAACGCAACTGTCATTGCGGACTGGATCCGCAATCTCCTAAAATTAAATGTTTTCATTTGTACATAATGTTTTTTTCGCCTCTCCGTCCCCAAGTTCGGCTGTGTTATAAATCAATAAAGCGCAGGAACTGTTAAATCTTATCTGTCTTAGAGGTATCGGAAGAAACCCGGATCACAGATTCGACTAACAAGACCCACGCTTTACCGCATATAATTAAAACAAATTATATACAAACAAAACGCAAGCATTTGTTGTTTACACTTTATGATCCTTTGAAAACTTCCGATTTTCTTTAAGATAAAGTAATATTTAAACGCTTGTTTAACAAAAAAGTCCTTCTAAACTGATCGCAACACTTTGCGGGCTTAGAATTGCTGCAAAGTAACGCATTTTTTTTTAATTACGCAAATTATTTTGCAAAAAAATCAAAAATGTTTGGATAGTTTGTATTTAGTGAAAAACAATCGTGTCAATCACTTTGCGACCGGCTTCTTTGTTGAGCGTGAGGCAGAGTTGTTCGCGGCGCATCATGAGTTCGTTTTTTAGGACGGCGGAGGTTAGGCTGACGTAGAGGGTGCGATTTTTGACGAACAGACCGGCGGTGTAGCGCGTGATGGCGGGGCTCATGGTGTTCCAGTAGGTGATGAGGCGCGTTTCTGCCAGTTTGTCTGCCATTTTGGGATTTTGTTCCCACAATTCGTTCAGGACTGAAGCGATGGATTGTGCGTTGGTGTATTTCATGGCATTTCGGCGATTTGTCCGTTTGTCACTTGAAACAGCTTGTAGTCATATTCCATTTGTTCGAGAATTTCATCGAGGTGCTTGCGGTTGGTGTCTGAGATAAAGATTTGTCCGAATTGAGGTTGCGCCACCAATTCCACGATTTTTTCTACCCGTTTGGCATCCAATTTGTCGAATAAATCGTCTAATAGCAGGATAGGGAGCACTGAACCGTGTTTCACCAAAAAACTGAATTGCGCCAGTTTCAGGGCAATGAGGTAGGTTTTATTTTGTCCTTGCGACCCGATTTTGCGAATCAAGTGATTGTCTAACAGGAAGTTAAAGTCGTCTTTGTGAATGCCTGCCGTGGAATAGCCCAATAGGAGGTCGCGTTGACGGCGTTGGCGTAATAATTCTGCGAACAGCAGGGGATTGGGGGTTTGACCCGCAATTGATGCGTTGGTGTCATTGCCGGGTGCGTTGGGGTTATTGAGGGCAACCGCAAGGGTTGCCCCTACGGTTAATTGTGATTCGTATTCCAAACCTATTTGTTCGGTGTCGTTGCTGATGACGCGGTAATATTGTTCAAATACGGGCAGGAAATCGACGATGAAGGCTTTTCTTTTGGCGTGAATGAGATTTCCTGTTTCCACCATTTGTTCTTCCCAGATTTCAAACACCTCGGCCCCCCCCAGCCCCCCCTCAAGGGGGGAGAAAGCCTTCCCAGAAAAACCCCCGCCATTCTGAGGAGCAGACTCTACTCCCCCCTTGAGGGGGGGCTGGGGGGGGCTATTTTTCAGGAGCGCATTGCGTTGCGCGAGGGCTTTATTGTAGCGCATCAACGCTCGCAGATAGTCCTTATCGTATTGACTGATAAGCATATCCACGAATTTGCGCCGCTCGTCGCTGCCGCCTTGAATCAGTTCACTGTCGGCAGGCGAAATCATGACGACCGGAATCAGCCCGATGTGCTCTGAAAAGAGGCTGTATGCCTTTTTATTGCGTTTGAACGATTTTTTATGCCCCCGTTTCATGCCACACTGAATTTCTTCTGTGACCTCGTTTTCTTTGTAAAAACCGTGTAGTGAAGCAAAGTCGGTGCCGTGTTTAATCAGCTGTGAGTCAGGCAGATTGGTGTAGTTTTTTGTGAACGAAAGATAATACAGCGCATCCAGCAGATTTGTTTTTCCCATTCCATTATCGCCCAGCAGGCAATTCATTTTGAATGAAAAAGACAAATCTGCCTCCTCAATATTCTTGAAGTTTAATAACGATAGTTTCTCAATTATCATACATTTTTAACTATTATTGACCGCCGCCACCTTGACTGCTGTTTCCGCCACCGCCGGAATTGCCACCGCCCATGTTGTCGTCATTGGAGATGCCGCGTGTTACTTTTTTGATTTGCGCTTTCATTTCGCCGAACCGGTAGGAAACACTCATGCCGAAGAATTGGGCTTTGACACTGTTGAAGTTTTCCGAATAGAAATCAGGGCCGAATGTGCTACTTGTGGACTTCCTTTTATCTAAGAAAGGGTTATTAGCATATAGTCGCACCACCAGATTTTTTTTCAGCATTGCTTTGGAGAGGGCAACATTATAGCCATAATAAGCATTGCCTTTTCCTTGCAATTGAATATATGGGGAGCCGTAATAACCATTGCCGTACAGCGTGAAATCTTTAGGCAAAGTATATTGCACACCGCTATATGCGTTAGCGGAAAAACCGTCGTTTTGCAGGTCGTATTGCTTGGATTTGATGTTGGTGTATCGTCCGGATAAATTGCCGTAGATACGGAATTTTTGGATTGGACTCCAATTCAGGTAGGTCGACAGTCCGACGCCTTGACTTTTGCCCTGATTTTCGTAGGTCGTGTAGGTCGTGTTGTTTTCAATCCAAGCATGTTGTTCAATGGTGTTATCGGCAAAATTGTAAGACAAATTGACGTTGGCATTGAATTTTGGGTTGAAAAAGCTGTAGTTGAGCGTGAAATTGTGGTATTTGACCGCGTCCAAATTCGGATTTCCGAACCGCACATTGGTCGTGTCGGACGTGTTGCGATATGGATTCAAATACCAAATGCCCGGGCGCTGGATGCGCAAATTATAGCCCACACGGAAGGTCTGACCCTGTTTGAGCTGGTAAGTAATCGTGGTGCTCGGTACCAAATTGGTGTAGTTCGCATCGAAATTCATCGCCTCGTTGCGTTCAAATTTGGCATCCAACCAAGTACCTTCAAAGCGCAGTCCGGCTTTGAAGCCCCATTTTTTAAGTTTGACATTGTAACCGGCGTATGCTCCTAAAATATCCGAATTGTGCCGAAATTTGTCGTTGTCAGACAGACGAGGCTCCCAATCTCCCGTAACCTCATTCCACACCAGAAATTCGCTGTCACTCTTGTTGATACGCTTGATGTATTTGACACCCGCTTCTATCGTGTGAATGTTGTTGACAGGCGTTGTGTAATCCAATTGAAGCGTGTGTTCGTCGGTTGCGCCATCAGACCATTGCTTGTTATTAGGCTTGTCGTCGGTGAAAATGTCTGATGAACTATTATCCGGCGAAGTGTTGAAATTATAAGAAAACGTCAGCAAGCGGTCTTTCACCCCTGCAAATGAACGCTGATAATCCGCACGCAACGATGGACCACCGTAGGCGTTTTTCGACTTGCTGAATTGCGAATATTCATTGAGGATGTTCTGAGAGGCATCCTCCAAACGCACATCCCGCTGACTTTCGCCGGTTGCGTTGCCACCCCAATGATTGTAAGACACACTTAACAGGCGCAACGTGTCTATTTCGAAACTCAATTCGCCGTAGCCATACATATAAGTCCCGTTATACTTGCTCCAGCCTTTTTGTGTCAGCAGTGTATGGTTTTTCAAATCTTCTCTAAAACTTGAATAGTCGCTTTTCGGACTCTTGAATTGGCTGGCGTTCAAATTACCCGTAAGACCTAATTTTCCTTTTTTAACGGAGAAATAGGTGCCGCCGCCCAAGCTACCCAAATTATCCACATTGCCGCTCAGCGACACCGTGTAGCCGCCCATCGACGAGTTGCTTTGCGTCACGATGTTGAGAATGCCGGTCACACCTTCCGCGTCGTATTTTGCACCCGGGTCGGTGATGACTTCGATGGATTTGATCGTGTTGGCAGGCATACTTTTCAACACATCTTTCGGATTGTTAGACAGCAAGTTAGACGGTTTGCCGTTCATGTAAATTTTGAAATCGGACGAGCCTTTGACTTGGATGTTTTCATCGCCGTCGACCGTCACCATCGGCACTTTTTTCAACATTTCCAACACATTGTTGGTTTTAGCTTCGGGGTCTTCCGCCATGTCGTAAGTGATTTTGTCCAAATCGACTTTTACCAGCGATTTTTGTGCGGTTACGACTACTTCCGACAGTGTTTTGTCGTCTTTCAATAGTTCAAGTGAATCGATTGCGACAGCAATAGAATCTTTTTCTGCTTGCGTTTGGGCATAGCTTGTCGTGCCTGTGAATAGGCAAAAAAGTAAAAAAATACGTGTTCTCATTTAAAAATTGCATTAGTTTTTTATTTCGGGTGCAAATGTAGCATTTAAGCAAACTATTTTATGTTAAAAAACATAAATAAAGGATAAACCTGCCCTTATTTAATGATTTTTCACACTTTAACTTGGAGTAAAATTAAAAGAAAAAAGCCTGCAAAACATTGGTTTACAGACTTTTCATTGAAGTGATCCGCTTGGGGCTCGAACCCAAGACCCCATCCTTAAAAGGGATGTGCTCTACCTGCTGAGCTAGCGGATCTCTTAGTGTGTTTAAAAAAAAGGGTAAGCTATCTACATCGCGTCGCTACAACCAACTACCCTTGCTGCGATCAAACCCTGGGGGATTCGAAGGGAGCTGACCGTATAGGACTTACCCTTGCTCTCCCTCTTGGACTTGAACCAAGGACCCTCTGATTAACAGTCAGATGCTCTAACCGACTGAGCTAAGGAAGAATTTTGCAGTACCTTTCCAGAATTGCGCTGCAAAGGTACTACTAATTTTTTATACTGCCAAACATTTCTGAATAAAATTTCAAAAATATTCACGGAATGCCTCTCATGCGATCGACATGACGAGTGCGACAGTCGACATTGTTGTCTTACGCTTTGCCTGCAGAACCCAACACAGCCACCGTTTTGTGTATGTAAAGTTCTTTCAACCACTCACGAGCCGGTCCGAGGTATTGACGTGGGTCAAACCATTCAGGATGCTGGTTTAAGGTTTCGCGAATCGCTGCCGTCATTGCCAAACGACCATCCGAGTCGATGTTGATTTTGCAAACAGCCGATTTGGCTGCGCGACGCAATTCTTCTTCAGGGATACCGATGGTGTCTTTCAATTTGCCACCGTTTTCGTTGATGATTTTCACGTATTTTTGTGGCACAGAAGATGAACCGTGCAACACGATTGGAAATCCCGGAATTTGTTTTTCGATGGCTTCCAAAATGTCGAAACGCAAAGGAGGAGGTATTAAAATGCCTTCTGCGTTGCGTGTGCATTGTTCGGGTTTGAATTTATTCGCACCGTGCGACGTACCAATTGAGATTGCCAACGAGTCAACGCCCGTTTTAGATACGAAATCCTGTACTTCTTCGGGTTGTGTATAAGTGTGGTGTTCTGCCACTACATCGTCTTCGATGCCTGCCAAAACGCCCAATTCGCCTTCCACGGTTACGTCGTATTTGTGTGCATATTCCACTACTTTGCGGGTTAGTTCCACGTTTTCGTCGTAAGGATGATGTGAACCGTCGATCATCACGGATGAAAAACCGTATTCGATACAGCTTTTGCACAATTCAAACGTATCACCATGGTCAAGGTGCAACACGATAGGAATATTGTGACCCAATTCTTTCGCGTATTCCACGGCTCCTTGCGCCATGTAACGCAACAATGTTGGGTTTGCATACTTACGCGCACCACTTGAAACTTGTAAAATAACCGGAGATTTTGTTTCCACACAAGCCTGTACGATTGCTTGCATCTGCTCCATGTCGTTGAAATTGAATGCCGGAATGGCATATTTTCCTTCGGTGGCTTTTTTGAACAGCGCACGGGTGTTCACCAAGCCTAAATCTTTGTAGCTTACTGCCATGTTACTATTTTTTTTAGTTGTTTATTATAATAATTTGACTTAAAATCCCCGCAAAGGTACAACTTTTTTTGAAATTTTGGTAATTTTATTTATAATTATTTTTTATAATAAGAAAGACAGGCTATCCTCCACGTTAACATAAAACAATAAACCCCGGCGGAGAGCCTTGAACGAACGAAGAATGAAACGACTAAACTTGATAGTTCTAAGACTCCCCTGCCGGGATTATTTATTAAAAAGAAAGAGACCCGCACAGGAAAAACGAAACGAAACTATGTACAAAAACCCGTGCGAGTGCCCTTTCTCGATAGTTTAAGTCCTTTCAGCCTTTCACACAGTCTGCCCTGAGCCTTTTAAAAAGCCGTCCACGTCGCAGTGACCCCATTGTAGGTGTAGACTTTGTTGTCAGCCGTGCTGAACACCATCATGCCGGCTGTGCGTGTAGCATCAATTGTGTCTGCCACTTGCGGCAAAAGCAGTCCGCCGGAGCCTTGGCTCAAATCCAGCACCGAACCAACTGTGATGGAATCATTCACACTACCAATTGAAATCTGTGCGTTGGCTTGAACTGGGCGAAGTGTGCTTTGTCCAATCAGCATCAAAGTAATCACTACAAGTATAAATGTCATCCCGATGTATCGGGGTTTTCTAAAATTATTTTTTTTCATTTGTATCCAATTTTTTTGCCTCCCGTGTTC
>JAISKM010000101.1 GCA_031261285.1 Candidatus Symbiothrix sp. | reverse complement strand
TTCCGTTTACAAACTCTTTGTCTTTCCAGTACTCGGTATATGTTTCGAGCAAATGGTAAAATCCCTGATAATCAGCGTGGCTGTCGCAATAGGGCGGATCGAAATAAACCAAATCAATGCCTGATAATTTCGGCAAAAGTTCCAAAATATTATCGTTAAAACTCTGATTGTCTTTTCCATTATCAAAAATTGCATTATTATACTTCGGTAAAAGTTCCAAAAACAAATCTTTAATCGGGCGGATTAAACTGCGGTTGCGTTTCACTCTTTCGGGGTCAGCAGCGTACACCAATGCTTGCGTATGCCCGAAATGTCCCATCGTAATTTTTCGCGTCAAACTACGATTCATCACCGTAAATGCCAATGCCCGCTTGTATTCATTGTCTAACAGTGGAATATTTGCTCTGAAATTATCAATAAAAACAGATTCTTCTTGCTCAAAAAATACATTGGTAAAGACACTTTCCATTAAAATGAAATCGTCTTTATTTGGCGATTTTTGAAACAAAGTTTGCAAATCGCTTTCATTCAATTTTTCCGTTTTGTTTTCTATTAACGCTTTACCTATCTGATTATTGAAATTCAGAAAATCGTTTGTTAAAGTTCTAAATCCTAATTGTTTAAATAAATATGCAATACTTTGAGACCCCGCAAAAGCATCGAAAGCGACATTTACCTTTTTGGGAATATGCTGACTTAACCAAGCTAAATGGGAAAATTTTGCACCCAAATATTGCGGCTCTGGAAACTTGTAAATGAAGTATTTATATTCGTCAAAAAGCATATTCTAATTTATCAATATTTTTTTAATTCCCGAAACAGTATCTTTTGCTTCCATAATCTGATTATATGGAGATTGCTTTGTCCATTTTTGGCAAAAATACAAAAATAAACCGGACTTTCAGCGGATAAATCAAAAAAGTTTTCAGCATGTTGTTGTCCGTTATTCGGAATACGGTTCCTTAGTGTCCACACGTTCTATCACACGTTGCTCCTGCTAAAACAACTACAGAAAGTACCGACCTCACCCTGTCTTCTGTGGGATATTCTTATTTTTTTCCCTCTCCCCGAATCTGCACCCGGCGGATTTTCCCGCTAATCGTCTTAGGCAATTCGTCGACAAACTCAATGATGCGCGGATATTTGTAGGGAGCCGTTACGCGCTTTACATGGTCTTGAATTTCTTTCACTAAGTCGTCATTTGCCCGTGCTTTATATTCCGGAGCTAAAATGACGGTTGCTTTCACTATTTGTCCGCGCACTTCATCGGGGACGCCGGTAATCGCACATTCCACCACGGCAGGGTGTGTCATCAAGGCACTTTCCACTTCAAACGGACCGATGCGATAGCCTGAACTTTTGATGACGTCATCGTTGCGACCCACAAACCAATAAAAGCCGTCTTCGTCGCGCCAGGCAATGTCACCGGTGTGGTATATATTGTCTGAAAAAACGCTGTCGGTTAGTTCTTGGTCGCGATAATAGCCCATGAACAGTCCCACAGGTCGCCATTTATCGGTGCGAATGACAATTTCTCCCTGTTCGCCGTCTTCACACGGCCGACCATCGTAAGTCACTAAGTCCACATCGTAAGCGGGATTAGGCACACCCATCGACCCCGGTTTCGGCTCCATCCAAGGGAAATTGGCAATCGTGACCGTCGTTTCGGTTTGTCCAAAGCCTTCCATAAGTTTCAAACCCGTGGTGTCATAGAACGTTTGGAACACCGATGGGTTGAGCGGTTCGCCTGCTATTTCGCTGTATTTCAATGCCGACAAGTCATAGTTAGATAGGTCTTCCCGTATCATAAAACGGTAGACCGTGGGAGGAGCGCAAAACGAAGTGACCTTATAGTCTTGCAGCACCTGCAAAAGATTGGCAGGCGTAAATTTCTCATGGTCATACACAAACAGGCAAGCGCCGGCTATCCATTGCCCGTACAACTTGCCCCAAGCGGCTTTTGCCCAGCCTGTGTCGGCTAAGGTAATGTGCAGACTGTCTTCGTGAAGGTTTTGCCAATAACCGGCAGTGGCAATATGACCGAGCGGATAGGTGTAGCTCTGGATGACCATCTTGGCGTTGCCTGTGGTGCCGGAAGTGAAATAGAGCAGCATAATGTCCTCGTTATCATTGACCTGCTGAGGTTTCACAAAGGGCTTGGCTTCTTTCAATCCTTTTTGGAAATCATCCCATCCTGCCGGCACGTCGGGTCCGATGGAGATGCGATGAAGCAACGTCGGACATTCGGGCAACGCATCGTCGATATGACCGGTAATCAATTTTTCGCCCACGCTGATAATGGCTTTGATGTCTGCCGAATTGCAGCGATAGACGATGTCCTTTTTCGTCAGCAAGTGCGTAGCCGGAATAGCCACAGCCCCTATCTTGTGCAAACCCAAAATCGCGAACCAATACCAGTAGCGGCGTTTGAGAATCAGCATGACCATGTCGCCCTTGCCTATTCCTAAGGAGAGGAAGTAGGAGGCTGCGGCATCGCTCTGTTCTTTCACTTCCTTGAACGTGAAGTCGATATGTTCGCCCAAGTCATTGACCCAGCAGATTGCTTTTTTGTCGGGATGAGTAGTCGCCCATTCGTCGACCACATCGTAAGCAAAATTAAAATTGTCCGGTACATTGATTTTGAAGTTTGCCTTGAAATCTTCCAAATCCTTGAAATTTACCTGATTGATATATTTTTCTACCATTGCCTTTTTTAATTATGAGTCATAAGTTATAAGTCATAAGTTATAAGTTATGAATTATTACAACCAACTCATAACTCATAATTCATAACTATAAAATGATTGCCAAAAATTTAACCGGTTTATGATCCAATGCCTTCATGCCGTGAGGGTAGGACGAATCAAAATAGATACTGTCGCCGGGAGTCAAAATCAAATCTTTACCGTTGATTTGGAATTGCAAACACCCTTCCAACACATAATTAAATTCCTCGCCCTTGTGCGTATTGAGATAGATTGGGTTGTCGTTCGGCTCTACGGTCACCTCCAACGGTTCGGCTTTGGGATGTATGTAGCCACCTGCCAAGGACTGATATTTATAGACCTTGGTACGTTCAACAGACGTTCCGGTGCCATGACGAGTTAAAAAATAAGCCGTCATACGGGGTTCTTCGCCGGAAATAAGCGTAGACGTGTCGATGTTAAACCGTTGCGACACATCAAACAGGAAACTCATCGGAATATCCGTCTGTCCCGTTTCATAATGCAGAATATCTTCCACCGGTCTGTTGCACTGTTCAGCCATTTCCGCAGGCGAAAGGTCTAACGAATCTCTCAATCCGCGCAACCGTTCGGCAATTTCTTTAATATGTTCATTCATAAAAGCAGTTATTTGATTGACACTACAAAGGTAAGTATTAAAAATAAAAATAGCAATGGTCTATTGAAAAATAGGCGGAGGAGAAGGGATTCGAACCCCCGGAACCCTTTTGAAGTTCATACGCTTTCCAAGCGTACCTCTTAAACCACTCGAGCACCCCTCCGTTTGTTTTGCGCCGGCAAAGGTACAATTATTTTTTGAATTGCGAAAAAATAATTCGCTAAAAATTTGTTTAATGCAAAAATAATACATACCTTTGCGATGTCATTCCCGCGCAGGTGGGAATCCCATAAGATAAACATAAAATAAAAATATAGGCTTATGATACAAAAGTAATGTGTTAATACACACATTTTAGACATTTTGAAAATAAAAAGCACTTTTGCTTTTATTCTAGTCGCATGAAATCTCAACAATTTCAAAAACAACTAAGAATAGAGTGAATGTGTTCTCGTTATATAGCGGGGATATAATTCATTTATTTGGTTGTTAGGTAGTTGAGAACCTCATGCGGCGGATAAATTGAGTTTGTCCCCGTTTTTTTATGTCTATATGTGAGATATTCCCCCTTGCAGGGTTTGCAGTTCGTTTTGTTTTCGTTTCATTTTTTCGTTCGTTCAGATCGTGCAGGGGGAGTTTTTTTAATGATTAATGGTTAATTGTTAATTGTTAATTGTAAATGAATATAAATTATTAATTTTAATAGTATAACAAATGAAAAGAAATGTATTATTGTTATTGGCTGCTACGTTGTTGGTAGCCGGTAAGTGGTCACCGGTAACTGCTCAAGTGGCAATTGGAAGTGTAAACGATTCAATTACAACGGGTGCGTTGTTGGATTTATCACAAGCCGTTGATGCCGGCGGCTTGTTGCTGCCACAAATTGAGAGTGCCGATACACTCTCTGATGAGTTAAAAAAGCCGGGCATGCTGGTTTACAACAAAACGGACGGCAA
>JAISKM010000093.1 GCA_031261285.1 Candidatus Symbiothrix sp. | reverse complement strand
TTCAAGGCATAAGCCGTCTGATAGTTTTCCACAAAATTGATGATGCTTACCCGCGAATATTCAGTCCACTTGTCATGACTTAAAATTTCCTTACAAGCCTTGTCAGCCAATGCAAACGAAAGCGACCGTATTTTGCCCGCAGCCACATCAATATCAAACACCACATTTTCCACAAAAGTGCGCCGATTGCTAAAACTAAACCGCATCGGCAGCGAACGAGCCAACACACCATCGTCAAACTGCATAAAAGCATAGTCGGCTTTTGCAACAATAACCGCCTTGCCATATTGTATCAGTTGTTGAAACACGGCATACCCTTCCGGCGTAAAACATTCCCGCGCCGATACATAGTTTTTTGTGCCGATAGCCGTTTCCACCTTTTTGAGCAAAGGCAGATAGCCTGAACCATCAACCACCAACACGTTTTTTGCAGGCGCAGCAACAGCAACAGAAGACGTATTTGTTACAATAGCGTTCTCATTTAGGGTTGCAACGGCAACACTGTTGGTGGCTATAGGTGCAACATCCTCAACAGGCTTAAAATCAGGGACTTTGTTCATAGCAATGTCAATTTTTGCCTTCTTAAACGGCACCGCTTCCACTTTTGACAAAATATCGTTTACCTCCTTGTCTGTTTTCCACTCATCGCCAAACTCATATTCTACCCGAATGCCGATTTTCTTATGCAGTTCCGAATCTTCCCCCAGCAGTTCGGCAACCCCTTTGCCATCCTTTGCAGCAGCGAGCGGCGACCAGTTGCGCCCATCATACACGCTGTATTCGCAATTGCTCACCGGCTGTTTGTTGTACATTATCGCCAAGTTATACAGAATGATGTTAGGCTCAGTTTGCTTACCGGTAACGCTAAAAGCAAGTTTGGAAAACACCGCATTGATTTGTTGCGGCAAAAATACAGCCAACTTCGGCTCTGCACCATTGTGTGCGTATGTAATAGTGTTGCCATCGGGATGACTTTGCAACAGTAACAACGCCCAATAGTAGTATTTCAACGCATCGGCAACTTGCAAATTTTCCTCCGCTTTTAGAGCCGTAGCGGTGAAATCCTTAATTTTGCTTTCTCGCTCGGCAAAAATTTTGCTCACTTCCGACCGCTTGATATAGCACAATATGTGAATCCCGTCCTTATCTTCCCATTCCATCTTCTCTGTATTTTTCAGCGTAGCGTTGGAATAGGTATTGACCACATCATTGACCTTTTGAGCAAATTTTTGCTTGTTATTGTCTGTAATTTGTTCCGACAACAAGGAAAATTTATTTTCAACAGTGACCGAAATTTGATTGATAAGCATTGACAAAGCATCTTTTTCGGCAGTTGTGGAAGTTTTTCCTACACCTTCACCGTAATAAAATTGTTTACTGCTTTTAATTTCGGAAACAGTTTGTGAAAAAACTGATTGGACGCACAAGCATCCAACCAGCAGTATACAGAATCTTTTAATCGTGTTCACCCTGATTTTAATTACTTGGTTACCTCATCAAAAGTCCTCTCAAATTGACGTTTGTCTGAATCCAATTGCTGCTTCGCATCGTTTGAATTTACCGGTTTCGATGATTTACATGAAACAAATGCGCTGATTAGCAATACACAGATAATTGCACCTGCAAGACTGTTTATTTTTCTCATATCCATTATTTATAAATTTACTGATTTTCAAATTTTTTCATTTCTTCATCGAAAATCTTCTGATATTGAAACTTGTCAAAATCCAATTTCAATTTAGCATCATTTGAAATCCGGTCGGAAGTCTTGCGTTCGATGATTTCCTTACTCATCTCAATGGCAATATAATAGGTATATTTGCCGTCCTTTTCCTTAAAAACTTTTTCGCCAATCACGTGCACATCGTTCAATTCCTGATTAACTACCGCGCGTTGCAATTCTTCAAATTTATTTTCAAATTCCTGTTTGTCAGCGACAGAAATTTGATTGGTGTAATTGTCTGTAACCGCTTTGATGGTGGACTGAATATTAGCTGCCAATTCAGTTTTAGCATTTTGCAAAGCAATTTTCTTTGCTGTTGATAAATCGGGACTTTTGCCTAACTGCGTTGTGCGGAAAAAATCCTTGTTTGAGGTGTAATCCTTACCCGAAAGAGGCAGTACAATTTCCGTTGCACCAACTTCGCTTGATACCTTTTTACTTTTGCAACCCGTCAACATTACGCTTGCACAGACTGCTATGGCAGCCAAAATCATAATTTTTTTCATTATCTTTTATTTTTTAATTTTTCTAAATTTCATTTCATATATAGACACAAAAACGACGCGGACAAAACTCTGTTTATTTGTACTGCGAGGTTCTCTACTACCTAAGTTATCAAATAAATGAGTAATGTCCACGCCGAGAACGACGTGGACGCTTACCACTTTATTCTTGATAACTTTTTGAAATTGTAGAGATTTCGCAATACCAGAATAAAAGCTAAAACGCTTTACCAACTATGTTTTACAATGTGTCTATTAGCACATTTTGTTCTTTTTTATATCATAAGCAAAAATTATTTTCGTATTTATATTGGGCGTAAAGATACAAAAAATATGAATAACAATGGAAAAGTATCAAAAAATGCACCATGACAGTGCAATTATTCTCAAAAAGTGCACTGTGAGAGTGCATTTTTTATTAATCCAACTTCAGCACTGCGAGAAACGCTTTCTGCGGCACTTCCACATTGCCGACTTGCTTCATGCGTTTTTTGCCTTCTTTTTGTTTTTCGAGGAGTTTGCGCTTGCGGGAGATGTCGCCGCCATAGCATTTAGCGGTCACGTCTTTGCGAACCGCTTTGATGGTTTCGCGGGCGATGATTTTTGCGCCGATGGCGGCTTGAATCGCGACATCAAATTGCTGGCGCGGGATGAGTTCTTTCAGTTTTTCACACATCTTGCGACCAAACGTCACAGCATTATCGACGTGCGTCAGTGTGGATAGCGCATCCACCGGCTCGCTATTTAATAAAATATCCATTTTGACCAATTTCGACGGTCGATAATCATGAATGTGGTAGTCAAATGACGCATAGCCTTTGGAAATGCTTTTCAGTTTGTCGTAAAAATCAATCACAATTTCGCCCAACGGCAAGTCAAAAATAATTTCCACACGGTCGCCCGAAATATAATCCTGTTTGACTAAAACGCCCCGTTTGCCAAGGCAAAGTGTCATAATCGGTCCAATGTAAGCCGTGCTCGTGATCACCGACGAGCGAATAAACGGCTCCTCGATGCGCTCAATAAGGGTCGGGTCGGGGAGACCTGCCGGATTGTGCACCTCTTTGCAGTTGCCCTGTTTGTCATATACTTTGTACGACACGTTGGGGACGGTTGTGATAACTTCCATGTTAAATTCGCGGTCGAGACGCTCCTGGATGATTTCCATGTGTAGCAATCCCAAAAATCCGCAACGAAATCCGAACCCTAACGCTACCGACGATTCGGGCTGAAACGTCAGCGAGGCATCGTTCAATTGGAGTTTTTCCAATGATGCCCGCAAGTTTTCAAACTCCTCTGTTACAATCGGATAGACGCCTGCAAACACCATCGGTTTGACTTCCTCGAAGCCTTCTATTGCCGGTCCCGGATGTTTGACATGCGTGATCGTATCGCCAACTTTCACCTCTTTCGACACTTTGATGCCGGAAATGATATAACCCACATTGCCACAACCCAGTTCGTCTTGAGGCGACATTTCGAGTTTCAAAACGCCCACTTCATCGGCTTCGTATTCCTTGCCTGTGGCAACGAATTTGACCAAATCGCCCTTTTTGATGCTGCCGTTCACAATCTTGAAATAGGCGATGATGCCGCGAAACGAATTAAAAACCGAATCGAAAATCAGGGCTTGTAAGGGTGCTTCCGGGTCGCCTTGTGGTGCGGGTATCTTTTCAATAATCGCATCCAGAATAGTATAAACGCCTTCGCCCGTTTTGCCGCTGGCACGAATAATGTCTGTGCGCGGACAGCCCAACAACTCCACGATTTGGTCTTCCACCTCTTCGGGCATCGCGTTGGCGAGGTCCACCTTATTTAATACGGGAATAATTTCCAAGTCATTTTCTAACGCCATATAGAGGTTGGAAATCGTCTGTGCCTGAATGCCTTGTGCGGCATCCACAATCAGCAACGCGCCTTCACAGGCAGCAATCGAGCGCGACACTTCGTATGAAAAATCGACGTGTCCCGGTGTGTCAATCAGGTTGAGCGTATATTGTTCGCGGTTGTAAGTGTATTTCATTTGAATCGCGTGGCTCTTAATCGTGATGCCGCGTTCGCGCTCCAAATCCATGTCGTCCAGCACCTGCGCCTGCATGGCTTTGCCCTCCACCGTCTGCGTATATTCCAACAAGCGGTCTGCCAAAGTACTTTTACCATGGTCAATATGTGCAATAATACAAAAGTTGCGAATATGTTTCATGGCGCAAAGGTACAAAAT
This sequence comes from Candidatus Symbiothrix sp., assembly GCA_031261285.1. Taxonomy (GTDB): domain Bacteria; phylum Bacteroidota; class Bacteroidia; order Bacteroidales; family Azobacteroidaceae; genus Azobacteroides. The sequence continues at coordinate 16,107 of JAISKM010000093.1, read as the reverse complement.
ATTTTTTAATGGTTAATGGTTAATGGTTAATGGTTAATGGTTAATGGTTTGCTTGGGCGGATTAAAAGTCGGCAACAAACTTAAAGTTGATTTGTCTGCCTGTGAGCTTGTCGGGGACGGCATTTTGCGCGCCGGTGATGTCGGTAAACCACGAATAAGAACTCACATTTTTGATGCTAAGCAGGTTGAAAACATCCATCCCTACCCAAATTTTCTTTTCGTCCCACACCCTGTAGCTCACCCCAATGTCGACGCGGCGATAGGCAGGTGCGCGAAAATTCGACTCATAGTCGTGTCCGGGGGCACTGAACGGCAATCCTTGTGCCCAAATCGCTCGCAAATTCATCTGCAATCGCTCAAATCCTGGCATCAAATCGGTATAATATAAGGTGATGTTGTAAAGCTGGTCGGTGGGCATATCCACTTTCTTGCCGTTGATATATTGCTTGGCTTGCATCACCGAAAAACCGACCCATGAGTCGGCTCCGGGCACAAATTGTCCGAAAAACTTGGTGTCAATCCCGGTCGTGTAACCGTGCGCCAAATTTTCGCCCGCATACCACACGCGCACATTATCCAAATAATACGGTATCAAATGGTCTAACTTCTTGTAATACAGTTCGGTAGTAAGCTTAAACGGTCTCCCGTCCGTCATCCGAAACGTATAATCGCCGCCTGCCACCACATGAATAGAGCGTTGCGACTTAATATCCTTATTAAGCACCACATAATGATCCCCCACCTCCGAATTGGTAACCGGTGGCTGGTAACTACTAACTGATAACTGGTAAACTGTCCGAAGTTCCTTATAAAAAGGCGGCTGATAATAAATGCCTGTTGCCACGCGGAACTTAAACTGCTGATGATTGACCGGAATAAAACTCAGCGAGGCACGCGGACTAATCAGCAATTCGCTGTTGTAATCCCAATAACTCGTCCGCACACCGGCAGTCAAACCAAACAGACCTGCCTCCGAACGGAAACGATACGTGTCTTGCAAGTAGGCGAATAAACGGTTGGACGACAGATTGTTATGCGAAAATAAATTCGTGCGCACCCGCAAATACTCATCGTGTTGCGGCAATGAATAGCCCATCGAATCGCGCAATTCCCATTCGTTGATGCGGTCTTTGATCTCCTCTTTTTGTATGCCGGCCGACCAGCGAGCCGTGTGTTGATTGAATCCAATTGTCCCCAAGAGAGATACGTTAAACACCTGTGCATGCAACCGGTCGCGTGCATGCTCGTGAAACAGCCCTGTGCCGATGTTTTCTTGCTCATCGCCCAGCACATTATTGATCCAATATTCGCCGGTGATGTCGTACGTTTCCTGTTCCCGCGATTGAAAACCGGACACTTGCAGTGCAATATCCGATTGGTCGGAAAAATCATATTTCAAAGTCGCCGCCCCAAACAGCGTATTGAACCGGTCTTTTTCTTTGCCGTCGTAAGCCACCTCAAACTTTTTAGGATTGTCCATCGTGCCGTAAGAGGTTTCTCGATTGCCCGGATTAAAATCGTAAGCGTTGTGCGAATAATTGCCCAACACGTTAATGCTTAACTTGTTTGTGAAATCGTAGGTAATAAAAGTTTGAACATCCATTGCCGACGGATTATAATCGCCTTTCGTGTCTAATGTATTGAGTAGGGTAGTGCCCCGCTTGTAACGTATGCCCGTAATTTGAGTAAAACGGTGTTCGCCGTTATCTAATTCTCCGGCAGCATTTCCCAAATAGGCACTTCCGCCAAGCATGCTCCCTGTCACGCCGCCTTCGGTTTTTTTCGGCTTTTTATAGTTTACGTCCAACACCGACGACAATTTATCACCATAGCGCGCATCAAATCCGCCCGATGAAAATTGCACGGATTCCGTCAAATCGGGATTGATAAAACTCAGTCCTTCTTGCTGACCGCTACGCACCAACAACGGTCGATACACCTCGATACCGTTGACGTAGACCATATTTTCGTCATAATTGCCACCGCGCACCGAGTATTGCGTACTCAATTCGTTGGTCGACGCTACCCCCGTCCCGGCAGTCATCACAAACGACTCAATGCTCCCTCCGGTTGCATCTACAGACCGCCTGCCCTGTCCGGTAGTGATTTTTTCCATCGTGTTGCCTTGCGAACGAGCAGCCGTCACCACCACCGCTTCCAATTCGTAGGACTGCGACCGCAAACGCACGTTCAGCATCCGGTTGTCCCTCAAATCGGTCAACTTAATCTCTGTTTTATTATAACCCACGCAAGAAAAAAGCAGCGATACGGAATCTTTAGGCGTCATCGAAAGCGAATAATGTCCTTTGTCGTTCGTAAAAGTCCCCGAAAGCGTTCCCTTAACGTGCACGCTCGCCAACTCAACCGGCAGTCCGTCCGCATCAGACACCACGCCCGACACCACAACTTTCTGCGCCTTTATCCCCAGACAAAAGACGAAAACCAGCAAAAAAAAGCCCCCCAGACGCATCCGCATAAAAATTCATTTGTAACTAAACGCCAAATTCCTAACAATATTGTGAGGCGTGTAAAAAATAATTTCGCTCTATCCCTTGTATTTTTCAAAAGTCTTTGCTACCTTTGCAGCCTAAAAATAAACTTAAAACAGTAGACTCAATGTCTGAAAATTTTGGATATATTTCGCAGGTAATCGGTCCCGTGATTGACGTGGCTTATGGGCAAACAGGCAAACAGTTGCCGAAAATTCATGAGGCGTTGCAAATCAAGCGTCACGATGGCAAGGTGTTAGTCGTTGAAGTTCAACAACATATCGGAGAAGATACGGTGCGCACGGTGGCGATGGATTCGACCGACGGATTGTCGCGCGGCATGAAAGCCGTCAGTACAGGTACACCGATTTCGATGCCGGTTGGCAATCAGGTAAAAGGACGATTGATGAACGTGGTGGGCGACACCATCGACGGTATGAAGGACGTTTCTTACACGAATGCTGCCCCTATTCACCACGAGCCGCCTAAATTTGAGGATCTGGCAACCTCCACGGAGATTCTGTTTACCGGGATTAAAGTCATCGACTTGTTGGCTCCTTATTTGAAAGGAGGGAAAATCGGACTTTTTGGTGGTGCAGGCGTTGGAAAAACGGTGCTCATCATGGAGTTGATCAATAATATTGCAAAAAAACACCACGGTTTTTCGGTGTTTGCAGGTGTCGGCGAACGTACCCGTGAAGGGAATGATTTGCTGCGCGAGATGATTGAAGCAGGCGTTATTCAATATGGTAAGGAATTTAAAGAAGGCATGGATAAAGGCGAATGGGATTTGTCGAAAATCGACTACGACGCCTTGTCAAAATCGCAAGCCTCACTGATTTTTGGACAGATGAACGAGCCTCCGGGCGCACGTTCGGCAGTGGCGTTGTCAGGACTGACCGTTGCCGAATCGTTCCGCGATCAAGGTGGCGATGCCGGTCGTGATATTTTGTTCTTTATCGACAATATTTTCCGCTTCACACAAGCAGGATCGGAAGTGTCCGCACTTTTAGGACGCATGCCTTCGGCAGTGGGCTATCAGCCGACTTTGGCAACGGAAATGGGTAAGATGCAGGAACGCATCACGTCAACCAAAGACGGTTCAATCACTTCTATTCAAGCGGTTTATGTGCCGGCGGATGACTTGACTGACCCGGCTCCGGCAACGACTTTCTCGTTTTTGGATGCAACCACCGTATTGGATCGTAAAATTTCCGAATTGGGTATCTACCCCGCAGTAGACCCGCTGGGGTCAAACTCCCGCGTGTTAGACCCCAAAACCATCGGTGCAGAGCATTATAACACGGCTCAACGCGTGAAACAGTTGTTGCAACGCTACAAAGAGTTGCAAGACATCATCGCTATTTTGGGTATGGAAGAACTTTCCGACGAAGATAAACAAGTCGTGAATCGGGCGCGTCGCGTGCAGCGTTTTCTGTCGCAACCGTTCTACATGGCAGAAGCTTTTTCGGGCGTACCGGGCGTGATGGTAAGTATCGAAGACACGATCAAGGGTTTTAATATGATTATGGACGGAGAAATGGATCACTTGCCCGAACAAGCCTTTTTGAACGTCGGCACGATTGAAGAAGCCATTGAAAAAGGTAAAAAACTGATAGAAAACGTATGAAATTAGACATTATTTCTCCCGAATCAAGCATCTATTCCGGTCAGTCAACACTCGTTACGTTGCCCGGTGTGCAAGGCTCGTTCACCATTTTGGAAAATCACGCACCGATTATCTCGCCTTTAACAAAGGGCGTAGTGGTGTATGAACAAACAGGCGAATCAATCACTTTGCCTGTTGATGGAGGCTTTGTGGAGGCGAAAAATAATGTTGTAACCGTTTGCGTCGAATAATTAGAGTATAGTTATTAGAGTTTAGAGTGTAGTTATTAGAGTGTAGTGAGATGAGTCAAAGAACAATCATAGCAGTTTCTTCCGGCATTGTTGCCGGCATTATGTGGGGCATACGAAGTGAGCTTTTCGTGAGCAGTATCCCGGTTTATTGGGAAATTGGATTGATTACGTTGCTGTTTTTGTGTGAACTGTCTTCAACGATTACCATTCACAAAAAGAAAAAAACGGCGACTGACCAACAAATGGTCACACTCTATATGCTTTTGAAGGGTATTCGCCTGGCAATTTTTGCAAGCGTAGTATTTATATATATGCTGGCGATTAAAATTGAAACCAAACGTTGGGTTTTGGTAGCGGCAGTCATTTATTGTATTTTTCTGTTAATCAACACCTTGCTGTTGGTTTCAGAAGAAAAAAAATCGAAAAATCGTCATTGCGGGCTTGACCCGCAATCCCCTGATAATAAAGAAAAACAATGAAATATAAAAACGTCATATTATTCATAGCACTATGTCTCTGCCTGTTTCAGGGGATTGCGGGTCAAGCCCGCAATGACGGACATGCACAGGAAGCAAAAGAGAATGAACTTAATGTGCGCGAACTCATCCTCGAACACATCGGCGATGAATATGGCTGGCATGTCACGACGTTGAACGGTTACGATTTTGTGATTCCGTTGCCTGTGATTGTGCAAAGCAAGCAAACAGGCGAGTGGCATCTGTTTTCGTCATCACATTTGCATGGTGGACATGAATATAAAGGTTTTCACATTGCGCATGAAGGGCAGTATAAAGGGAAAATTGTAGAGAGTATTGGGGGGATTGCGGGTCAAGCCCGCAATGACAGTAGGGGCGGGGTTCGCCCGCCCACTGACAATATGCCGCAAGAGGTGCGCCCGCTGGATTTGTCCATTACGAAAGTTGCGTTTTCGCTGATTATGTGCAGCATCATTTTAATTGTGGTGGTGCTCTGTTGTGCACGCTGGTACAAAAAACGGCAGGGACATCCCGAAACAGTTTCGCCATCGGGCTTTGTCGCTTTTATGGAAATGGTGATTATGAGCGTAGTAGACGGTATCGCGAAGCCCTGCATCGGTAAAAATTACAAGCGTTACACGCCTTATTTATTGACGGTATTCTTTTTTATCATATTCATCAACCTCGTGGGACTAATTCCATTTTTCCCCGGCGGGGCGAATGTCACGGGAAATATTGCTATCACGTGCGTGCTGGCACTGTGCACGTTTGCGATCACCAATATTTTTGGCACAAAAGAATATTGGAAAGAAATTTTCTTACCCGACGTTCCGCATTGGCTCAAACCAATCATGGCACCGGTGGAATTTCTGGGTATTCTCACCAAACCCTTTGCCCTGATGATTCGTTTGTTTGCAAGTATTTTGGCGGGACACGCGTTGCTACTTGGATTGACGTGTATTGTCTTCCTGACCGTTCGCCTGGGAGTAGGCATCAATTCCGGCATGACGGTTTTCTCCGTTTTATTAAGCGTGTTCAGCAATTTTGTAGAAATCTTAGTAGCTTACATTCAAGCCTACGTCTTCACGATGCTGTCAGCCATCTACTTCGGTCTCTCACAAGCCGAAAAACACAATGGTTAATGGTTAATGGTTAATGATAAATGGTTAATGATAAATGGTTAATGGTTAATGCGTTGGGGATAACCTTTACAATTTATCATTAACCATTAACCATTTATCATTAACCATTATTTTTTACAGCGTTTGTTTTACTTCGATTTCTTCAAATGGTTCGACGATGTCGCCTATTTGGATGTCGTTGTAATTTTGGATGTTGAGACCACATTCGTAGCCTGCAACCACTTCTTTCACATCGTCTTTGAAACGTTTTAGAGAGCCCAGTTCACCGGAATAAATCACGATGCCGTCGCGAATGATGCGAATCTTGTTGCCTCGTTTGATTTTTCCTTCACGCACCAGACAGCCTGCCACGGTGCCCACTTTGGTGATTTTGAACACTTCGGTGACTTCCACATTCCCGGTGATTTCTTCCTTGATTTCCGGTGCAAGCATGCCTTCCATCGCCGATTTAACCTCTTCGATGGCGTCATAAATGATGGAATATAGACGAATATCGACACCTTCTTGTTCAGCAGATTTTCGTGCCAGCTGCGAAGGACGCACCTGAAATCCAATGATGATCGCGTCGGACGCAGCTGCGAGCGTAACGTCTGATTCGGAAATTTGTCCCACGCCTTTGTGAATCACATTGACTTGAATTTGAGCGGTCGACAAGCGGATTAACGAGTCGGAAAGTGCTTCCACAGAGCCGTCTACGTCGCCTTTGACGATGACATTCAACTGTTGGAAATTGCCAATTGCGATGCGGCGACCAATGTCGTCCAACGTCAGCATTTTTTGTGTCCGCAAACCTTGTTCGCGTTGCAACTGTTCGCGTTTGGATGCAATTTCGCGCGCTTCCTGTTCGGTTTCCATCACATTGATGGTATCACCGGCTTGAGGGGCGCCGTTCAGACCGAGAATTAATACCGGTTCGGCAGGTCCTGCCTCTGTGATGCGTTGGTTACGTTCGTTGAACATCGCTTTGACGCGTCCGAAGTGGGTACCTGCCAATACGACATCGCCCATTTTGAGGGTGCCGTTTTGCACCAAGACCGTCACGAGATAACCGCGACCTTTATCTAACGACGATTCGATGATCGAACCGACCGCTTTTCGTTTAGGGTTTGCTTTGAGTTCGAGCAAGTCAGCCTCCAGCAACACTTTTTCCATCAATTCGTTGACGCCTAATCCCTGTTTGGCCGAAATATCCTGCGACTGGTATTTACCGCCCCATTCTTCCACCAAATAATTCATGCCTGCCAACGCCTCCTTGATTTTGTCGGGGTTCGCTCCTTCTTTATCTATCTTGTTGATAGCGAACACCATAGGTACGTTCGCTGCAGCTGCGTGGTTGATTGCTTCAACGGTTTGAGGCATCACGCTGTCGTCTGCCGCCACAATAATAATGGCGATGTCCGTCACGCTGGCACCACGCGCACGCATAGCCGTGAAGGCCTCGTGACCGGGGGTATCCAAGAATGTGATGCGACGATCGTTGTTCAATTTCACGTTATACGCCCCAATGTGCTGCGTGATTCCACCGGCTTCGCCGGCAATCACGTTGGTATTGCGGATATTATCCAGCAAAGACGTTTTACCGTGATCAACGTGTCCCATAACGGTCACGATTGGCGCACGATCCACCAAATCTTCGGGTTTATCTTCCTCTTCCGAAATCGCCTCCGCCACTTCGGCGCTGACATATTCGGTTTTGTAATCAAATTCATCGGCCACAATATTGATGACTTCAGCGTCCAAACGCTGATTGATTGATACCATGATGCCAATCGCCATACATTTAGAAATAATCTGCACCACGGGCACATCCATCATATTTGCCAAATCGTTGGCTGTCACAAACTCGGTGAGTTTAATCACTTTGTTTTCGTTAGCAGATGCTTCAAGTTCCTCATCGCGATGTTGAGAGAAAGCTTCACGTTTTTCTTTGCGGTATTTTGCGCCCTTTTTCTGACCTTTGTTGGTCAGGCGGGCGAGTGTTTCTTTGATTTGTTTTTGTACATCTACTTCGCTCACTTCACCCTTTCCTGCGGGTTTGCGGAGTTTCAAATCATTCTTTTTAGCAGCGGGAACCCCCTTTTCAATGTCTATTTTTTCATTTTTGATGCGATTACGCTTCTTTTTCTTAGCCGTTTCGTCCATGTCTGCTTTTTTCGTCAGCGTCGGAGGAACAGCACGTGCTTCGCCCGGAGCACCGGCATTAGCCTGTTTTGAAGGTTGAGCATTGCCTTTGGCAGCCCGTTCGCGTTTGCGTTCTTCTTTCGTCTTCTTTTTCGGACGGGTCGACAAGTTGATGGTCGATAAATCAATTGATCCGGTCACCTTAGGACCGGTTATCGTCGGCTTCGGGAAATAGCGAAATGGCTCGTCTTCTTTTTCAGCAGATGTTTCGGACGACTCCGTTTCGACAGGACTGTCAGATTTAGAACCGGCAGACCCAGTCCTTGCGGGGGTTGTTTCTGCAATAGGCTCTGTTTCAGCACGTTCCTGTTCTTCGGCAAATACCACATCGGCATCCGCATCATCAAAATCATCTACGAAATCGTCGTCAGTATCCTCGACGACAGATTGGGCAGCCACAAGGGTCACCCCTGCGGGTTTTTCTTTTACGATGGGCATACCGTGTTTATCCAATTCCATTTTGCCAACGGATTTGAATTTCGGTTTGAAATCTTCAGGTACGACTGTCTTGATTTCTTCTTTTGGCTTTTCATAACCCTCTGCCGTCACACTGGCTTTTTTATCCTTGTGATGACGTTCGTGGCTAATTTTTTCGGCTTCCGACTTCACTTTTTTATCCGTACTAAAAGCGTCGACAAGCAGATCGTATTCTGCGTCTTCGATTTTAGTATTCATCGTAGCTTCCGAATAATCATAGCCCTTCTTTTGCAGAAATTCGACTACCGTCGAAAGTCCCACATTCAAATTTTGCGTAACTTTATTTAATCTAATAGACATATCTTTTTATTAAAAATTAAAAATTAAAAATTAAAAATTAAAGTCTTTCGTAATTTTTAATTTTTAATTTTTAATTTTGTTTTATTCTTCTTCAAATTCGGCTTTCAGGATACCAAGGACTTCATCGATGGTACCTTCCTCTAAATCTGTTTTCGCAATCAGATCCTCACGGCTTTGTGCCAAGACATTTTTAGCGGTGTTGCAACCGATAGTTTTAAATTGTTCGATCACCCATGGTTCGATTTCGTCGGAAAATTCGTCCAAATAGATGTCTTCGTTGTCGATTTCCACGTCGCGGAACACGTCGATGGTGTATTCTGTCAGCATACTTGCCAGTTTGATGTTCAAACCACCTTTTCCGATTGCCAAGGACACTTCTTCGGGGCGGAGGAACACTTCTGCCTTTCGATTTTCTTCGTCAATTTTGATACTTGACACTTTTGCCGGACTTAAAGCCCTTTGAATGAACAAGTTGATATTTGCTGTATAGTTGATGACGTCGATGTTTTCGTTACACAATTCGCGAACGATGCCGTGAATACGTGCGCCTTTCATACCGACACAAGCGCCTACAGGATCGATACGGTCGTCATACGATTCTACTGCCACTTTGGCGCGTTCGCCGGGGATGCGACCGATGCGTTTGATGGTAATCAGTCCGTCGTGAATTTCGGGCACTTCCAACTCAAACAATCGCTGCATAAACAGCGGAGAGGTGCGTGAAAGGATGATTTTGGGATTATTGTTCTCATTATCCACTTTCACAACCACTGCGCGACGGGTTTCACCCTTACGGAAAAAGTCATTCGGGATTTGTTCTGTTTTCGGCAGCAACAGTTCGTTGCCATCGTCGTCCAACAACAACACTTCTTTTTTCCAAACCTGATATACTTCGCCTACAACGATTTGACCGATTTGGTCTTTATATTTCGAGAAAAGAGAATCTTTCTGCAATTCCAAAATTTTTGACGACAAGGCTTGTCGCAAATTTAACACGGCGCGACGTCCGAAACCGGCAAAATCCACCGCATCAGTGATTTCTTCGCCTATTTCATAGTCGGCATCAATCTTTTGAGCCTCTGTCAGCGTGATTTGCAGGTTGGAATCTTTCAACGCATCGTCGGCAACCACTAAGCGGTTGCGCCAAATCTCAAAGTCACCTTTATCAGGGTTTATGATAATTGAGTAATTCTCGTCCGAACCAAACATTTTACTGATTACGTTGCGGAACGATTCTTCCAACACACTAATCAGGGTCGTGCGGTCTACATTTTTGTTCTCCTTGAAGTCCGCAAATGTCTCAATCATACTGGGTTCTGCTGCTTTTCTTGCCATTATATGAATTTTATAATATTTTTTGTATGTTTAATTTCATCGTAATTCACTGTCACATCTTCAAAAACATTGATTTTCCGATCACTACCCTTTGGTTTGACTGTCTTTTCAAGCCGCAGGATAATGTTTTTAGTGTTAACCAACGTCAAATGCCCAATCAATTTCTGGCCATCTGTTTTCAGCACTTCCACCTCATTGCCAATATTTTTCCAATACTGACGATGCACTTTAAACGGTTCTGTGAGGCTTGCTGAGCCAACTTCCAACCCAAAATTGTTCGTGTTGCGATCTAATTTGGATTCAATGTATCGCGACAAATCAGCACAATTAGCAAGCGAAATCATCTCATCCGAGTCAATGACCACCTCAATGCGATCGTCCGGGCGAACGTTTATATCCACCAAAAACATCTCTGAATTAACCAGATATTCCTCTACAATCGCTTGTACCGTGTTTTTATCTATCATATTTAGTAACAAAAAAGAGAGACTGCGCCTCCCTCCTCCTAATCCGCTGCAAATTTATAACATTTTTTTTGATTTAGCAAATTTTTTGAACTTTTTTTGTAAAAAGTCAATGAATTGCCCTTTTTCTCATAAAAAAATTGTAATTTTGCACCGGTTCGTCATTGCGGACTTGATCCGCAATCCCCTGAAATAATTGTTTAGTTGCATGAAAAAAATAGTATTTGTATTACTTTTCGGAATCATATCGGTGTCGGCGCCGGCGCGCGAAGTAGTGAATCTCAATCGTTCGTGGAAATTTACGCCCGGTTACGAAGTGCGTAAAAATGTGTTTACAGAGGTCAATCTGCCGCACACGTGGAATTTAGATGCGCTGAGTGGCAAGGCTAATTACGACCGCGGATTGATGAATTACGAAAAATCCATCGACATCCCTGCCTCGTGGGAAGGAAAATCTATCTATCTGCGTTTCAAAGGCGTGAATAGCGTGGCTACGGTGTTTGTGAATGGCAAGTGTATGGGTGAACACCGCGGCGGCTACACGGCTTTTGTCTTTGACATCACACCGTATGTGACTGTGGGAAAGGCGAATACGGTGATGGTGCGTGTTAATAATGCCATGCAGTTGGACGTGATGCCTCTGCTGGGCGATTTCAATATGTATGGTGGCATTTATCGCGATGTGGAACTGATCGTGACCGAGCCGGAACATATCTCGCTGACCGATTATGCGTCTTCCGGCGTCTATTTAACGCCACAAATAAACGTAGGGGCGGGCTTTACGCCCACCCTCGTGAATGCCAAAATCGTTTTGACCGGTCGTCAGGGGATTTCCGCCTTCGCGGGAATGACAGTGCGCGTGCGAGTAGGCGACGTTTCACAGGAAACTGCAGTAAAAAACGATACTGTTAATATCCCAATCACGATTACAAAACCACATCTTTGGCAAGGCGCCAAAGATCCGTATTTATATACGGTAGAAACAACTTTGATTAAAGACGGCCAAGAAATTGACCGCGTGATTGAACAGTTTGGCATTCGACAATATAATGTAGACCCGAATAACGGATTTTTCCTCAACGGGGAACACGTGCAGTTGCGTGGCGTGTGCCGCCACCAAGACCACGCGATGATTGGGAATGCGTTGTATCCCGCAAATCACCGCGAAGACATGGACCTCATGCGTGAAATGGGCGTAAATGCTATTCGTTTAGCACATTATCCGCAAGACAAAATGATGTATGATTTGTGCGATGAATACGGCTTTGTGGTGTGGGCAGAAATTCCATTTATCGGTCCGGGAGGCTATCGTGACAAGGGTTTTGTGGATCAACAATCGTTCAAAGATAACGGCAAACAGCAGCTGTTGGAGATGATTCATCAAAATTACAACCATCCGTCGATCTGTTTTTGGGGCTTGTTTAACGAGTTGAACGAAAAAGGCGATAATCCCGGTGATTACATCCGTGAATTAAACGATTTGGCACACGCCACAGACCCCACTCGGAAGACCACAGCAGCTACTAACATTTCTGCCGCATTGAATAAAATCACCGATGTGATGGCTTGGAACAACTATTTTGGGTGGTATGGCAGCAAACCGTCATCCATTGGCACTTGGGCAGACCGGACGCATAAGGAATACCCCAATACGCCCATTGGCATCAGTGAATACGGCGCAGGAGCCAGCATTTATCAGCAGCAGGATTCGCTCAAACAGCCCGATCCGGGCAGCTATTGGCATCCTGAAAATTGGCAGACCTATTTCCACGAAGAGCATTGGAAAGCCATCGACAGTCGCCCATTCCTTTGGGGTACTTTCGTTTGGAACATGTTTGATTTTGGAGCCGCGCATCGTACGGAAGGCGAAATTAAAGGTATCAACGACAAGGGTTTAGTCACGTTTGACCGCGCCACACGCAAGGATGCATTCTATTTTTATAAAGCGAATTGGAATACATCGGATGCGTTTGTTTACATCGCCGAACGCCGCCGGACAGATCGCTCGACACCCGAACAACAAATCAAGATTTATTCCAATCAACCGGAGGTCGAATTAGTCGTAAACGGTCGTTCGTTGGGTAAAAAGCGCGGCGATTACGGCACCTTTATATATGATATCACGTTGGTTGCCGGAAAAAATACGATTACGGCTCGCAGTGGCAAGACAATTAAGGATTCCGTAATTTTTGTATTACGGTAAGGGCGTTGCGCGCGTCGCCCTTACGAGATGTGCGGTAATTTTTTGGAAATGAATGAAAAAAAGGTAGAAATAGAACGGAAGTTCTTGGTGAAAGGCGATTTTTACCCATACGTGGTGAAAAAAGAACGCATTGTGCAAGCCTATTTGATGAGTTCAAAGGCTTGCACAATGCGTGTGCGCATCAAGGACGATGCCGCTTTCCTGACCGTTAAAGGGGCGACGAACGACCATGGCTTTTCGCGCTTGGAATTTGAATATCCTATTCCGGTGGCGGATGCCCGTGGTATGTTGCCGTTGGCGCAACCCGGACTGATCGACAAGGAGCGTCATTATGTCCCGAGTGCCGGTCATGTATTTGAAGTAGACGTGTTTCATGGCGATCACGAGGGCTTAGTAATTGCCGAATTGGAATTGCAATCGGAAACAGAGACGTTTGAAAAACCCGATTGGCTCGGTCAGGAGGTCACGGGTGAAATCGAATATTATAATTCTTATTTAGCGTCGCATCCGCAATGAAATCTAAAGTAAATGTCATTGCGGGCTTGACCCGCAATCCCCTGACAATAACCGGAGGATCCCGCATCAAGTGCGGGATGACAGGTCTGTTTTTTTGTTTTTGTTTTTTGATTGCGGTTTTTGTGAATGCTCAGACGCCTCCGCCGGCGTTTAGGGATAGTATTCCGAATTTTGTGCTAATGGATAATGATACTGTTAAGACATTGGTTTTCAATGATGTATATATTTATCCGCGGCAAGAATTTAAGAATAAAAAACAGGCAGAACAATACACGAAACTGGTGCGCGACGTCAAAAAGGTGTTGCCTTATGCCAAAATGATTCGCGGCACCTTGATTGAAACGTATGAATACATGCAAACGCTGCCGACCGAAAAAGCGCGTGAAACCCATCTCAAACGGATGGAGACGGATCTTTTTGCCGAATATAAGCCTGTGATGAAAAAAATGACTCTTGCACAGGGCAAGCTCATGATCAAACTGATTGACAGGGAATGCAATCAAAGTTCGTATACTATCCTCAAAGCGTTTCTCGGACCGTTGCGTGCAGGTTTTTGGAATCTATTTGCCGGCTTATTTGGCGCCAGCCTGAAATCGGATTACGATCCTGCCGGCAAAGATGCCGCCACTGAACGGGTGGTTCAATTAGTAGAAATGGGGCTTTTATGAAAAAATTACCTATTTTTCCAGGGCCATGTATCAATTTGAACAAGGGAATGTGCTAATTGTTTCTTTGACGTGACCACGGTGTGTTGGAGTAACGAATGCAGGAGGCGCACTTTGAGAAGCCGATTGTCCGAACTCCGCGCCCTGTTTTACTGGCATAATCCGGATCAAACACAGCTAATTGTCAAATGACATTACAAAGGTAATACAAAATTTTTGAATTTCCAAAAAAAACTGAACGGTGATTTTAGGATGATTAAAATATTAATTCCCATCCACCTCATTACCCAATAAAAATGAAACGAAACGAAAAAAATCGAGTAACGAGGTTTCCGGGAATTGTTAAGAAAGAAGTACCCGCCAAGGCAAAAATGAAACGAAAACAAAACCCCGCGGGTCTTCTTTCTCGATAGTCTAAGCCCTGAAAGGGCTTCATATCCCAGCCCCAGGCAACGCCTGGGGAATACTATGGGTGGGCTGAAAGTCCGGCATATCTTGCCCTTTCAGGGCGCAATAATATTATCCCCATCATTCCCCAGGGCGATGCCCTGGGCTAGGATATGTCAGGCTTTCAGCCTTTTAAACATTCTGCCTGAGCCTTTTAAAAAGCCGCCCACGTCGAAGTGACACCATTGTAGGTGTAGACTTTGTTGTCAGCCAGGCTGAACACCATCATGCCGGCTGTGCGCGTGGCTGCAATTGTGTCCGTCACCTGCGGCAAAAGCAATCCGCCGGAGCCTTGACTCAAATCCAGCACAGTGGCAACTGTGACGGAATCATTCACACTACCAATCGAAATCTGTGCGTTTGCCGCGTAGGGGCTTAGCGTGCTAAGCCCAATTACCAACAAGCCAATTATCGCGCACAGTGTCATCCCGGATGTAATCCGCACTAACACCGGTGTCATTGTGGACTTGATCCGCAATCCCATCCGTACTCTCCTAAAATTATTGTTTTTCATTTGTTTGTAATTTTATAAATTTAATGTGTTTGTTCCCTGCATTCCTTTAGGAATGGTAGCTCGGTAGAAACCGCAATATTCCATTCATCCCCTGCATGCCGTAGGTATGCAACCCATCTCTCCCCTTGAGGGGGTTGGGGGTTATTTTTGCGGAGTGTCGTTTTTTTGCTTCCCGTGTTCCTTTCGGTCAGCAAGTTTAAACATAAAAAGGGCGCAGGAACTGTTAATTTATCCGCATAGAGGTATAGCCAAACACCCACAGTCCAAATAAACAACAGCCCTGCGCCCTTAGTTGTATTTAATGTTCTTATGTACAAACGAAGAACGCAAGCATTTGTTGTCTACTACTTTGGACTTGATTGAAAATTGGCTATTTTCTATGCAAAGTAATATCGTAAACGCTTATCGTTTAACCAAAATGTCATTCTAAACAGGTCGGCTTCGCTAAGCCTGTTGAGAATTAAGTGCGAAGTAACGCATTTTTTTTGAATTGTCCAAATCTTTCCTAAAAAAAATGAAAATTCTTATCAAATGTCCCTTACGCACCTAAGCCGACTGCTCGCACTAGAAATTAATGTGCCAAAGGTCATATCATAAGCATCTGTCGAGGCGGAGATTCCAGCGATGTTCGCGGCCGCGAGAACTTTCGTACTCATATTAAACCCGAGTGATGTCGTAGAAACAGACCATTTCATACCCCCGTTAGACGTCGCTGCACCTGATGTAGTCGCGGACCAATAAATTCCTGTGGTCGGCATTGTGAATCCGTCAGGTTGCGGGTAATCCGCTAAGGTAGTTGGAGCGGCGAAGACTCTTAATTCGCTATAAGTCGGAACCCGCCACCACAAAGGGCAACCGGTGGTCATCGCAGCATTATAAACAATAGAAGCGGAGTTATCCACAGGGTACCAACAAAGTTTTCCGGTTTGCCAACTACCGGCAATGTAATCCTCACAAGCTCCGGCAGGAGAAGAACCGCCGCCTGAACTTCCGACTTTCCAAGCAGAGCCATTGTAGGTATAAAATTTGCCGTCGGTT
>JAISKM010000046.1 GCA_031261285.1 Candidatus Symbiothrix sp. | reverse complement strand
TTCAAGTATCCGGACATTATTTCGTCGAGTGTTGTTCTGACCGGTTCCACGCCACCGGCAGCGATTGTCGCCCATTCGTCCGGTAAGTTGAACGAATTGTATGTGACGGATAATCAGGAGGTGAAAGCCGGTGATTATTTGGCAGTGATTGACAATCCCGCCCGAACACAAGATGTGTTGACGTTAAAGCAGTATTTGCAAAGCGGTGTGCTCTCTCATTGTTGGGATTCCCGCCTGCGCGGGAATGACACGTTGCCGCCGCTGCCCTCGCTGCCGGACAAAGATTTGAAACTCGGCAGTTTGCAAACTGTTTATTCCTCGTTTTATACCAATTTGTTTGAATACCGGGAGTACAAACGGCTGTTGTATTATCCGCAAAAACTAACGATGACCCGGGAGCGGATTGTGCAGTATGAACAGCAGTATCAAAATCTGCTCAGACAACAGCAGATCACAGAAGAGCAACACCTGCTTGTTCAAAACCAATTCCGGCGGGATTCCACGCTTCATGCCCAAGAGATGATTTCGCACGAAGAATTGGAGAAATCCAAGAACGCCAGTTTACAAAGTGCCCTGTCGTGTGAAACGATGCGTTCTACACTCGACAATATGCAGATACAACTGGCGCAGCTGAAAGAATCGCTGTTAGATACAGGGTATCAGGATATTGAGAAACTAAACGGACTGCAAACGCAGTTACAGTCGCTTGTTTCCCAATTGAAAACGGAAATTCAGAATTGGGAATTGAGTTATGTATTGATTGCACCCATTGACGGAAAAATCACGTTTACCAATTTTTGGACGACCAACCAAAATTTAAACGCAGGCGAAGACGTGTTTACCGTCATTCCCGACCAACGGCGAACTGTGATTCCCGCGCAGGCGGAAACCCCAACAATGGGAGAGGATACGAAGATTGAACTAATCGGCAAAGCCTCGCTCCCAATTGCGCGCTCGGGAAAAGTAAAACCGGGACAAAACGTCAACATCCGAATCGAGAACTTCCCCGAAAATGAATACGGCATTTTGAGAGGCACCGTCCAAAACATTTCCCTCGTTCCGGTCAAATCGGGCGACCAGGTATATTATGCGGTAGAAATCACTCTTCCGGAGGGATTAATGACTACTTACAAAAAGGACTTACCGTATCTGCCGAACATGCAGGGACAGGCGGACATTATCACGGAAGACATCTCGTTGCTCGAACGGCTGTTTTTACCCATTAAAAAAATACTGAAAGAGAATCTATAAATAAAAATATCTTTTTATACCTAAATTTATTGCAATATTGTTTTGCGTATGAAATAAAAAAGTAGTACTTTTGCTCCGTGGATAAAACAAAAAATAATTATGGACAAAAATATTCTAAAAACAGTTATTGCCGACAATCAGGTGGAGGTGCTTAAATACAAGGTAATCCCCAGAGATTTTGCTTTTGAAGAATTTGGCAATTATGTGTTTGTGGGTATCAGAAGAGGCGGAAAATCCTATTTGCTTTACCGGCGAATGCAGCAACTGCTTGCTCAGGGAGGCACGTGGGAGGAGATGCTCTATGTCAATTTTGAGGATGAACGTTTGACGGGTATGACCGTTGAGGATTTGAATTTATTGCTTGAAATTCATTTGGAAATGTATGGCAGGCAGCCAATTCTGTTTCTTGATGAGATACAGAATATTGAGGGATGGGAAAAATTTGCTCGGCGCATGGCTGACACCAAACATCGCGTATACATCACGGGGAGTAATGCCAAAATGCTGAGTCAGGATATTCAAACTACTCTTGGAGGACGTTATATTGCCGTTGATGTTTATCCATACAACTTTAAAGAATTTTTGACCGCAAACAATATTAATATTACGAATAACTCTTTACTCTCAACGGAAAGCAAAGCGGAGATTTTAAGACAATTCAATGATTATTTCTATTTTGGAGGATTTCCGGAAGGAGCAGAACTCTCCGCCAAGCGCGATTACCTGACGAGCGTATATCAAAAAATATATTTGGGCGATATTGCCGCTAGACATTCCGTAGAAAACACGTTTGCATTGCGGATATTATTTAAAAAATTAGCAGAGAGTGTGAAGCAACCAATGTCATTCACCCGAATAGCCAATATTGTATCATCAACCGGAGCAAAAGTGGGGACAAATACGATTATCAATTACATCGAATATGCGAAAGATGCTTGGCTGATAACGCCCATACAGAATATTGCGGGCAAACTTGTTGATAAAGAGACGAATCCGAAATATTATTTTACCGACAACGGTATTTTGAACCTTTTTTTGCTTGATGGAAACACGTCGCTATTGGAAAATTTGGTGGCAATCACGCTGTTGCGTAAATATGGTCGCAACGATGCGGTCTTTTTCTACAATATGGGGATTGAGGTAGACTTTTATGTTCCGGATGCCTCCACAGCCATTCAGGTATGTTATAATCTCGACAATAGTGATGGCACATTTGACAGAGAAATAAAAGCCTTACTCAAACTATTGAAAGTATTAGAATGTAAAAAACTGTTGGTCATTACGAGAGATACGGAACGGACATTGGAAGTAGACAATCAAACGATTGAGGTTATCCCAATTTGGAAATGGCTATTGCCGGATAATAAAGTTTCCTAAACGAATAATTTATTGTAATAAATTTCTACAATTCAATAAATTTAGAGTATCTTTGCACAAAAATTAAGACAAAATGCAAAAACCGTCTATCCCTAAAGGAACGCGTGACTTTTCGCCGGCAGAAATGGCGAAACGCAACTATATTTTTGATACGATTCGCAGTGTGTTTCACCTCTATGGGTTTAAGCAGATTGAAACGCCCGCCATGGAAAACCTGTCGACGTTGATGGGAAAATATGGTGAAGAGGGTGATAAACTGCTGTTCAAAATCCTCAACTCGGGCGATTTTTTGAGCGATGTCAACCCCGAAGATTTGAGAAATCATCACCTGCCTCGACTGATTAATCAGTTGTGCGAAAAGGGATTGCGCTACGATTTGACGGTGCCGTTTGCGCGCTTTGTGGTGATGCACCGCAATGAGATTTCGTTTCCGTTCAAACGGTTTCAAATTCAGCCCGTATGGCGTGCCGACCGTCCGCAAAAAGGACGTTACCGCGAATTTTTTCAATGTGATGCCGACATTGTTGGCTCCGGTTCGCTGCTCAACGAAGTGGAATTGATTCAACTAATGGATACGGTTTATCAACGTTTTGGCATTCGCGTCTGTATCAAAATGAACAATCGCAAAATCCTGTCAGGCATTGCCGAAATCATCGGTGAAGCTGATAAAATCACGGATATTACGGTTGCTATCGACAAATTAGATAAAATCGGTTTGGAAAGCGTCAACGAAGAATTGGCGTCCAAAGGCATTTCTCCGGACGCGATTGCGAAATTGCAACCGATTGTATTGTTGAGCGGCTCCAATCGCGAAAAATTAGCCACGCTGAAAACTGTGTTGCAAGCCTCTGAAACAGGCATTAAAGGTGTGGAAGAATTAGAGATAATTCTCAATAAAATTGATTTGTTGAAAGCAACTAATGTGAGAGCAGGTGTAAAACCGGCCCCTACGGCTGTCCTCGAACTGGATTTGACACTCGCTCGTGGACTCAATTACTACACAGGAGCTATTTTTGAAGTGAAAGCCCTCGACGTGCAAATCGGCAGCATCACGGGCGGCGGACGGTATGACAATTTGACAGGCGTGTTTGGCATGCCCGGTGTGTCGGGTGTAGGCATCTCGTTCGGTGCCGACCGTATTTTCGACGTCCTGAATCAATTGGACCTCTATCCCGCTAATTCCGAACAGCAAACGCAAGTCCTGTTTGTCAACTTTGGCGAAAAAGAAGAAAACTACATCCTCCCGGTTTTAAGCCAATTACGCCAACAAGGCATCACTGCCGAAATCTACCCCGAAGCAGTAAAAATGAAAAAACAAATGTCCTACGCCGATGACAATAACATCCGCTTCGTGGCCATCGCGGGCGAAAACGAAATTGCAGAAGGAAAAATTTCAGTCAAAAATATGACGACGGGCGAGCACATCGTCCTCACTGTTGATGATTTGGCACAATTTTTGCAAATAGGGTAGTAAATAAAAAATCCAACATGTCTCAGAGAGGCTATGGGTCTATAACCGTGTGCGAAAGCGTACGGAAAAAACAAACAAAAAAACTAAATTATAAAAATTATGAGTCAAATTAAACCATTAGCAGATCGAGTGCTGGTGAAACCGGCCGCTGCTGAGGAGAAAACAGTGGGCGGAATCATTATCCCCGATTCTGCAAAAGAGAAGCCCCTAAAGGGCAAAGTGATTGCTGTTGGTAACGGCACCAAAGACGAATCTATGGTTCTGAAAGCCGGTGACACCGTTTTGTACAGCAAATATGCCGGCACAGAAATCGAACTCGACGGCGAACAATTCTTAATTATGCGTCAATCCGACGTTTTAGCAACCCTGTAGGGGCGTAAGGCATTACGCCCCTACGACGAACATTTTTAATTTTTAATTAATTTAACTTATGGCAAAAGATATTAAATTTGACATTGATGCCCGCGATTTACTCAAAAAAGGAGTAGACGAATTGGCAAATGCAGTGAAAGTAACACTTGGACCAAAAGGTCGCAATGTGATTTTGGACAAGAAATTTGGCGCACCGCAAATCACCAAAGACGGTGTGACGGTGGCAAAAGACATCGAACTCGATTGCCCCTTTCAAAATATGGGTGCACAATTGGTGAAAGAAGTAGCGTCGAAAACCAACGACGACGCAGGTGACGGCACAACCACTGCTACCGTTTTGGCACAATCCATCATCACGGTGGGCGTGAAAAACGTGGCTTCCGGTGCTAATCCGATGGATTTGAAACGCGGTATCGACAAAGCAGTCGTGAAAGTGGTAGAATCGTTGAAATCACAATCACAAGCCATCGACAACGACTTCGGAAAAATCGAAAACGTGGCAAAAATTTCTGCCAACGGCGATGAAGTCATCGGCAAACTGATTGCCGAAGCCATGAAAAAAGTGAAAACGGAAGGCGTCATCACCGTAGAAGAATCCAAAGGCATCGAAACCTACGTAGACGTGGTGGAAGGCATGCAATTCGACCGAGGCTATATCTCTCCCTACTTCGTGACGAACACCGAAAAGATGGAAGCCGATTTGGACAACCCGTTCATTTTGATTTACGACAAGAAAATTTCTGTATTGAAAGACATCCTGCCGATTTTGGAACAAACCGTACAATCCGGTCGTCCGTTGTTGATTATCGCCGAAGACATCGAATCGGAAGCTTTATCAACATTGGTAGTCAACCGTTTGCGTGGTTCACTGAAAGTGTGCGCTGTGAAAGCCCCGGGCTTCGGCGACCGTCGCAAAGAAATGTTGGAAGACATCGCCGTATTAACCGGTGGAACGGTTATTTCCGAAGAAAAAGGTTTGAAATTGGACGGAGCAACCATAGACATGTTGGGTTCAGCTGAAAAAGTAAACATCAGCAAAGACAATTCAACTATTGTGAACGGTGCAGGCGACAAAAAAGCCATCGCAGCTCGCGTGGCGCAAATCAAGGCGCAAATCGAAACGACGACGAGCGATTACGACAAAGAAAAATTGCAGGAACGCTTGGCTAAATTAGCCGGTGGCGTGGCTGTACTCTACGTTGGCGCACCGTCGGAAGTGGAAATGAAAGAAAAGAAAGACCGCGTAGACGACGCGTTGAGCGCGACCCGTGCGGCCGTTGCCGAAGGCACGGTTGCAGGTGGCGGAACAGCGTATATTCGTGCCGCAGCCGCTCTGGAAGGTCTGAAAGGCGCAAATGACGACGAAACTACCGGTATCGAAATCGTGAAACGTGCGATTGAAGAACCGCTCCGTCAAATTGTTGCCAACTCCGGCAAAGAGGGTGCTGTGGTTGCACAAAAAGTGAAAGAAGGCAAAGGCGATTTCGGTTACAACGCTCGTACCGACGAATACGAAAACTTGATTGCAGCCGGTGTCATCGACCCAACGAAAGTGACGCGCGTCGCGCTCGAAAATGCTGCTTCAATTGCCGGCATGTTCTTGACCACCGAATGTGTCATCACCGACAAAAAAGAAGAACATCCCGCAGCTCCTGCGATGCCAATGGGCGGCGGCATGGGTGGCATGATGTAATCACCGTTCAGACATCCGCAGTGTTACTGCATGTTTGTGTGCAAAGAGTTGTTCGTTTTCAGCGAGCAACTCTATTGTTTTACCCAATTCGCGGATGCCTTGCTGAGAAATTTCTTGAAACGTGATTTTTTTGAGAAAACTGTCTAAGTTGACACCACTGTAAGCCCGCGCGTAACCGTTTGTGGGCAGCGTGTGGTTGGTACCCGAAGCATAGTCGCCTGCACTTTCAGGCGTGTAGTGACCCATAAAAACCGAACCCGCATTCGTGATGCGTTCCGCTAATTGCTTGTAATCGGTCGTTTCTAAAATCAAATGTTCGGGAGCATACAGATTTGTTAATTCGACGATTTCATCAGCGGTTTTAAGAATAATTATTCTGCTGTGTTCCAATGCTTGACGTGCTATTTCTTGACGCGGAAGCTCGGATACTTGTTTTTCGATTTCAACTTCAACGGCTTTTGCCAATTTTTCGGAAGTAGTCACCAACAAGACCTGACTGTCGGCTCCATGTTCGGCTTGCGACAACAAATCGGCAGCCACAAATTTCGGATTCGCCGAATCATCGGCAACGACTTCCACTTCCGATGGTCCCGCAGGCATATCTATCGCCACATCCGACAAACTGACCAACTGCTTGGCAGCCGTCACATATTGATTGCCCGGACCAAACAGTTTGTATACTTTGGGCACTGACTCCGTACCATAAGCCATCGCAGCAATCGCCTGACTGCCGCCAATTTTGAAAATACGGTTGACGCCCGCAATTTCTGCGGCATAAAGAATAGCGGGATGAATGTTTCCTTCCGCATTGGGCGGCGTGCAAAGGATAACCTCCTTACAACCGGCGATTTTGGCTGGAATACCCAACATCAACACGGTCGAAAACAGCGGTGCTGTGCCACCGGGGACATACAGACCCACTTTTTCAATAGGCACAGCCTTTTGCCAACAAACAACACCCTCAGTAGTTTCCACACGTGGCAACGGGTGCCGTTGAGCTGCATGAAAGGTGAAAATAGTATTGGCAGCTATTAGAATAGCCTGTTTGAGTAGCTCCGGCACTTGTTCGGCCCCTTGAGAACGTTCGCCGGCGGATACTTCCAAATCCGAGAGTTGTACTTTGTCAAACTGCCGTTCATATTCCTTAATCGCGGCATCTCCGCGCGATTTTACAGCATCCAACACCGTTTGAACCGTCCTAAACAGGGCGGCCGGATGTTGCATAGGACGAGCAATCAACTCGCTCCATTGCGCTCTTAATGGGTATAGAAATGTCTGCATTGGGCGAACAAATTCGTAATTTTTAATTTGTAATTGTTTTACGGAATCATTTTTTCGATGGGAAGCACCAAAATGCCTTCGGCACCGGCCGTTTTCAATTTGCCGATGACCTCCCAAAACACTTTTTCGTCAATCACTGAATGCACCGAACTCCAACCGGCTTGTGCCAGAGGCAACACAGTCGGACTGCGCATACCCGGCAAAATCGCAACGATTTCCGGCAATTTCTCGTTGGGAGCGTTCAAAAGCACATATTTTTTGTCTTCTGAATTTTGAATCGTTTCCAAACGGAAAATCAAATCGTTCAAAATCGCTTGCTTTTCCTTTGAGAGATTTTTATTGCCGATCAAAATAGCTTCCGATTGCATGACCACTTCCACTTCTTTTAAATGATTGGTAATCAATGTACTACCCGAACTCACAATGTCAAAAATAGCATCCGCTAAGCCAATGCCCGGCGCAATTTCCACTGAGCCGCTAATCACGTGAATATCCGCTTTGATAGCGTTTTTCTTTAAGAAATCGGACAGAATTTCGGGATAAGACGTCGCAATTTTTTTATTGGCAAACCAAGCCAAATTCTGATAGTCAGCTTCTTTGGGCACAGCCAACGACAGGTGACAGGTGCTAAACCCCAATCGTTTAACGAGTGCTGCATTCTTCTTCTTTTCGACAAACTCGTTTTCGCCTACAATACCCACGTCAGCAGTTCCATCAGCCACCGCTTGTGGAATATCATCGTCGCGCAAAAACAGCAATTCGAGTGGAAACGTCTTCGACGCCACCAGCAAATTACGTTTGCCAACCGGCAATTTAATGCCCGCCTCGTTCAATAAATGCATCGTCTCTTCGTTCAGACGTCCTTTTGTTTGTACTGCTATTCGTAACATATCATTTAAAAAATGGGCGACCGCGAGGGTCGCCCCTACGGGTTATGCGGACAGACTTTCGTCGGTCATGTCTAATTCGTTTTTGTTTTTATCAAAAAACTTGTATTCCAAAAATCCCAAACTTTGGTCGGGAATCACTTTGAAACGCGTCTTATATTTCATTTGCCACCTCGTCTTCCGGGTGATAAAACCCTGATTGAGGTAGGCGGCGATGAACGGATGCACGTGCAATTTGAAATTTTTCACCTTCACTTGTTTGACCAAATCGCCAACTTTCGCCTCCAAAACGTCTGTAAACAGGATAGATGGCTTGATTTCGCCTTTACCGAAACAGACCGGACACACTTCCGTGTTCGCAAAATCCAAAATCGGACGCACCCGCTGACGTGTAATCAGCATGACACAGAACCTGTTGAGCGGCAAGATATTATGCTTTGCACGATCGGTTTCCATGGCGGTACGCATACATTCGAACAACTTCTGACGATTTTCGGAATCATGCATATCAATAAAATCGACCGCAATGATCCCGCCCATATCACGCATGCGCAATTGGCGTGCAATTTCCACCGCAGCAGCCATATTGACGTCCACAGCCGTATTTTCTTGCCCCACTGTCGCTTTGGAGCGATTACCGCTATTCACATCAATGACGTGCATAGCCTCCGTATGTTCTATAATCAGATAAGCCCCTTTTTTGAAGGTCACTGTTTTCCCGAATCCCGATTTGAGTTGCTTGGTAACGTTGAAATTATCCAAAATAGGCGTATCGCCCTTGTAATGTTCCACAATTTTCACGCGATCGGGAGCAATCAGGCTCACATAATCGCGGAGTTCGTGGTAGACATCTTCATCGTTGACATAAATGTGTTCAAAGGTGGGACTGAAAATATCCCGCAGCAGAGCCACTGTACGTCCTGTTTCCTCATAAATCAACGTGGGTGCCTGGAGTTTTGACACCTTTGCCATGTTATCCTCCCAACGTTTAACCAGCGTTTTAAGTTCGGCATCGAGTTCCGCCACGCGTTTTCCTTCGGCAGAAGTGCGTACAATCACCGAAAAATATTTCGGTTTGATGCTTTGAATCAGCTGTTTCAGGCGCACCCGTTCTTCGGATGACTTAATTTTGGATGAAACACTGACTTTGTCGCCGAATGGCATCATCACCAGATAGCGACCGGCGAACGAGATTTCGGAGGTCAAGCGTGGACCTTTCGTCGAAATCGGTTCTTTTACAATTTGTACCAACACTTCTTCGCCCTGTTTCAGAATATCCGTCAGCATACCCTCTTTGGGAATATCCGGCTGAGACATGAATTTTCCGAGCGGCGGCAGTTTTCTTTTATCGGCAATCGCTGCCTTCAAAAACTTATCGAGACTATAGAAATTAGACCCCAAATCTGCATAATGTAGAAACGCCTCTTTCTTGTAGCCAACGTCGACAAAAGCAGCATTTAGACCCGGCATCAATTTCTTAATTTTGCCGAGGTAGACATCCCCCACCGAAAACGAAATATTGCGCGCTTCTTTCTGAAACTCGACTAATCGCTTGTCTTCAAGCATCGCAATGGACACTTCGGTTGGTTGAACGTCAATTACTAATTCACTAATCACATTCTTTCATTTTTTTGTTATTACCGTGTAGGGACGCAAAATTTTGCGCCCCTACTATTTATTTCTTCTTTTTATGACGATTCTTACGAAGTCTTTTTTTGCGCTTGTGTGTCGACATTTTATGTCTCTTCCTTTTTTTTCCGCTTGGCATAGCTTTAATTTTTTATATTTATATTAATGGACGACCGCAAAGGTCGCCCTTACATTATTTCTTTTTACCTTTTTTGCCTAACCGGGCTTTCATGTTTTCTGTGAAATAAGAAGACGGTTTAAACGTGGGAACGTGACGTTCCGGAATAATAATCGTCGTATTGTTTTTGATGTGACGAGCCGCTTTTTCAGCACGTTTTTTTACTATAAAGGAACCGAAACCGCGCAGATACACGTTTTCACCTTCATTCATGGCTTCCATTACCTGATTCATAAAGCCTTCTACCGATGCCAATACCGTAGCCCGGTCAATTCCTGTTTCTTTTGCAATCGCATTTACGATATTTGCCTTTGTCATAACCTTAATTATTTATATTTTAATTATTTACTTCGTAATTCGGTGTGCAAAGGTAATGCTTTTTTTCGTTACTGAAAAATTTTATTCAACTTTTTTTTGTATTTTTGTGCCGAATATGAAAATTTTTCCATTTTTTGCTCAAAAATTGCTCGAATGGTACCAAATTTCACAACGAAATTTGCCTTGGCGAGGCATCAACGACCCCTATAAAATATGGGTCTCGGAGATTATTTTGCAGCAGACTCAAGTCAAACAGGGTTTGGAGTATTATAATCGTTTCATCGCACGCTTTCCGGATGTGAAATCGCTCGCAGAAGCTGACGAACAAGCCGTATTGCTCCATTGGCAAGGCTTGGGTTACTATTCACGCGCGCGCAACTTGCATTTTGCCGCAAAAACAATTCTACAAGAGCATAACGGCGTGTTTCCAAACGAGTATCAGGCGGTCAGAAATTTGAAAGGCATTGGCGAATACACGGCGGCGGCGATTACTTCGTTTGCGTGGAATATGCCTTATCCGGTCGTAGACGGTAATGTGTTTCGCTTTTTGGCACGATTGTTTGCCGTCGACGAGCCGGTTGACACCGGTAGAGGTAAAAAACTGTTTACCCAATTGGCGGGCGAATTGATGGATAAGCCCCATGCCGGACAATTTAATCAAGCCATGATAGAGTTTGGCGCCCTCCAATGTACGCCCACAACCCCTGATTGCTCGATTTGCCCCTTTGCCGGCCACTGCCTGGCACTCGCACAAAACGCCGTAGCCAACTATCCCGTCAAACAAAACAAGACCCAAACAAAAAATCTCTATTTCTACTACTTCCACATTATAGAGGGGATTGCGGGTCAAGCCCATACCTATTTAAAAAAGCGAACCGAAAAAGGAATCTGGCAAAATCTCTTTGAATTTCCGTTAATCGAATCCGAAACACCACTGAATTTCGACGAACTAAGCCAAACAGAATCTTTTCAATCGTGGTTCCCCCAAAACGCTCAATTCAAATTAATAATAGATACTAAAAAACACGTCCTGTCGCACCGGGTCATCTATGCCACTTTCTATACGGTAACAAGTCGTAGAGGCGTATTGCATACGCCCATTCCGCCCAATTTCATCAAAATCCCATCAAACGAAATCGACCAATATCCCGTCCATCGCCTGATGCAATATTATCTCGAATCACAAACCTCTTAAATTCTTTAAATTACAAAAAAAGTATTACCTTTGCAAAAAAATAAAATCATGCAAGAAAGCTTAAAAAATATCCTAAAAAAAGAGATAGAAGCTGTGCAAAATATCCCGTTGACGTCTGCTTACGAGGAGGCTGTGAGCCTGATTGTGAAGCGAGTGCACCACTGTGGCGGGCGATTAGTGACCAGCGGGATGGGCAAAGCGGGACAAGTTGCATCGAATATCGCGACCACGTTTAGCTCCACCGGCACACCTGCCTATTTTTTGCATCCCAGCGAGGCACAACACGGCGATTTGGGTATCTTGCGCAATGAGGATGTGATGTTGCTGATTTCCAATTCGGGAAAAACCCGCGAAATCATTGAGCTAACGGGATTGGCGAAAAATTTAGCCCCCGATATGCAATTTATTGTGATTACCAGCGATCCCGGCAGCCCTTTGGCAACGGAAGCAACAGTCTGTCTCCTAACCGGCAATCCTGAAGAAGTGTGTGCACTGGGCATGACGCCAACCACCTCCACCACAGTAATGACCGTCATCGGCGATATGTTGGTCGTGGAAACGATGAAAAAAATCAAGTTCACCGCTGCCGACTACGCCAAACGCCACCACGGAGGCTACTTAGGCGCAGTTTCAAGGAAAAAATCCCAATCATAAAGGGTTACAATGTGCCATGAAATGGCTATATATCCCCGCTCAACGGCAACGCTTTGGGAGTTTAGGGATTTTGAGAGGAAAAACAAAAAAACAACATAATGTTAGAACAATGGAATTACCAATCTCCAACACCCGGACAAGCACTTAAGCAGCAGCAATTTCACACAGACTTTCGGCTGAGTCCGGCAGTCTGCCTTTTGTTGGTGCAAAGGGGGATTACTACCAAGGATGAGGTGCATAAATTTCTGAACCCCAGCCTGAAAGATTTACACGATCCGTTTGAATATGCGGATATGCAACTCGCGGTGGAACGCCTGGAAGATGCTTTGGGTAACAAAGAGAAAATCCTTATTTATGGGGATTATGATGTGGACGGTACAACTGCCACCGCGCTTGTATGCAAGTTTTTGGAGCAATTCAGTGTGGCTTCCCAACTGGATTATTACATTCCCGACCGCTCCGATGAGGGGCCTGGAATTTCGGAACAGGGCGTGGAGTATGCGCGTGCCAATGGTGCGACGCTGATTATTGCCGTAGATTGTGGTATAAAAGCCAATGAAACAGTGGCTTACGCCAAGACGTTGGGCATTGATGTGATTATTTGTGACCACCACACGCCGGGCGATGAATTGCCGCCCGCGTTTGCTATTTTGGATGCTAAAACAGAACGATCGAACTATCCCTATCCTGATTTGTCGGGCTGTGGCGTGGCTTTTAAGTTGGTGCACGCGTTTGCAAAAAATAATGGTTTGGAGTTGAGTCAACTGCGTCATCTGTTGGATTTGTGTGCCGTGAGCATCGCGTCCGACATTGTGCCGTTGACGGGTGAAAATCGCGTCTTGGCAGCTCTCGGCTTGAAACAGCTCAATCAAAATCCCAGCAATGGTTTGCGTGGCATCATTGAGGTATGCGGTTTGGCTGATAAACAGGTGACGATCAGCGACATTATCTTCAAAATCGGACCGCGTATCAATGCGTCCGGACGAATGATGAACGGCAAAGAGGCGGTTGATTTGCTGCTGGCTAAAGATTCGGAAACGGCCAAAGAAAAAAGCGCCAACATCGACCAATACAACGACGACCGGCGCGAATTGGACAAAAAAACGACAGAAGAAGCCTACGCAATGCTGGAAGCCCATCCGGAACGTTTCGCAGGTAAAGTCGTAGTGCTTTTTGAGCCGTCGTGGCACAAAGGCGTGATAGGAATTGTAGCCTCGCGATTAGCTGAGCGTTTGTATAAACCAACCGTCATTTTGACGGAATCTAACGGTATGATTTGTGGTTCTGCACGCTCTGTAACGGGTTTTGACCTCTATGCAGCGATTGAATCGACCGCCGGTGTGCTGGTCAATTTTGGTGGACACACCTTTGCCGTAGGCGTGACGATTGAGGAAAAAAACCTCGACGCCTTCAAAGCGGCTCTGGAAGCCTACGCCGATAAAAATATGATGCAGGCACAACTGACGCAGACATTAGACATCGACGTCGCATTGAAATTGAACGAAATCAACGACAAACTCATGACTGATTTGAACGCGATGCAACCCTTTGGACAGGACAATCAAAAACCTGTTTTTTGCTCGTTGGGCGTACTGGACGCCGGTTCAAGCAAACTGGTGGGCAAAGAATCCGAGCACATCAAATTGCAAATCGTAGACGATTCCACAAATACGCCAGTCTCTGCGATAGCGTTTGGAATGGGCGAAAAATACAACATCGTGAAGTCCGGACAGCCCTTCGACGTCTGCTACACCGTAGAAGAAAACAATTACGGCAACACCACCACCGTGCAATTAATGGTGAAAGACATCCGCCAATGCTAATGGTTAATGGTTAATGGTTAATGATAAATGGTTAATGGTTAATGAGCCAATTTCATGACATATTAAAGGAATATTGGGGCTACGATGCGTTTCGTTCGCTGCAGGAGGATATTATCACTTCTGTTTATGAGGGGAAGGATACACTTGGATTGATGCCGACAGGCGGTGGCAAATCGCTGACGTTTCAGGTGCCCACGATGGCGATGGACGGCATTTGCATTGTGGTTACGCCGTTGATTGCGCTGATGAAAGACCAGGTGGACAACCTGCGCAAACGGGGTATCAAGGCAGCGATGGTGCATTCGGGCATGAGCCATCAAGAGATTTTGGTGGCGTTGGATAACTGTATTTTTGGCGATTACAAATTTTTGTATGTGTCGCCCGAACGCCTGCACACGGAGCTGTTTCAAGCCAAATTGCTCGATTTGAACGTCTGTATGTTGGCGATTGACGAGTCGCATTGCATCTCGCAATGGGGCTACGATTTTCGCCCTGCCTATTTGCGAATTGCCGAATTGCGCGAAGCATTGCCGGACGTGCCTGTGCTTGCCTTGACCGCTACGGCGACGCCCGAAGTGGTCGACGACATTCAAGAAAAACTGCATTTCAAGCAAAAAAATGTCTTTCAAAAAAGTTTTGAGCGCAAAAATATCGCCTACGTGGTACGCCGCACGGAGGATAAGCTGTTTGAAATTATCAGAATCCTCAACTCTGTGCCCGGCACCGGAATTGTGTACGTCCGCAGTCGCAAACGGACGAAAGACATCGCGACCGAATTGCAACGGCAAGGTATTGACGCCGATTTTTTCCATGCGGGACTGACGTCCGACGAGAAAAATCGCAAACAAAATGCGTGGAAAGACGGCACGTGTCGCGTGATTGTCTGCACCAACGCGTTCGGAATGGGTATTGACAAGCCCGATGTGCGGATTGTGATTCATTACGAATTGCCCAGTTCGTTGGAAGAATATTTTCAGGAAGCGGGACGAGCCGGTCGTGACGAACAAAAATCGTTTGCCGTGGCGCTCTACAACAATCGCGACCAAGCCCAACTGAAAAAACGCTTGCCCGACGAATTTCCCGACAAAGAATTTATCAAGGAAGTGTACGAAAAGCTCGCCTATTTTTATCAAATAGGGATGGGAGAAGGTGCGCAAACAGGACACAATTTCATCCTCGAAGCATTTTGCCAAGTCTACCATTATAATATGACGCAGGTGCATAGTGCGCTGAAACTCTTGGACTTAGCAGGCTATATCGAATATATGGAAGAAACCGAAAAACGTTCCAAACTGATGTTTACCGTGCATCGCGACGAACTGTATCAAATTTCGCTCGATGCCGAATTAGACAAACTGTTGCAAGTGCTGCTGCGGTCGTATACGGGACTTTTTTCCGACTACATCTATATAAGTGAAGAACTTTTAGCGCAGCGGACAGGTCTAACGCACCATGCAGTGTATGAAGGGTTGAAAACGCTGTCCCAACAAAACATCATCCATTACATTCCGGCGAAAGCGAATCCGACGATTTTTTATACCTGTGATCGTGCCGAATTGAAGCACCTCAACATTCCGAAGTCTGTTTACGAAATGCGCCAAAAACGCCTGAAAGACCGTCTCGAACACGTCATCTTCTATGGTTCAAGCACGTCAATGTGCCGTAGTCAAATCCTGATGACCTATTTTGGACAAAAAGACTCCGCTGCTTGTGGACACTGCGATGTGTGTTTGGCAAAAAAAAATAAAAATCCGGGCGATAAACTGATGACGCAAGTAATCAACGACGTGCGCAAAGTCTGTGCCGAACTTGGGCAGGCTGCATCGCTGGAAGAATTGCTGAAACAACTACCTGACCACGCCGAGGCACATGTCATTCAAGCCCTCCGTTTTCTCTCCGACCAAGGTCAAATCAGTCAAACGGGAGTTATTGCAGTTTAATTTTTTGTTTTGTATTTAGTCGCCGAAAAAAAATCACCATTATATTTGCAATTTCAAAAATATTATCATATCTTTGCAAGCAGAATAATAAAAATTTTCGCTTATGACAGACAAAGCGTAGTAATGCGCACGATTTAGACATATTGGAAAAGCGTTTTAGCTTGTATTCTGGTTATATGGAATCTTGACAGTTTCAAAAACTACCATGAGTAAAGTGATAACGTTCACGCCGTTTGGCGTGGGCATGTTACTCATCTATTTGGTAGTTTAGGTAGTCAAGAACCTCATATAACAGATAATTCAGAGTTTTGTCCGCGCTTTTTCTTTGTGCGTATGCGAACAATAAGTTCGGGACAAACGAGTTTGGTTTTAACAATTAATTAATTAATTAATTACTTTAAAAACAATGTATCATGAAGAAAAATGTATCATGAAGAAAACAGTATTCATTATTTCATATTTTATCTGGGGGCTGGCTTTATTTCCAAGCATGCAGCTATTATCACAAACAGGTTCGAATCAAGTAATTCCATACCCGGAATTAGCACGTGAATTTCAGAAATATTTGGGCTATCCGGTATCAATGGCAACAGGAATACCCGATATAAACATTCCTTTGTTCGATGTTAAGGTGGACAATTATACCCTTCCATTTTCCTTGAGCTACCATTCTTCGGGAATAAAAGTTACCCAAAGTCCGGGTATGGTCGGTTACGGTTGGTCTTTGATGCCCAGTTTCCGTATCACCAGAGTAATTCATAACAGGGATGATGAACGCTATCTGATAAATGCAAATGAAATACCTTCAGAAGAGGACATAGATCAAATTTTTGGCAACGGCAATTCCACTAATCTTGCTGCCGTCAACGATATGGTTAAGTATCTTGAGCGGCTCTCTCATTCTGAATATAATATAACTGACCCTATTGATACGCAATATGACATATTTACGATTCAACTGCCAACTTGTAGCGGCAACTTTATTCTGCAAAGAAACAACAATATCCTCGAGGCGGTAAAAATCAATTCAAATGCTTTGAAGATTACACCGAAGATTATTAATAATAACAGTTTAGTCGGATTTGATGTGCTGGACGAAAATGGAATATTATACAAGTTCGGATACTATCCAAACGAAAATACGATAACCGAATATACCGAATACTCAAATCCGATGTTTTACTCAAGTTGGATGCTGTATAAAATAGTGTTGCCCAATTCCGGAGAAATCACATTCAACTACAAACAACGGCTGATTAACAATTCTATCATTTTTTGGAAAAAAGATGTCATAATGGACAATCTTGATATGCCTGTGGGTGTAGATGCTTATGAAAGTTTGTCGTTATTAGGGATTGGTGAAGATATACGAACCTTTGAAGAAAGCATTCCGGATAGAAGTTACAATTGTTTCCCGACAAGCATTACTTTTCCGACAGGTCGTGTCGATTTTGAGTATCAAAGTTCCGTATCCACTCAAATTGCCGCTACCTATCAATTGAATAAAATCGTATTGAGCAATGCTACCGGAAATGAAGTAAAAAGCGTTGTTTTCCAACGCGAGGCTAACGCAGACAAACGACTTGGTTCCGTATCGCTAAGTAATGGAGGAGGTATTTACCGATTTGAGTATAATTCACAAGATTTCAGCAGTGTACAATCTCAAGACTATTGGGGGTATTATAACGGAAGTCCTTATTCGGCAGGATTTGTACCATCTATGACACTGCAGGCCACCCGGTTTTTTTCAGGATTTAGCCAATCCGTCCAAGTCGGCTATGAAAACAGAGAGCCATCGGAATACCACATGAAGGCTAATATTCTTGAAAAAATCATTTATCCGACAGGAGGATACACCTCCTTCTCTTACGAAGCCAACCGATATTATGACCATATAACCGGTATGATAAAAACAGCAGGGGGCTTGCGTATCACAGCAATGAACAGTTACGACCCTTCGTCGGGAAAAATGATGACCAAAACCTACAAATATGGACAGGCAGAATCGGGTTCTGGTATAACTACTTACGTGCCAAAAAAAGAACATTTTGTCAACGAATTTTATGCGGCGGAATTTTTGGAACAGGCTGAGTATTTCCTAAGGTTTACCATACGGCATAGGGAAACTATGCCCTATTCCTATCTCGCTCACTATCTAAGCACCAATATGCCTATTTGGTACGACACGGTAACAGAATACAGCGAAGGCGGGAAAACAGTGTATGAATACACCTATACGCCGGATGATATAGGAGGTTCGCAAAATGTATTGCTCCCTTTTCTCGTAAAGCATTATTACAGTTATATCTTTTCGACTCCGGAGTTGGTTCGTCGTACTGTCTATAAAATAGAAAACAATGTAGCGATACCCGTACATGAAACTCTCAATACATACGAATTTATCGAACTGGGAGATCCTGTAAAAGGATTGTTCGTAACCGAATATATGAAAGCCCCACAGGTGAACTTCTACAGGCGATGGATAGATTTTATAGATAGATTCGACTGCCCCTTTACCTATCATTCTCATACATCCAACGAACCTAATCATGGATGGTATCTGCTATTTTTTGAGAATACAGTGTATGATAAATATTGGCCAGGTGTCGCCAATCAAATTTTCCCCAATGATAATTATTATATCTACCGGGGAATACGTCGGCTATCTTCGACAACGGAAACCGAATATACTGTAGGCGGAAACATTTCCACAATATCAAACTATATGTATGATGATAATAATCACCTGTCTTCACCGATAGCAACAACAATTACGAATAGTAACGGAACGAGTTTCAAAAAAGCAGTTACTCATCCGTTTAATTATAACTATGCTCCCTATACCGATATGGTTGCTCACAACATACTGTCGCCTGTTATAGAGCAATCCGAATACAAAAATGGCTCTGAATTTTTACAAAAACAACTGACCGGTTACAAAAATTGGGGCAATAATCTGTTTGCACCGGAATTTGTAAAATTGCAAACGAAAAATCAGTCTTCTCCTGAAACCCGCATCACTTACCACACTTATGATTCTCACGGCAATCCGGTGTATCTCTCCAAAGACGATGTTGAAAAAGTAGTCTATTTGTGGGGGTATACTTACCAGTACCCGATTGCCGAAATCCGGGATGCGACCTACGCAGAAGTGGAAACAGCCGCCAAGTCTGTTTTTTCGGTGGCAAGCATGGATGCCCTGTCGGCATTAGTGATTCCCAATGAAACGAAACTTAAAGACGGCAGTCTGCAAAAAGCCTTGCCCCATGCCCAAGTAACGACCTTCACCTACAAGC
>JAISKM010000168.1 GCA_031261285.1 Candidatus Symbiothrix sp. | reverse complement strand
CCCGAAGTGGGCGTTGCAACGTATAAACTCTTGTGTTCCTTGGGGATAGAAACCGATTATCCAATCAATCAAACCTGCTGCGGTCAGCCGATGGCCAATGCAGGTTTTGAAAGAGATACCGTTTCATTGGCTGCAAATTTCGATGAAATTTTTGCACAATACGATTATGTAGTGGCGCCTTCGGCCAGTTGTGTGGCTTTTGTAAAAGAAAATTATTCGCGCATCCTGCAACCCTCCGGACATCTTTGCCAAACAAACGGCAAAATATACGACATCTGCGAATTTTTACACGATATACTCAAGGTGGATAAACTGCCGGGAAAATTTCCGCATAAAGTGAGCGTACACAACAGTTGTCACGGTGTGCGGGAATTGCATCTTTCGTCTGCCAGCGAATTGAATATTCCGCGCTATTCCAAACTGAAAAATCTTTTGGCTTTGGTGGAAGGAGTCGAAGTGTTTGAGCCTCAAAAAGTGGATGAATGTTGCGGTTTCGGAGGCATGTTTTCTATCGAAGAGCCTGCCGTTTCGGTTTGCATGGGGCAAGATAAATTGCGGAATCACATCGCCACAGGCGCAGAATACATCACCGGAGCAGACAGTTCGTGTTTGATGCACTTGCAGGGAATTGTAAAAAGAGAGCACTTGCCTATTCAATTTATCCACATTGTTCAAATTTTATCAGCCGGATTATGAGTACAAAACATGCAAAAGCCGCCGAACGCTTTATTCGGAATAAAGCACAGGAACAATGGCACAATGAAACCCTGTGGATGGTGCGCGAGAAAAGGGACAAACTCGCGATGAATATTCCGGAATGGGAAGAACTACGGGAATTGTCGAGCCAAATCAAACTCCACACCCTTTCGCATTTGGATGAATACCTTATCCGGTTTGCCGAACAGGCGGAAAAGAACGGAGTCATTGTACATTGGGCGAAAGACGCCCAAGAGCACAATGCAATCGTACACGAAATATTGACAAAGCATCAGGTAAAAAAACTCGTGAAAAGCAAATCCATGCTCACGGAAGAATGTCATCTGAACAGGTATTTGATAGAGCGCGGAATTGATGTGGTAGAAACGGACTTGGGCGAACGCATCCTGCAATTGAAACAGGAAATGCCGAGCCATATTGTGCTTCCGGCTATCCATCTCACACGACAGGAAGTCGGCCGGCTTTTTGAAGAAAAATTGCAGACGGAAAAAGATAATAGCGACCCGACTTACCTCACACACGCAGCGCGTCTACATCTGCGCAACGAATTTCTGACAGCCGATGCCGCCATGACCGGAGCCAACTTCGGTGTAGCCGAAACCGGCGATGTGGTGGTCTGCACCAACGAAGGAAATGCCGATATGGGCACCTCTTTTCCCAAACTGCATATCGTTTCGATGGGAATAGAAAAATTAGTGCCGGACTATCAGGCATTAAGTGTATATACCCGATTATTAGCGCGTTCCGCAACCGGTCAGCCGTCCACGACTTATACCTCGCATTATCGCCGGCCTCGCAAAGGATGCGAAATGCACATCGTATTGGTGGATAACGGGCGCAGTACTTCCTTAGGAAATACCGAACACAATCAAACCTTGAAATGTATCCGGTGCGGCGCCTGTATGAACACCTGTCCGGTATATCGTCGGAGTGGTGGATTTTCTTACACCTATTTTATTCCGGGACCCATCGGCATCAATCTCGGCATGCTCCGGTCGCCTGAAAAATACTTCGATAATGTGTCGGCATGTTCGCTGTGTTATTCCTGCAACAATGTATGCCCGGCAAAAATAGACTTGGCAGACCAGATATATCGCTGGCGGCAACAATTAGATTCATTTGGCAAGGCAGACCCCACGAAGAAAGTGCTATCGTTCGGCTTGAAATTTCTTTTTGACCGTCCGACATTATACAATACCGGATTGAAATTTGCACCGGTCATCAATCACTTTCCCCGCTTTCTGTTGTACAATCATTTAAACGGCTGGGGCAAAGGAAGAGAAATGCCCGCATTCGCCAAAGAATCATTCACCCAAATTTGGAAAAGCGGTAAACTTAATTCGTAATTTTCAACTTTCAATTTTCAACTATCATGAGTAGTAAAGACGAAATACTAAGCAATATTCGCCGGAATATCAAGGCAACTTACGATTTGCCCGAAATAGTGATAGATGGGATTCAGTATCCCGATAAGGTGGTGCAATTCACAGAAACGATACAAAATGTGGGTGGAAAAGTGGTCGTGTTGGAACAAGGTCAAGACATCAACTCCTGCATCCAATCGCTTTATCCGGAAGCCAAAACCATTGCCTCCAACGTACCCGAAATAACAATTGCCAACCGCAATCCCGACACGGTAGAAACACCTTATCAACTGAATGGAACGGATTTAGCCATTATCCAAGGCGAATTGGGCGTAGCAGAAAACGGCTGCATTTGGATTCCGCAAAACGTAAAAGAAAAAGCGGTTTATTTCATATCGGAGTACTTGGTTATTCTGCTTGATAAAGACAGCATTGTGAATAATATGCACGAAGCCTACCGGCAAATTCAATTCGGTGAGTATGGTTTTGGGGTATTTATTTCCGGACCTTCTAAGACGGCTGATATTGAGCAAGCGCTGGTTATCGGTGCGCATGGTGCGAAAGGAGTAACGGTGGTTTTAATAACTCATTAATTTGCAATATGAAGAAATTAGTTGTTTTTTGCCTTCTTGGCATTTTCATCGCACATACCTCTCTATTGACGGGTCAAACTATCGACATTGACCAACTGCCTAAATCGAATCTCTTGCCCGACCCATTGAAATTTTTCGACGGTCGCCCCGTGGGAAATAGTCCGGAAGATTGGACTGCACGGCGAAACGAAATCAAGCAACTGTTTGAAAAGTATATGCTTGGCACCTTTCCCCCGAAGCCACCCATCGGTAATATTGTCCTGTTGGACGAAACACTTGGTGAAGGTTATTTAGTGCGTAACGTCCGTGTTGAATTTGGTCCGCAAAACAAGGGAAGCGTGCGTATTCGGACGATTATCCCGAATGTAGAAAAGGGCGAAAAGTTGCCGGTGATGATCAGTCCTAACCTTGACGGCTGGGCTAACACCGTGATTCGGCGCGGCTATATCTCAGCCGGTTATGCAGGCAACGACTTTATGGACGATGCTGATTCCTTACGCGAACTTTATCCCGATTATGATTTCGCCACATTACCCCGTCGGGCTTGGTTGGCGCAGATAGTCATTGATTATTTGGAAACATTGCCGGAAGTGGACATGAACCGGATTGCTATCAACGGCTATTCTCGTGACGGCAAAATGGCAACCATAGCAGCCGCTTTTGACGAACGCATTGCAGCCGTGCTGGCGGGCAGTACCGGTGTCGGCGGAGTAGTACCCTGGCGTTTTGCCGGCGAACGGGGTGGTGGAGAAGGCATCGAAAGAACTACGCGCTCGTACCCAACCTGGTTTATTCCAAGTTTGAGAGATTTTTCCGGCCGTGAAGACCGTCTGCCGGTGGATGCCAATCTTTTCCTGGCCTTGATTGCGCCGCGGGCAGCCTTACTCCAATGGGGCTACACCGACCAGGTTGCCAATGGGTGGGCAATGGAACAGGCTTATCAATCCGCACAAAAAGTGTATGAACGTCTTGGGCAACCCGACCGGATGGGAATGCTGGCAATTCCCGGATTTCACGGAAGCAACGACCTGGAAGCGAGCCTCGACTGGTTAGACATCCAATTCGGTCGCTCCAACAAGCAGTGGGTCAATCATTTCGTTTTCCCTTGGAATTTCGACCAATGGAAGGCCACATCAGGAAACAATATCAATCTAACGGACTTTCCTAAACAAAATACTACTGCACCCTTGGCATCGTCTGCAACAGAGTGGACTGCCAAAGCGAAAACCACTCTTGAACAGGTGAAATGGATGCTCGGCGAGACGCCCATACGCCTGAATCCATCGGCAGAGGCAGTTCATATACGCAGAACAGTCCCGTCTTATGGTCCCACAGAGATAGGCAAAGGCACTATCGGCAACCCCGGACAACTTGCGCCGGACGTTCCTTCGTGGGTCATCGCTACCGGAGGCACTTCGTATGGCTGGAGTACTCCCGAACGCAATCAGGTAACATCGCGCCGCATCCATTTCGGTGGAGTAACAGGCGACCTCTATTATCCCATCGACACACCCGAAGGCGCCAAACTGCCAACGGTAATTTGGCTGCACGGTTTTCACTATCCATTGGGCTACATGTGGGTGTACCGAAGTGACTTGCACCCGATACTCGCCCTTGCCAAAGCCGGTTATGCTGTGCTGGCGTATGACCAATCGGGTTTCGGGACACGTTGGAGCGAGGCAGAACATTTTTACGACCGCTTCCCGCAATGGTCGCGCTTAGGCAAAATGGTGGAAGACCTGCACAATGCAGTCGATGTGTTACAGACCGA
>JAISKM010000153.1 GCA_031261285.1 Candidatus Symbiothrix sp. | reverse complement strand
CAGGAGAAATAAGTTCTCATACAAGCATAAGACATTCTTTAACATTTGGAGTGGGACTCGTTTTTTAAGAAAAAACAAAAGAAATTTTGTGGTATAAACGTTAGAATTGCATTCTCGTTTTTCTTTATGTTTCTATGGATGAGCAGTATAAACAGCTTGATTGGTATAAGGATTCACATTTATTGAGTTCTTGGTAGGTTTTTTCATCCTGTTGAAAACAGATAATTAGAAACTAATCACCCAAACAACTCCCGAAACGCCTCCTCAACCTTCCGAACGGCTTTAATTTTTATCTTTAATTTCTCGGTATCGAAGCCTTTGAGGTTGTTTTCAGGGATGATGATGCGTTTGAAGCCGAGTTTTTCGGCTTCGAGGATGCGCTGCTCGATGCGATTGATGGGGCGAATTTCGCCCGAAAGACCCACCTCGCCACACACGCACGTTTCGCGCTCAATGGTGACGTCCATATTGGATGAAAGCACCGCACTAATCACCGACAAATCCATTGCAGGGTCGTTCACGCGCAGCCCACCGGCAATATTCAAAAACACGTCTTTTTGACCCAATTTGAAGCCTGCCCGCTTTTCCAATACCGCTAAAAGCATATTCATTCGGCGAATATCGAAGCCTGTTGCGCTACGTTGCGGCACGCCGTAGGCAGCCGTACTCACAAGCGACTGTGTTTCAATCAAAAACGGGCGCACGCCTTCGATGGCAGCCGCGATGGCAACGCCGCTCAGCCCCTCGTGGTTTTGCGTCAAGAGCAATTCGGACGGATTATTGACCTCGCGCAAACCGTCCTGCCGCATTTCGTAAATGCCTAATTCAGAGGTGCTTCCGAAGCGATTTTTGATGTTGCGGAGGATGCGATACATATAATGTTGGTCGCCTTCAAACTGCAAAACCGTATCCACAATGTGCTCCAACACCTTTGGACCGGCAATATTGCCGTCCTTATTGATATGTCCGATAAGCAGGGTAGGGGTTCCGGTCTCTTTAGCGAACTTCAACAGTGCCGCAGAAGACTCTCTGACTTGTGTAATACTGCCCGGACTGGATTCTGCCCGGTCGGTAAAAACAGTCTGAATCGAATCCACAATCACCAAATCAGGTTTCACAGCGTTGATATGTGTAAAAATCTTTTCTAAATTGGTTTCACACACGATGTAGCAATTATCATTGGTCGTATGCAATCGTTCAGCCCTCAGTTTCAGTTGTTTAGCGCTCTCTTCACCGGACACATAGAGTGTTTTATAGCCGGGCAGTTTCAAAACCGTTTGCAGCACGAGGGTAGACTTTCCAATCCCAGGTTCGCCGCCAATCAGCACCAGCGATCCGGGCACCAATCCGCCGCCAAGCACACGATTCAACTCCAAATCGTTCATATCCATGCGCTCTTCCGTTTCCGTCTCAATTTCCTGCAACAACACAGGCTTCGACTGAAAACTATCAAAATTAGACATCGCCGGCACTAGCACATCCGGCGTACTCTTACTGATTACTTCCTCCACATAAGAATTCCATTCACCACAAACCGGACATTTGCCCAACCATTTCGGCGAATCATTCCCACACTGCGTACAAACAAATGCTGTCTTTACCTTTCCCACTATAAAATCCCTTAAATTTCCTCAACAAAGGTACAAATAAATTTGAATCCAACAAAACTTGCCGGACTGGAGAAGGGGAGAATCCCTAAAAATCCTATTAAACATAATAGTAATTATGTACGGATTTAATCGGCAACTTGCGGTTCTATCCCCGAACGCTTCTTAAGCGCTTCCGTCGTCGGCTTCTTCCCACGAAACCGCAAATACAAATCCATCGGATCCTCAGTACCGCCACGACTCAAAATAGTCGAATAAAACGATTGCGCCACATCCGGATCAAAAATCCCGCGTTCCTTAAACAACGCAAAAGCATCCGCGTCCAACACTTCCGCCCATTTATAAGAATAATACCCCGCCGCATAACCACCGGAAAAAATATGACTAAACGCCGGCGAAATCATCGCCTCAGGTATTGCAGGCAAAATTTGTGTCGCTACAGTCGATTGGCGCTCAAAATCGCCAACATCGCCCGTAAACGGCTCTGTAATAGAATGATACGCCATATCCAAATAAGCAAACGACAACTGCCTCAAACAGCCATAACCCACATGAAAATTAGCTGTATCCACGATTTTCCGCACCAATTCCGCAGGAATTTTCTCGCCCGTTTCATAATGAACTGCAAATAGATCCAAAAATTCCTTCTCCAGCAGAAAATTCTCCATAATCTGCGAAGGCAATTCTACAAAATCACGGTAAACGCTTGTGCCTGAAAGACTTGGATACACCGTATTAGCCAACATCCCATGCAAAGCGTGCCCAAATTCATGCACAAACGTATTCACCTCATCAAACGTCAACAAAGCCGGTTTAGTAGCCGTAGGACGTGTAAAATTCATCACAATCGAAATATGCGGCCGAATCTGTTTCCCGGCGCGTACCGACTGCCCCTGAAATTCAGTCATCCAAGCTCCGGGACGCTTACCTGCACGCGGAAAAAAGTCAGTATACAACACTGCAAGGTAGTTCCCATCCTTATCAAAGACTTCAAAGGCTTCCACATCTTCCTGATACACAGGTATTTCCACACTTTTCTTAAAGTGAATACCATAGAGCTTGGTCGCTAATCCAAACACCCCTTTTTTCACGTTTTCCAGCTCAAAATAAGGTTTTATCAACTCATCATTCAAATCAAATTTGCTGTCTTTCAACTTATTAGAATAATACGCCCAATCGTAAGGCATGAGTGTTATCGTTTCAGGGGATTGCGGGTCAAGCCCGCAATGACGTTGAAATTCTTGCAATTCCTTGACTTCTTTCAAAGCTGCCGGCCTAAACCCTTCCAACAATTCATCCAGTAATTCAAACACCGCCCCCGCATTCTTTGCCATCCGTTTACGCAAAACTTTATCCGAATAGCTCTCATACCCCAGCAAACGGGCAATTTCCAACCGTGTATTAATAATCCTCTTAATATTTTCAACATTATCAAAACTTTCATGAGGAGATTGCGGGCTGTCATTCCCGCGCAGGCGGGAACCGCAATCACGACCAATGCACTTGGTAGCCGAAGCTAAATAAAGTTTTTTTCGTAATTCGCGATTGTCGGCATACTTCATAAAAGCCACATAACTCGGTGCCGACAAATCAAACACCCATCCCGTTTCACCCTTTTCTCCCGCTTTTCGAGCCG
Source organism: Candidatus Symbiothrix sp. (assembly GCA_031261285.1). GTDB lineage: Bacteria > Bacteroidota > Bacteroidia > Bacteroidales > Azobacteroidaceae > Azobacteroides. The sequence goes on along the minus strand of JAISKM010000153.1, from coordinate 6,064 downwards.
CTTCCTCAATCACATCTGCCGGCAAACCACCCAAATCCTTCTCATCCGTCACCAACAAAGAATACGCATTGGTAGCATTCAAAACATTTTGTCCAAACTCCAACGTATAATTTCCCAGCTTCGTCGACAACTCCCGATACTTCGCCTTATCAGAATCATTCAAATTAGCCCCCGAATCCAAAAATCCTTCATAAGTCAATTCCAACAACTTCGCCCGCTCCTTTTCGTCGTGTCGACCGGAGCCGGAGCGGATACACTCCATGCCAACAATTCCGGCCTTATCATAAACATCTTTCACGCGCCGAAATAGCTTCTCATTCAACGTAATATTATTAGCATGCGCCGTCAACTCAGGCTGAATCCGCTGCGCAATTGCCATCATTTCATCCGAACTCTCAGCCTCCAACAAATTAAAAAACACAGCCCCTACCCTCTCCAAGTCCAGTCCGGAGTATTCCAGCGCCTCAATCGTATTTTCAAAAGTAGCGGCTTCCTCACAATTCACAATTTTGTCAATCTCAATATTATGTAACTCCATCGCCCTCCGAAAAGCAGGCTCATAATCTTCCAAACGAACCCGGTTAAACGGAAACGTCCCATGCAGAGTATCATAGCGATTTTCGTCATTGCGGGCTTGACCCGTAATCTCCTGAATAAATATATTCTCCATTTCTAAGTAATTTTGTCACAAAGTTAATCATTTTTTCCCAATTTATTTGCATCATCGAAATAAAACAAGTACTTTTGCAAAACAATGAAACGCTATCTATACATATTATTAGCAGTACTGTTGCAATTGAACACGATAGTTGCACAACAAGCCGATAAAAGCGTCGGATTAGTGCTGAGCGGCGGTGGGGCTAAGGGTGCTGTGCACATCGGCATCATCAAGGCATTAGAAGAAAATGACATCCCAATCGACTATATATCAGGCACATCCATTGGTGCAATCGTTGGTGCCATGTACGCCATGGGCTACACGCCCGACGAGATGCTGGAACTGTTTATGTCCAAAGATTTCTATTATTGGCAAACGGGAAAAGTGGAAGAAGCCTATCAATATTATTTTCGTCAGCCGCCGGCAAACGCCTCTTTTGTGAATTTTAACGTGCCCATCCATAACCCTAAGAAAACGTCTTTCACAGATGCACTTTTGCCCAATAGTTTGATCAATCCGATTCAGATGAATCAGGCGTTTTTGCAAGTGTTTACACCGGCTACAACGCAGTGTGGAGGCGATTTTGACAAATTATTTGTCCCATTTCTCTGTGTGGCATCCGATGTTTACAACAAAGAACCGGTCATTTTTAGAAGCGGCAATCTGGGCGATGCAGTACGTGCTTCCATGACTTTTCCGCTGTTTTTCAAACCACTTATTAAAGATAGTATCCCATTGTGGGACGGCGGCATTTATGATAACTTCCCTGTTAAACCCATGAAACAGGCTTGGCGTCCGAATTTTATCATTGGATCGGCAGTCGCAGGCGGCAAGACGGATGCGCCCAAAGATCAAACCATTTACGAGCAGATGGAAAGTCTTGTGATGCAAAAAACCAACTATCGGGTGGATCCCCAGGACGGTATAATCATGAAATTTAAACTGGACGATGTGAGTTTGCTCGACTTTCAAAAATCTAAAGAGTTGTTTGATTTGGGCTACACCACTACCCTATCCATGATTGATTCCATCAAAGGCAGAATCGACCGCCGAGTGCCTCTGGCGGAGGTTAACGAACGGCGCAAACAGTATACAGCCTCACTTCCACCCCTGATTTTTAAAAATGTCTACATTCACGGGAAAGAAATCACTGATGCGCAGAAAAGTTACATCGAACGGCAAATTCACCCGCATACGCAACAGACGTTCACGATGGAAGAATTTAAACGCATCTATTTTCGCCTGCTGACCAACTCCAAAATTAAGGAAATCATGCCACATGCAAAGTACAACCAAGATATGGGTTGCTACGATTTGTATCTGGACGTTACGATGAACGATGAGTTGACGGTCGAATTTGGAGGCGATATTTCATCCAATGCGGCTAATCAGGTGTATCTGGGATTCAATTACCGCAGTTTGACCATGATTTCAACCAATGTCAACTTGGATGTTCAATTGGGAAATGCCTATAATGGGGCGACACTACAAGGCAAATGGGAAATCACCTACCATATTCCATTTGACCTTTCTGCACTCCTTTCCTACCATACGCGCGACTATTTCGACACGAATAAGTTGTTCATTGATACCGATTTAGCTGCTTTTTCAAGTCAAACCGAACGTTTCGCCAAGGTGGGAGTCGGCATGCCTTTCCTGACCCATGGAAAAGTGGACTTCTTGGCAGGAATTGGTGGATTGGAAGATCAATACTATCAAAACAACTCACAATATCAAACCGGTTTTGACAAAAGTCAATACAGTCTTATCAATCTTGGGATGTATTACAAACAAAATTCAACCGATGCAAAACAATTTCCAATCAGCGGAGAAAAACACTACCTGTTTGCGCAATTTGTTTCCGGAGAAGAACATTATACGCCAAGTCCAAGTGTCGTCAACAAACTCTCGAAAACGACTGTCGATCAGTCTTACATCCAGTTAGACGCCGGCATTACAAATTTTCACAGGATAGCCCGCCGGTTTACGCTGGGTGTAGCCGTACAAGGTGTGGTGTCGAATAAACGGCTGTGGAGCAACTACACGGCATCTGTTCTGCAAGCACCCGGATTCACCCCCACCCCACACAGTGTGCTCGTTTTCAACGAGGCTTTTCATGCCAACGAATACGTCGCAGCCGGTCTTTTGCCCATTTGGAAAATCAATTCAACCTTCCACCTGCGCAACGAATTGTACGCATTTGTACCCATTCGCCCCCTCGTTCGGTTAGCCGACAACACCGCTGAATATGGCGATCCCCTTTCCAAATATGCCTATATGGGCGAAGTGAGCCTCGTGGCGCAACTTCCATTCATGTCTATCAGCGCTTTCGTCAACCATTACAGTTTCCCCAAAGCAAACTGGAATTTTGGGGTCAATATCGGTTATCTGATTTTCGACAAAAAATTTATTCAGTAAAAATGTTCTAAAAAATTTGGTAAAACCAAAAAATATTTCTACCTTTGCAGTAACGAACTTACTTGCGAGATCACGAACAAAGTACGAACGAACTAAAAATTAAAAAATGAAACGAACGAACATTTTTTCAACCCGATCATTGAGGATTCAAACAAAGTAACTGTTTGCAGTTGCATTGTTGGTGTGTGTTAAGGTTGTTGCAAATAACCTGACGGCTAAGGTTGTGTTTTCTCTGTTACAAATGCAGAGGAAGACATAGTTTCGGTATCAGGCAGTGTGCGATTAACTTAACAGCTCATGTTATGTCCAAATTTCTGTTTCCACAGAAAGACGGTTACAAGCGTGATTGGCAGTGCTATGCCCAATTTTTCCCTTCCTAATGACGGATAAAGCAAAAACGGTTAAGATGACCGAGGATGAACTGAATGACCTCCATAAATCGTATGAGGTTATCGGCAAATTCCTTGCAAGGCAGTCCCATGCCCAACATGAAGCCCCTGTCGACCCGTCGTTTATCCGGTTTATGCAAACCGAAATTGAAGTAGAATGTGCTACGGCCCTGAATACACGGACAGATGAACGGATTACACTGAATGTCATCAAGAAATTTTGTCCGTCCGCCACCTTTGCAGATATAACTTATGAATTTTTAGGCGATTTTGAAAATTACTGCATTCGCACAGGACGCTCGATCAACACCATCAACAAATATTTCCGGCACATCAAAAAATTTGTATATATTGGAATGGATAAGGATTTGATTCAAAAAAATCCATTTCGGCATTATCGAATTAGAAATCAGGCTTCGCGACGTGCCCACCTGTCGCCGGAGGAATTGCGCGCATTTGAGAATTTAAAACTGACAGGACGTGATACGCGCTATCAAAAAGTATTGGATATGTTTTTGTTTTCGTGCTATACAGGCCTGCGTTTCAGCGATATTAAATCGCTGAATATCAAAGAACTAAAGACAGAATATGGTCAAAAATGGATTGAAAAAGACATGCAAAAAACGGGTGAGTCGATACGTGTACCGGTCTCCTGTCTGTTTAGCGGCAAACCGCTCGCAATTTTGCACGAATACCTGTCGCCGGAAACAGGCGAAATTTTTAATGAAATGTCTAATCCACATGTCAATCGCTGTCTGAAAGAGTTGGCTAACCTTGCCGGCGTCCACAAATTAGTCTGTTTTCACGTGGCGCGCCACACCTTTGCGACCCTACTTTTGAATAAAGGTATCAGTATCACAACCGTTCAGAAACTGCTGGGGCACAAGAAGATACAAACCACACAAATCTACAGTAAAGTGATTGATACCACCATGATTAAAGAACTAACACATCACAATTAGTTTGGTGATTTTTGCTTCAATTGAGTGCCATAAAAAAACGAATTATATATTTTTTACTATAAATTGTGAAGAAATAGTGATATTTTCTTGCATACAACCAAAAAATAGTGTATCTTTGCGAAAAAAAGATAAAGATATGTTAAAAATAGAGAGGTTGTTTTGTGATTAGAATGCAAAGAAATTCATAAGCCAAGAGATTTTTACAGGATTTAATAATTTAATTAATATATTTTTTATGGACGAGTTGGAAAAAATTAAAAAAAGAAGAGCCGAAGAACATCGGCAGGGAGATGTGAGAAAAGCGTGCGAAAAAGCTTTCGTATCAACAACAGTTTTTCAATCGGCATTGCGTAAAAACAAAATTGACGCTTTGACCGATAAAGAAATCAAAGTCATCATGGCATTCCAAGAAATACTGGACGAACGAATCGCTCAACGAGAAACGCTACGGCATCTCATTTAAAGTAGTTGCAAGATTTCTTTTTTAATCGTACCTTTGCAAAAAATCAAAGGCAACATTATGTTAGAATACATTAAAGGGGAAATCGTAGAATTAACACCTGCGTCCGTTGTACTTGAAGTCAACGGACTGGGTTATTTTGTGAGTATTTCACTAAATACTTATTCGGCTTTGAGCACGCAAAAAACGTGCCAACTATTTGTATACGAAGTAATTAGGGAAGATGCACACTTGCTGTTTGGCTTTATTGACAAGCGCGAACGCGACTTGTTTCTATTGCTGATTTCAGTGTCAGGAGTGGGTGCAAACACGGCGCGAATGGTGCTCTCGTCGCTGGCCGTCTATGAACTGGAAGGCATCATCGCTACAGGCAATGCTAACGCGCTCAAAACAGTTAAAGGCATCGGAGCCAAAACGGCGGAACGCATCATTCTCGACCTCAAAGACAAAGTCAAACAGGGTGCAACTCCCTCCGGAACAGCAACAAGCGCGACGATTGTCAGATCCGAAACAGCACAAGAAGCTGTTTCTGCCTTAGTCATGTTGGGTTTCAATCAACCGGCTGCCCACAAGGTCGTGAGCAAAATTGCAGCCTCCGACCCTACCCTCCCGGTCGAACAAATGATTAAACATGCACTTAAACTATTGTAAAAAATTTATCCTGCTTTCTATTTTTTAATCAGAATAATGTTCAGATACGAGAGAGATGTGGGCGCGGTGGTGGTGCAATCGTAGGTCATCCGCCGGTGGCCGATATGCTTTCGATGGTGATGCAGCTTGCGTCGTAATCTGTAACCAGGTAGTCATAGTCGCCGGCTTCTCCCAACACGTTCGTCAGGGCAGTTGCGGTTGTTAATGCCGAATTGCTGGAAATCAGTGGCGTTGATGGTGTAAAATTATGTGTATACACGTCATAGAGGTTCACCGTTTTGGTGGTATTCGCATCCCATTCTAAATTAAACGACGGAAGGTGTATGACTGTGCCCGGACCATTTACAGGTTTCCATTGGGTACTGTTCCAATAATAAATACCGGGCTTGAAAGTTGCATTGTCAGTAACATTGTACACCTCCAATCCGGTGTGTTCGAGTTTATCCTGATCGGTTTCCGCATCGATAAACGGCTGGAGTGACGTGAGCGTTTGCAACTGCACGCGAGGCAAAAGCAGTCCACCTTT
>JAISKM010000059.1 GCA_031261285.1 Candidatus Symbiothrix sp. | reverse complement strand
ACTGCCTTCCTTGATTTCATACAGCGGAATGGACAGGTTCGGCTGTCCGGTATATAAACTGACCGGAACACTCCCGAAAGTACCCAAAGCAGCAATATCAGGGGTAGGACAGTTTATCGCATCACGCGGAACTTGCCCAAACGCCTGTAAACAATACCCTAAAACGAGAAAAAATAAAACCTGTTTTCGTGTTGCCATATCCAAATCAATTCATAAGAATAACGCTTTGTCCTGAACATTTGTTCACATATATCAAAAGAAAAAGCGCGGACAAAACTCTAATATCTATCTGTTTCTGAGGGTTCTCTACTACCCAAACTATCAAATAAATGTGTTGTGCCCACGCCAAACGGCGCGAACGTCTTCACTTTTACTCTTGATAGTTCATTAGAAATTGTAGAGATTCTCAGAACCAAGATTAAGCTATAACGCTTTTCCAATATGTCTAAATCATGCGTATTACTACGCTTTGTCTGTCATAAGCGAACATTTTATTATTCTGTGGGCAAAGATATGATAATATTTTTAGAAATGCAAATAATTGTTGATTTTTTTATCAAAAAATCAACATTCATAAAAAATTGGTAGTTGGTAATTCGTAATTTTGTTGTAACTTTGCAGCAAATTGTAAATTTTAGTATATATATGAAAAAGACTATTTTATTAATGATGATGACAGTGGCAGTGTGCACCGGTTGCACAAAAGAGAAACAACAAGCAGAAACAGCGTTTGACTACAATGTGGAAAAATTTGCCGATTTAGGCGTTTTACGCTATCAAGTGACGGATTGGGATAGCCTTTCAATCAACCAAAAGGCGTATATTTATTGCCTGCAAGAGGCGGCTTTGTGGGGTCGAGACATCCTGTTCGACCAAAATAACCGCTACAATTTGGCGATTCGCCGCACATTGGAGGCTATTTATACCAATTATAAAGGAGATAAAAACACCGACGACTACAAGGCGTTTGAAGTCTATACCAAGCGCGTGTGGTTCTCAAACGGGATTCACCACCACTACGGTGAAGAAAAATTCTTGCCCGGATTTTCGGAAGATTTTTTCACCAATGCCGTTTGTGAGTTAGATCCGGCATTAATTCCGGCGCGTAAAGGTCAATCTGCCGATGCTTTTTTAGCAGAAATCATACCTGTGATGTTTGACCCCACGATTATGGCAAAAAAAGTGAATCAAGACCCCAATGTGGACGTGATTGTGGCTTCGGCTAACAACTATTATGGCGATGGCGTGACCGAAAAAGAGGTCGAAACATACTACAACGCGATGAAAAACCCGAAAGACCTCTCGCCCGTACCTTACGGTTTGAACAGCCGGTTGGTGAAAAAAGACGGCAAATTGGTGGAAGAAGTATATAAGGTAGGCGGACTCTATTCTGTTGCCCTCGAAAAAGTGGTATACTGGTTGACCGAAGCGCAACAATACGCCGAAAACGACAAACAAAAAGCAGCAACGGCTGCCTTAATAGAGTTTTACAAAACGGGTTCACTCAAAACATACGATCAATATGCTATCGCTTGGGTGCAAGACAATGAATCGATGGTAGATTATGTCAACGGCTTCACAGAGTCCTACGGAGACGCTTTGGGCATCAAAGCCAGCTGGGAAGCGATGGTGAATTTTCAAGATATTCGATTGACCAAGTCGGTGAAAATTCTCAGCGAAAATGCCCAATGGTTTGAAAACAATTCACCTGTGGCTCAAGAATTTAAGAAAGAAAAAGTAAAAGGCATCACGGCAAAAGCGATTACGGCAGCTATTTTGGGCGGTGACTGCTACCCTACTACACCGATTGGGGTTAACTTGCCTAATTCCAACTGGATACGCAAAGAATACGGCTCCAAATCCGTGACCATCACCAACATCACAGACGCCTACGACAAGGCGGCTGCCGGCAGTGGTTTTGCAGACGAATTTGTGTGCTGTCCCGAAGAAAAGAAATTGATGGAAGAATATGGTTCATTGACCGACAACTTGCACACATCGATGCACGAATGCCTTGGACACGCTTCCGGACAACTTCTTCCGGGCGTTGACCCCGACGCACTGAAAGCCTACGGCTCTACATGGGAAGAATCGCGTGCCGACTTGTTCGCACTCTATTATATCGCCGATCCGAAAGTGGTTGAATTGGGCTTATTGCCTAACATGGATGCCTACAAAGCCGAATATTACAAATACATGATGAACGGTTTGATGACCCAGTTGTCACGCATTGAAGCGGGCAAAAGCATCGAGGAAGCCCACATGCGCAACCGTTCGATGATCGCTCATTGGGTGCTGGATCATGGCAAAGCAGGTAATGTGGTGGAACTGGTGAAAGAAAACGGCAAAACAGTGGTTGTTGTTCACGATTATGCAAAATTGCGTGAGTTGTTTGGTCAACTGTTGGCTGAAGTGCAACGCGTAAAATCAACCGGCGACTTCAAAGCAGCTCAAAATTTGGTAGAAACTTACGCCGTGAAAGTCGATCCGGTATTGCACCAAGAAGTTTTGGCACGCTACAAAAAATTAAACATCGCCCCATACAAAGGATTCGTAAACCCTGTGTATCAAGCGATTAAAGACAAAGACGGCAAAATCTCCGGTGTAAATATCACGTACACCGAAGGATATGCCGAACAACAGTTGCGCTATAGCAAAGAGTATTCGGATTTGCCGACGTATAATGATTGAAAAAAATAACAAAAAAAGTGATATTTTACCTAAAAAAAGTTTGGTAAATTAAAAAAACAGTATTATCTTTGCAAAGTGTAATAGAAATGCAATACGATGAAATAAAAAATTAGCATTTTAGCATAAAAAGGGCTTTTTGCTCTTATTCTCTCTGGGTCAAATTCTGGAGTAATTTTAGTACAGGGGAATAAGTGGTGAGAGAGTTCACGCTCTAAGGGCGTGGACTACTCGCACTTATTGTCTGTACGAGGGTTTTCCAGAGCCTGACCTAGGACATCAAGTAAGCGAGTATGTTCACGCTTTTTTTATTTGCCTGAGTTTAAGCGTTTTGAACGCAAATTCAAAATAATTGTTTACCTTTGTATTATAATTAGTTACAATAATATATGGTAACACAGTGTATTTACGAACTTGATGTCCCGTTTAAGCATCTCAAAGAAGGGCTGCTAAAATTTGTCTGGAGATCACTCAAAGATTTAAGCGACGGCAACTATGCGCTAGTTAAGGAACGTCTGAACACGCATTTACGAAAACGTCGCGATCCCTACTATTTCGCTATGTGGCGCATCGACGATGTGCACCGGCGGTTGAAAAAACCCTACATTTTATTGGTATCGGCCAAACAGGTGCCTTATCTGAACTACCTGCATGCGATGGAAAAAATTATACGCATACCGGAAACGACGCCGTTGGTAACGGATACAACATTTATTGCCAATCCGAAAATCACGCCTGAGGATGCTCTGAGAGAGATTAAACAGATCATTGACACCTGTAAAAAATCAGACAAAGAGTATATAAGTCTGTGGCACAGCTCCAATTTAGCGGGCTCGCCCGAAGAAAATCCGTGGATAAATGTATATTTAGAGTCAATGCAGTATGCGATTTCGCTGGAAAATGATTAACTTTGTGCCGCAATAAATAAAATTGGAATGAAAATGGAGACATTCGATATACGCGAAAATACTATGGACGAGAAAGAAAAGGAGTTTGAGAATGCGTTGCGTCCACTCTCTTTCAAGAGTTTCAGCGGTCAGGACAAAATCGTTGAAAACCTGCGTATATTCGTTCAAGCAGCGAAAATGCGTGCGGAATCCTTAGATCACGTCCTCCTGCACGGTCCTCCGGGGCTGGGAAAAACTACTCTGTCTAACATCATCGCCAACGAACTGAACGTCGGTTTCAAAATCACGTCCGGTCCGGTCTTGGACAAGCCCGGCGATTTGGCTGGTGTGCTCACCTCGTTGGATAAAAACGACGTGCTCTTTATCGACGAAATCCACCGCCTCAGTCCTGTGGTAGAAGAATATCTGTATTCCGCGATGGAGGATTACCGCATCGACATCATGATAGACAAGGGTCCGAGTGCCCGCTCCATACAAATTGATTTAGAACCATTTACGTTGGTCGGAGCCACCACTCGCAGCGGCTTATTGACCGCCCCACTCCGCGCCCGTTTCGGCATCAATCTGCACTTGGAATATTATGATATAGACACACTGAAAGCGATTATCAGGCGTTCATCCACTATTTTGGATGTGCCGTGCGACGACTCCGCCGCGAAAGAGATTGCCTCACGCAGTCGCGGCACACCTCGTATCTGCAACGCCCTCCTGCGTCGTGTGCGCGATTTTGCCCAAGTCAAAGGCAACGGCAAAATCGACAAAAACATTGCAGAAATCGCCCTCGAAGCCCTCAATATCGACAAATACGGCTTGGACGAAATCGACAACAAAATTCTGCTGACGATTATCGACAAATTCAACGGCGGTCCGGTGGGATTGACCACCATTGCCACAGCGTTAGGCGAAGATCCGGGCACCATCGAAGAAGTCTACGAACCCTTCCTAATCAAAGAAGGCTTCATCAAACGCACCCCACGCGGGCGCGAAGTCACCACACTCGCCTATTCGCACCTCAATCGCACGCTGGGCGCCAGGCAAGGAAGTTTATTCTAACCCGTAATTTTTAATTTTTAATTCGTAATTGAAAAAAAGTGGCAGCAACAAAATCCCTCCTGAAAGATAGCGTCATCTACGGCGGCAGCAGCATTTTGCAAAAAATGATGATGTGGCTGATGACGACATTGCTGACCAACACGCTTTCCACGACAGAATATGGTGTGCTTAACAATTTGTATGCCTATACTGCTCTGATGCTGGTGATGCTGACGTTTGGCTTGGAAACGGGTGCCTTTCGATTTGCCAATCACCAGGATAAATACAAGCCTACAACGGTGTTTTCGACTGCATTGTTACTGATTTGCGGGTTCACAGCCGTCTTTTTGTTTGTTTTTCTGGGCTATTTGCCGGATATTCGTCCCTATTTGTGGAGCAATCAAATTCCGGGCGTTTACCTCCGGTTGGTGATTGTAATCGTGAGTTTGGACGTTGTGAGTGCGATTCCGTTTGCCTATTTACGCTACAAAAAACGCCCGGTTAAGTTTGCCGCATTGAAAATTCTTAATGTGGTGCTCTACGTCATTTTCTGCGTGTTCTTTTTGGTCGTATGTCCTTGGTTAGAAACGAATTACCCTTCCTTAGTGACGTGGTATGATAAAGATTTTGGCGTGGGTTATGTTTTGATTGCCAACCTCTTGGCAACGGGAATTGAAACAGCTTGTTTGTTGCCCGATGTGTTTGAAATTAAGTTCAAATTTGAGTGGAATATAGCCAAAAAAATGCTTAACTACTCATTTCCGTTGATGATTATGGGTGTTGCCGGAATGAGCAATCAGGTGGCTGACCGGATTATTTACCCCTTTATTCCGAAAACGAGTTTGAGCGAATTAGGTATTTACACGGCCTGTTTCAAGATTGCACAAATCATGATGATGTTTACACAGGCTTTCCGATATGCCTACGACCCGTTTGTATTTGAAAAAAGCAACGACAAGGATGCCTCACAAGCCTATTCCAAGGTCATGACCTATTTTGTCATTGGTGGACTGTTGATTTTCCTCGGCGTCATGTTTTATATGGACATTATCAAGTATTTCATCGGCCCGGCTTATTGGCCGGGGCTGGGCATTGTACCGGTTATCTTGCTTGGGGAACTGTTTTTTGCCATTTATTTCAATCTGTCATTATGGTATAAAATCACCGATAAAACTTACTGGGGGACTGTTTTTTCCATCGTGATTTGTATTTTGGTCGTGGCAATCAACATCATTTTTATCCCTCTGTACAGCTATTGGGCATGTGCTTGGGCAACGTTTATCGCCAATGGGGTGGCTATGCTCCTCTCCTATTTCATCGGTCAAAAAAACTATCCCATCAAATACAATTTGAAAACGATTGGCTTCTACACAGGTTTAGCAGCCGTTTTGTATGCGATTTCTTACTTTGTGCTCCTTCCAAATTTGTATTTACGCTTGGCATTCAACACTGGTTTGCTGGCTATCTATATAAGTATAATTTTAAAACGGGATTTGCCGCTAAAGGACATTCCGTTTGTTAATCGCTTCATTAAACATGGAAAAGAAGTATAATTGGGCAATATTAAGTGCGGCGAGAATCGCCAACAAATTTGCCGACGGGTTAAAAGAGTTGCCTGACGCGAACCGCTATGCCGTTGCAGCGCGGTCGTTGGAACGGGCAGAAGTGTTCAAAGAAACGCACGGTTTTGAAAAAGCCTACGGTTCGTATGAAGAAATGTTGGCCGATCCGAATGTGGATGTGGTGTATGTCGCCACAACCAACAATTTGCATTTTAAGCACACGATGATGTGTCTGGAAGCAGGAAAAGCCGTTTTGTGCGAAAAACCGTTTGCATCCGATTTGGAACAGGTGAAACAGATGATTGCGAAAGCAAAGGAAAAAAAGGTCTTTTTGATGGAAGCGTTGTGGAGCCGTTTTTTGCCGGATATGATGCAGTTCAAAACGGAAGTGGCAAACGGAATCATCGGAAAACCGTCGTTGTTTCAATGTAACCACGGTTTCGTTGCGCCGTTCAATCCCTCTCACCGGGCGTATAATCCCGAATTAGGGGGCGGATCAATACCGGACATCGGTATTTATGCCATTTTTATGCCCCTCTACTTGTTTGGAAAGCCTGAAAGCATTCAGGTAACAGCCGTGCCCGCTCCAACCGGCACGGATTGGACGACGGCTATCCTGTTTAAACACAAAGGTGGCGAAATCAGTGTGCTGACTTCCTCTTTCCAACTGAACTTGAGCAACGATGCAATACTCCATGGTGACGGTGGTCAATTGAAACTACATGCGATGTTTCATTGTCCCACCAAGCTTACGTTCCAAAAAAACAACGGCAGAGAAGTCGAAAAAGAAGTAGAAATTCCAATTCAATCCGTTGGAAACGGCTATAATTATGAGGCGGCCGAAGTCATGGCTTGTTTGGAGAAAGGAGTGTTGGAAAGTCCGAACATGTCGTGGCAATTTTCACTCGACCTGATGGATATTCTGGATGAAGTGGTACGAAAAGCAGAGGAAAGCTATTAAACACAAAGAAATGACAGACAAACTAAACATCCGCTTCCCGGCAGAATGGGAGCCGCAAAGTGCGGTCATGTTGACTTGGCCGCATGAAAATACGGATTGGGCACCAATTTTGGACGAGGTGATTCCCTGTTTTGTACACATTGCGAAAGAGATTCTCAAACGAGAAAAACTGATTATCGTTTGTCAGTCGATGGAAACTGTGAAGTCACAATTGGATAAGGGGATTGCGGGTCAAGCCCGCAATGACGAAACGGATGTCGATTACAAAAAAATCACGTTTCGGGAATTACCCTCTAACGACACGTGGGCACGCGATCACGGACCAATCACCACGTTTTCCAAACGCAAAGCCCATCTTTTGGACTTCGGATTCAACGGCTGGGGATTGAAATTTCCCTCCAACCACGACAATCAAATCACACAAAAATTGTACAAAAACGGCGCGTTTGATGCCGTAGGGGCAAAACATCTGTTGCCCTTAGGTGGTCAATCTTTGGATTACCACAATTTACGCACCTACATCCTTGAAGGCGGCAGCATCGAAAGCGATGGCACCGGTACCATCCTCACCACATCCGAATGTCTGTTGGCTCCCAATCGCAACGAGTTTGAAAACAAGGAAGAAATCGAAAAATTCTTTGCAGAAGTGTTTGGAACAGCGCGCGTGTTGTGGCTCGATCACGGCGGGTTAGCCGGCGACGACACCGACAGCCACGTCGACACCCTCGCCCGCTTTTGCAATGCCGACACGATTGCTTATGTCGCCGGATTGTCGAAAATGGAGAAACAGCTGAAAACATTCAAAACGGCTGACGGAAAACCCTACAACTTGGTTCCGTTGCCTATGGCAGAAGCCGTGTACGACAAAGAAGGCAACCGCCTGCCGGCAACTTACGCCAACTTTCTCATCATCAACGATGCCGTACTTATGCCAACTTATGGCACAAGTTTGGACGAAATCGCAAAATCTACCTTACAAACAGCCTTTCCTGATCGCGAGATCGTCGGCATCAACTGCCTGCCGCTGATTCGGCAACACGGTAGCCTGCATTGCGTAACGATGCAATTGCCAAAAATATAATGTCTGAACTGTGATTAAAGTGATTAAATGATGTACTTTGATTTTAGTGTGTTAAAAAAATCAAAGTTTTCAAAAAATCACTGAAATCATAGTTCAAGACAGAATTATTTATTACTTTTGCAAAATCAATAGTTTGAATTTATGGAACGTCGTGAATTTTTGAAAACAACAGCTGTGCTGGGTGCAGCCATGTTGACTTTTGACAAACTGACTGCCGCTTCGCAAGCCGGTAAATTGGCTGTAGAATCGACCCCCGACATGGTGGCTGTGATGGGCGGAGAACCCGTTGCGTTGCTTCAGCGCGCACTCAAAGAGATGGGTGGCATCAACAAATACGTCAAAAAAGGACAATCGGTTGTGATTAAGCCCAATATTGGTTGGGATAAAACGCCGAATTTTGCTGCCAACACCAATCCTGAATTGGTTGCAGAACTCGTCAAACAATGTTTTAATGCCGGTGCAAAAAAAGTGACGGTATTTGACCACACGTGCGACAACTGGCAAAAATGTTACGAACATTCAGGTATCGAAAAAGCCGCCAAAGCAGTCAATGCAACCGTGGTGCCGGGTAACGACGAATCCTACTATAAAACAACCAGCCTTCCGAAAGGCGTAAAACTCAAATCGGCAAAAATCCATCAAGCCTTGTTGGACGCCGATGTGTGGTTCAACGTGCCGGTGCTGAAAAATCACGGGGGCGCGAAAATGTCTATAGCGATGAAAAATTACATGGGAATCGTCTGGGATCGCGGTCAATTCCACTCCAACGATTTGCAACAATGTATCGCAGATATCTGCACCTATAGCAAAAAGCCGGCTCTGAACATCGTGGACGCCTATCGCTGCATGCGCAAAAACGGTCCGCAAGGCAAGTCGCCGAATGACACCTCAGTTCTGAAAACCATCATCGTGTCGCCCAACATCGTAGCAGCCGACACAGCAGCCATCGCTCTCTTCAACCAAGTCGAAAAAATGGACATCAACGAAGTCGGACACATCGCCAACGGCGAAAAGTTGAAACTCGGCACACAAAAGATTGATACGCTGAAAGTTAAGCGCATAAAGTTATAAAATACATTAAATGGATGTTCGACCCCTACGGGGTCGCATGTTTATAGAAAACGCATATATTATAAATATTTGACCCCTACGGGGTCAAACATTCCATAAATTTAAAGATTAAACGATGAAACATAATTGGTTGAATATAACCCGATTAGCACTTGCATTATTCGTTTTTGCAGTAATAACGTGGGCATTTGTGGATTTTGCGAATAAAGCGCCACACTGGGTGCAAAAGTTTCCACATGCACAAATTGTACCTGCGATATTGGCGGGAACCATCGGCTTAATCGTGATATTTGCCGTTCTGACAATCGCTTTCGGACGCATTTATTGTTCGATTCTTTGTCCGCTGGGCATTCTACAAGATATTCTGGGGCGATTTCTCCCCAAAAAACGTCGCAAACACCACTATTCCAAACCCTACAATTGGTTGCGCTACACGTTGCTCGCGATCTGTGCAATTTTCCTGATTTTCGGCATCGCCACTCCCCTGCTCGCTCTCGACCCCTATAGCAATTTTGGACGCATCGCCGTCAATATGTTTCGCCCCTTAGTGATGGAAGGCAACAATGGACTCAACTGGCTGGCATTGCAATTCAACAATTACAATTTCTATCACGTCACGATTTATACGGTAACGACACTCTCGTTTTTATCCGCATTGATCGCACTTTTAATCGTCGGAATAATGGCTTTGCTACGCGGACGACTGTTTTGCAACACGATTTGTCCGGTTGGCTCACTGCTCGGACTGTTGTCCAAATTCTCACTGTGTCGCGTGGTAATTGATACGGACAAATGCACCAAATGTGGTCTCTGCGAAAAAGCCTGCAAAGCAGAATGTATCGACAGCAAGGCACAGACGGTGGATTATTCACGCTGTGTAGACTGTTTCGACTGTCTCGACAAGTGCAAAAAAGTTCACGCCATTAACTATGTCATTGCGAAACGGCGAAGCCACGCAATGACAACCGGTGAGACAGACAAGAGCAAACGCTCCTTTTTGCTGACCTCGGCAGCGATGGCGACCACGCTTCCATTCATTCAGGGATGTGTCAAAGCCGTTTCAAAAGACGTTGACCCAACAAAATTGACCCCTATTACCCCGCCGGGATCCAAGAGTTTGGCGCATTTCAACGCCAACTGTACGGCTTGTCATTTGTGTGTGACGCACTGTCCGCAACAAATTTTGAAACCTGCCGGCTTTGAATTTGGCATCGAATACGCGTTCAAACCACATTTGACATTCTACGAGATGGCGTTCTGCAACTATAATTGCACGGTGTGTTCGGACGTTTGTCCCAATCATGCGATTGAGCCGTTCAAAGGTGGTCTCAAAGAGAAGCAAACCACACAGATCGGCATTGCGCAATTCAACAAAAACAACTGCATCGTGTTTAGCGAAAACACGTCCTGCGGTGCGTGCTCGGAACATTGCCCGGTGCAAGCCGTCCGCATGGAGCCGTATGGCGACAGCGGGTTGACGCTTCCGCATGTCTACAACGACTTGTGCATCGGTTGTGGTGGCTGTGAATCCATCTGTCCCGTCCGTCCGGTGAAAGCCATTAACATCCTCGCAAATGCCGTGCACCAAACAGCGCATGCCCCAAAAGAGGAAGAAGTGAAAGATGTGGATGCGGAATCTTTGGATTTTGGATTTTAAACCCTATAGGCTATTTACGTTCTAACAATCCTTTCAACAATTCGGGATTATTCGTCGTGATATAATCCACTCTTTTCTCTATAAAATATTGCAACTCTTCCAAGTTGTTAATCGTCCACACATTAGTTGTCAACCCCAATTTCCTGGCTTCTTTAATCCAGTCAGGATGGTCTTTGCGCAGGAAGAGGTTCTCCGTTGGCTAAGCGCAGTTCTGACAACTCGGCGTAAGTTGCATCTTGAATGTTCACACCCTGATAGTAATCATCGTGATTAATCACCAAGCAGCCATCTTTCGTAAGATGTACATCCAATTCCGAGCCGTAAACACCAACATCAATAGCATTTTTCAGCGACGAAATGGAATTTTGCGCTGAGCCTAACCGGTTCCAAAAGCCGCGATGGGCAATGATTTTGGGTCGATTACTAGTGCTGCAAACGCAACTACTAATAGCACAAGTTATTAGCAACACTACGGAGCAGAATATTTTTTGTTTCTTCATATCGTATCTATATTAAAGTGAGCGTTTGCAAATATATACACTTTTTGGCGAAATTCATAATTATTTCGTACCTTTGCACGAAAATTTAGACGTATGAAAAAATATAACTTATTAAATAACATCTCAGGCTGGGTCATATTTGCCGTGGCACTGGTTGTGTATCTGTTGACGATTGAGCCGACAATGAGTTTTTGGGACTGTAGCGAGTTCATCACTTCTGCCTTTAAGTTGGAGGTCGGACACCCGCCCGGAGCGCCTGTGTTCATGATTATCGGCAATTTCATGTCGCATTTTGCGTCGGATGTCACCCAAGTGGCACTGTGGCTGAATGCGCTGTCGGCGATTTTTAGTGCGCTGACGATTTTGTTCCTGTTTTGGACGATTACGCATCTCGTGCGACGCATCACAGTTGGCGGAAAAGCAACGGACATGACTTTGTCTCAACTGATTACCATTTTAGGGTCAGGTGCCGTAGGGGCTTTGGCTTATACGTTTTCGGACACATTCTGGTTTTCGGCTGTGGAAGGCGAAGTCTATGCTTTTTCGTCGCTGATGACCGCTCTCGTGTTTTGGTTGATTTTGAAATGGGAAGATGCTGCCGACGAACCGCATGCCGGACGTTGGCTGATTTTGATTGCCTATCTCATGGGCATTTCAATCGGCATTCACTTGCTTAACTTGCTGTGTATCCCGGCAATCGTGTTGGTATATTATTTCCGTAAAACGCATACGCCTACTTGGAAAGGCATCGCCGGTGCGTTGCTGATTTCGTTCGGAATCTTAATCGCGGTGCTTTATGGATTAGTGCAAGGCTTGGTAGAAGTAGCCGGCGTGTTTGAATTATTTTCGGTTAACACACTGCATCTACCTTATAATACAGGCGTATTTTTCTACCTGATAGTGATTTTGGGCGTTTTGGGTTGGGGTATTTGGACAACCGTAGGGTCATCCCTTGCGGGTGCCCAACACGTCAAACAATTAAAACAAACAAAAATCGCCTTCATAACAGCCATAGTGCTGTTGGGCATTCCTTTTTTGGGGAGCGGCATTTGGCTGGGCATACTACTGATTATTGTCTTGTGCTGCTATTTGTTTATCTCGAAAAAAATCAATCCGGTCGTTTTAAACTCAATTTTGATTGGTTTGCTGGTAATGACGATTGGCTATTCGTCGTATGCACTCATCATGATTCGTTCGGCAGCAAACACACCCATGGATCAAAATTCGCCGGAAGACATCTTCACGTTGCGCGATTATTTGAGCCGCGAACAATATGGTGCAACCCCGCTTTTTTACGGACAAACCTTTGTTGGAGAGCCTAAAAGAAATGCCGGCGGCAATATTGAGTACAAAGACAATGGTCCTGTTTACTCTCGCGTACCGAAAAAAGACGCCTCAGAACCCGATCATTATTATGAGTCTTCCCGTCGCACGGAAGTGGTGTATATGGATAAACTGAATACCTTTTTCCCGCGCATGTTCAGCGACAAGGGACCTCATGTTCAAGCCTATAAACAATGGTCGAACTTCAAAGGTCAGAAAGTGCGCATTCCGGAAATGCAACAAGACGGCACCATGAGTTCACGAGTAGTTGAAAAGCCGACTTTTGGCGAAAATTTACGCTATTTCTTTTCCTACCAAGTGAATTTTATGTACTGGCGCTATTTTATGTGGAATTTTGCCGGTCGACAAAACGATATTCAAGGGCACGGCGAAGTGTCGAACGGCAATTGGATTACCGGAATCTCTTTTCTGGATACGCCACGCGTAGGTCCGCAAAAAGACATGCCCGATTTCATCGCTAAAAACAAGGGACACAACGTATATTACCTGTTGCCGTTACTATTGGGATTGCTCGGTATTTTTGTGCAAATCAAATCCGGTCAAAAGGGCGCACAGCAATTCTGGGTTTGTTTCTCCCTGTTCTTTATGACGGGTTTGGCGATTGTGCTGTACCTGAACCAAACGCCCTACCAGCCTCGTGAGCGCGATTATGCGTATGCAGGCTCGTTTTATGCCTATTGCATTTGGATCGGCATTGGCGTGGTAGGTCTTATCAAGGGATTGGAAAGATTGAAACTGTCCCCTACCCTTTCAGCGGCTATGGCTACGGTGGTCGCACTATTAATACCGTTGCAAATGGTGTCGCAAACGTGGGACGATCACGATCGCTCACAACGTTTTGTAGCCCGCGATTTAGGTCGAAATTACCTCACGACATGCGAACCCAATGCCATCATTTACACCAATGGCGACAACGATACATTCCCGTTATGGTACGCGCAAGAGGTGGAAGGCTACCGCACAGACGTGCGTGTCTGTAATTTGAGCTATTTGCAAACGGACTGGTACATCGACCAAATGAAACGACAGGCTTACACCTCCAAACCGTTGCCCATTGATTGGCAAAAATGGGAATATGTGCAAGGCAATCACGATGTGGCTTATGTCGTGCCCTTGGATACGGGGATTTGGACAGCAGATATTGTCTTGGAACGCATCAAATCAGAAGATCCGCGTACTAAAAATATTCCGGGTTATGGCGTTCAATTGGATAATATTCCGACCTATCGAGTGGCGTTCCCGGTGGATTCCGGTGCAGTGATAGCTGCAAACGTGGTGAGCGCGAAATATACCCCATTTATTCAGCCTTACATGCTGCTCAATTTGGGACCTGTGTACAATGAGCAGGGGAAACCGGTCGAAAATGCGAAACATTATCTCGGCAAACAAGAACTCATGGTCTTGGATATGCTGAAAAACAATGCCGATTGGAAGCGACCAATCTATTTTAGTACCACTGTGGGCGATGAAAATTATGTGCGCCTGCAAAAATATTTCCGTCAAGACGGTATGGCTTATCGCATTGTGCCGGTAGAAATGAATAAAGGAATGGATCCGGATATTGCCTACGACAATCTGATGAACAACTATGTCTGGGGCAATATGGACAAAAAGGATTTGTATATGGACGAAAATTGCCGTCGCTTGGCACGCACATTCCGCATCACGTTTGCCGAACTGGCACAAACGTTGGCGCACGAACAGGATGTAAAACGTACGGAAGCGGTTGTCGATCGCTGCTTGCAAGTCATCCCGGATCACAATGTACCGTTTGATTTTTACTATGGTGGTCAAGAGTTAGCTGACGCATTAGCACAAGTGGGCAAAACAGAAAAAGCGACCAAATTGTATGTGCAACTGGCTGACGTTGTCACACGGGAATTAAACTGGTACAACCGTCTCAACACTAATCAGTACGCATCCGTTTTCAACGACGTGCGCAAAGATATAGCTGCCATGCAAACTATCCTGTATTATTTTCAAGAAAACGCACCGGAGCAAATGGAAAAATACAGAATCACTTACGAGGAGTCCATCAATCACTATCAAAGACTTATGAATCAAGGAGGTAATAATCTGTAAGGGCCGGTTTTACACCCGCCTTTACGAAAACAACCTATATGTTTATTGAACAACCCCCACTACTCTATAGAATCTTCTTTCCGAGCGTCCATTGGCGATTTCGCGCGGAAAAGAAGGTGGTGTATCTGACGTTTGACGACGGTCCGATTCCGGAAATGACGCCTTGGGTGCTGGATTTATTGGATAGCTACAACATCAAAGCCACGTTTTTTTGCGTGGCAGATAATGTGCGCAAACACCCGGAAATTTATCAGAAAATTCTGAAACGCGGACACCTGACCGGCAATCATACCTACCATCACCTGCAAGGTTGGCAAACGGATACAAAAACGTTTCTGCGTGATGTAGAAGAAGCGAAACAACTGATTGACAGTCCGTTGTTTCGCCCGCCGCACGGACACATTCGTCCTTCACAACTGCGTGCTGTAGCAAAACGTTTCAAAGTGATCATGTGGGATGTAGTGGCACGCGATTACAGTCGCAAACGAACGTCCGAACAAGTCTTGGAGAATGTCAAAAAATACACGCGTAACGGCTCTGTGATTGTGTTTCACGACTCGCTGCGCGCCCAAGGCAAATTAGAAGAAGCCTTGCCTAAATCCATCGAGTGGCTGCTGGCACAAGGTTATTCTTTTCAATTGATTCCGGCATGAAAGGGCTGTTTCGCAGTCGCAACGGGCATGGCATCCACTCACCATTTGTCTTTAATTTGGTGACGAAAGTGATTGAAACAAAAAATACATCATCCCTGTCCGGCTACGACGCACTTGTGCTCCGTCTAACGGACTATTTCGAGTGCGAAACCGTTTTATTTCCGGTATCGGATATAATTGAAGTGCGCCAAGTGCCAACAGAAATGACCGCAGGGCAGTTAGTAGAGCAATACAGTTCGCGCACCGGCGAAAACACATTAATTATTGTAGATCGCATCGGTAAACAGCCGGAGATGAAAGCATTTTGGCAGTTGCTGCAAGCTACAGAACAAGCCACAGTCAGCCTCGATTTAAAGCATCTGGGGATGGTATTTTTCAATCCGAAGTTGCCGAAAAAATACTATAAAATTCATTGGAAAAATTAATATGAAAATTTACACACGAACAGGCGACAGAGGTAAAACCTCCTTAGTTGGCGGCAAACGCGTGTCAAAAACAGATGCTCGCATTGAAGCCTACGGCACAGTCGACGAACTAAACGCATTCATCGCCTGCCTGTTGGACGAAATCAACGACCCTGACGATCGAAAATTCTTATTACAAGTCCAACACGATCTATTCACATTAGGCGCCTACCTGGCCACCGAACAGCCCCCCTACCCCCCTCAGGGGGGTACTTTCTCCCCCTTGAGGAGGGCTGGGGGGCTGGAAACAGAAATAGACAAAATCGCCGAATTGATTCCACCAAGCAACAAATTCAGTTTGCCGGGCGGCTGCAAAAGCAATTCATTGGCTCACGTCTGCCGCACTATCTGTCGCAGAGCCGAACGACGCATCTACGCGCTTTCAGAGCAGGTTTCAATCGACCCGGCAGCATTGAAATACATCAATCGCCTGTCCGATTATTTCTTCCTTTTAGCACGCAAACAAAGTTTTTTATGCAATCAGGATGAAATTTTTTGGGAAAACCCTTGCAAATAAATTTTTTTTGATTACTTTTGCGAAAAAATTGACGATCAGAATTGTGAATTTAATGAATACAATAATTTTTAATTCGTAATTTTTAATTTTTAATTCGTAATTAAAATATGTACTGGACTTTAGAATTAGCATCAAAATTAGAAGATGCACCTTGGCCTGCATCCAAAGACGAATTGGTTGACTTCGCGATGCGTTCCGGCGCGCCCCAGGAAGTAGTGGAAAACCTGCAAGAAATTGAGGACGAAGGAGAAATCTATGAATGTATCGAAGACATTTGGCCCGATTATCCCAGTAAAGAAGACTTTTTCTTCAACGAAGAAGAGTATTAGCCCTAAAAAAGAGCTAAACACCTCAAAACGAGGGCGTAGAAGAAAGATTTAGGCTATTGTTCAAATAGCCTTTTTCGCGTTTTTAGCCTTTTATTGCCTAATATAGTAATAACCACGACCGTATTTACTGTTATCACCGGCATAATTTGTGCTCGCTTTCTTTTTGAGTTACACCTGCCGTGCAGAGTTTACAATAAAAAAACGGCAATAAAATTTAAAAAAAATAAATTTTTGCAGTGTTTTTTAAAATAATTATTTTACCTTTGCAAAATAAGTGTGAAATAAAATATGATAAAAAAATTGCTTATGATACAAAAGGCGTAATAATACGCACGATTTAGACATATTGAAAAAGCGTTTAGCTTATATTTTGGCTTTCTGAAACTTCAACAATTTCAAAAGTTCCCCAAAATATAAAGTGATGACGTTCACGCCGTTTGGCGTGGGCATACTCATTTTTATTTGGGAATTTAGGTAGTTGAAGACCTCAGAAAACAAATAGAATATTAGAGTTTTGTCCGCGCTTTTTTTATTTTAATGGAGTAATGAAAAATAAAAGAAAACATGAAAATACAACAAATTAAAAATCTACTGATACTTGTTTTCCTTATGGGAAATGGCTTTGTGCTATGTGGACAAATTTTTAATTTTGTGCCATCAACTAACAATGCCTACCTTTTTCAGCCACAAAGTTTAGGAACTTCAACGCCTCAAGTAACCGATATGATTAGGTACGGTGGTGTGCAAGTCAACAAATATCATGGTTTATTGGATTTTGGCGTTGCATTGGAGGGCTATAAAGATCGGGATTTTGATATTCCAATTTCGCTGAAATACATTTCAAGTGGATTTATGCCTGCAAAACGTCCTTCTGCCGTAGGATATAATTGGATTCTCAACTGTGGAGGCGTAATAACGCGAACACTGAATGGAAGTCCGGATGACACAAAAGGGCACGCAAGCACGGGTGATGGCAGGGATTTTTTATTAGATGGCATGCTGGTTGCCATTAGAGAAAACAGATATAAGTATTATTCAGATGCAAATTTGATGAATTTCAATGTGGACTTAACGAATGGCAATTTTAAATATGATTTGGAACCTGATATTTTTACTTTTGCATTTGGGAACTACTATGGACGTTTTATCATTGACAATAATGGAACACCTGTTTTATTAGACGATAACGGATGTAGAGTGAATATTAGCGAAATGCCTGTTCAATCTTATCATACGACTGACGCACCCATTAGCTCTGCCATTACGGTTACTACCCCAGATGGATATATTTATACCTTTGGAGGAGAAAGCAAATACCTTGAGTATTTTATTCCAAACAATCCTGACAAGTGTAAAATCATGCCCAGATACATAACCTCCTGGCTTTTGAAATCAATTAAAGCTCCGAATAATAGGATTGCCAATTTTAGTTATCATTCTAAAATGAATTTGAACAAATATCGCTACATAGCTTATTCAGGCACTGGTATTGCAATCCAAAACGGAGGTTATGGATATGCTTCCAAAACTACACAACCTGTGGTAAAAGATGAAATTTACACACCAATCTTAGATAACATTTCTATTGATAATATTACTTTACAATTTACTTATGATGAGAATATCGCTTCTGTGTATCCCGATGAACCAACTGATAAAGCAATACAATTAAAAAAGATAGCACATTATGTCAATAATACACAATTAAAAGAAGCCGAGTTTACCTATCAGGTCAAAAATCGGTATTTTTTCTTACAATCAGTAGCTCAAAAAGGGTTAAAACACAAATTTCAATACAATCTGCCTGCCCCTCTCAATCTCCCAAACCCTCTCACGCTATCTATTGACCATTGGGGTTTTTGGGCAGGTGGAGACAAAACAGAAGCAACAGATTGGAACACTTATTGTGAAACTATGAAAAACAATAGAGAGACCAACTCCAATGTATGCGATGTGGGCTTATTGAATGAAATAATCTATCCAACCGGAGGAAAAACTAAAATAACGTATGAATATAATCGGTACAATACCTATTTTACAAGAAGTTCAACGTCAACAGATTTGATTAAACAACAAATCAATACAATAAAAGCCTGTGGGGGAGCAAGAATAAGCAAGATAGAGGATTTTGAAACTCAGACAAGCACAACTCCTATTAATTCCCGGCAATTTAAGTATCAAGACTCCTTCAACAAAGAAGTTGGAGTTATCGGACTTGAACCAAAGTATTCAATAACTGAAACTATGGAGAGCTATCAAGGGGCTGGAGGTTATATTATAATGGTGGCGTATAGTTATACAGATATTAGTGCAAATAGTTTTGGATCTAATAATCTGCTTTCTGAATACCATGTAAGTTATCCGTATGTGAAGGAGGTTTTTGCAAATAATAGTTCTATTCAATACAAATTTTCATCCTTGGATGACGTTCCCGATTTATACGACACAGGAGTAAAAAAACGCATTGCAATGACTACCAATTTAAGCATGTATGAAATGGCCGAAAAATACGGCACTTTTTTCACAAATGATATGTCCCGCTTCAGAGGAAGATTATTGGAAGAAACGGCTTACGATACTTCCGGCAATTTGGTTTTGAAAAAAACAAATAAATACAATATTGAAGACGCTAAAACAAAATACAGTATCTCATTAAAATCTTCTCTGCGGACTTTGGGCTATTATAAAATATACCAAACACCTTGCTTGCTAACGCAACAGGCTATAACAGATAAAAATGGCGTGCAGGAACAGACTTCTTACACTTATACATCAAGACATTTTATACGCTCTACCTCTATAATCAATAATAATGGCAAGGAATACATGACAAGATATAAATATCCTGTTGATTATTATCTTAATGGCAATATTTTGCCTCCCGATAAAGTAGTATTACGCTCACTGGTAAGCCAAAATAGAATAGGCTATAGAATTGAAGAACAAACATTAATTAAAAAAGATGGAAATTGGAATTTATTGAGTGGAAAATTGACAAGATATGAGTATGATTTAATTAACCCGAAACCAAAGTGGACATATGTTTTGGAAGCTTCAAGTCCTTTGACAAATACTGAAGAATCACAACTTCAAGGCCCCGGCTTTTTGGTTTTTAATAGTAATTATAAAGAACGGATAAACTATCATCAATATGATACTTATGGTAACCCTGTCTATATTACAAAAGATAATTTGGAGAATAGTGTTTATCTATGGGGCTATAATGGACAATACCTAATTGCAGAAATCAAAAATGCAACTTATGCGGAAGTGGAGGACGCCGCCAAGTCCGTCTTTTCAGTGGCAAGTATCGATGCCCTTTCGGCATTGACCACTCCCAATGAAACAAAACTCAAAGACGGCAGTCTGCAAAGAGCCTTGCCTAATGCAAAGGTCACTACCTACACCTACAAACCGTTGGTGGGCAGACTCACTTCCACCGATTGGCATGAAATTATCACAACTTATGAATATGATACCTTTGGCCGGTTGAAAGAGGTAAAAGATGAAAACAGCAAAGCGGTTGAAAATTATAAATATCATTATAAAAATTAAAAATCACGGAATATGAAAACAATAGCAAATATGTTTATGGGATTGCGGATCCAGTCCACAAAGATAATGTTGGTAGCCACCTTGCTGGTAACCGGTAATTATTCACTGATAACTGTAACTGCGCAGGTAACAATCGGGTCGCTTGACGAACCTGCTAAAGGTGCCTTGTTGGAGTTGAAAACACAGACTAACCTGACCGGTGGGGCAACTACTGATAAAGGCGGATTGCTTTTGCCACGCGTGCAGTTGCAAAC
>JAISKM010000039.1 GCA_031261285.1 Candidatus Symbiothrix sp. | reverse complement strand
AGTAATTTGATGGAAGCCGGTGAGAGTGCTACCACTTATGAAGGCTTGGATGTGAATCCTGCTCCTTCGGCCGGTCAACGAGGCTATTACTACACGTGGCTTCAAGCCAAGCCAACGGGCGATGATGACATCTGTAAGAAACACTTAAATCGTTATTACCGCATTCCCACTGATGCCGACTGGGCGTTACTGATAGCCGGCTATGCGTCGATGACAGATGAAGAAAAAGCCGCTTGGAAAGGTATTTCTTCGATGGCAGGCTACCGCCACGGTGGCGGCACCTGGCTCAACTGGAATTACAACGGCAAGTGGTGGAGCAGTACGGCTACCGACAAGAGCAATTCCATTGATAACGCCGGCACATGGGCTACGCCAACAACCACAGCAGGCTTTTGGCTTTCAGTGCGCTGTGTGCGAAACATCTAAGCACACAACTAAACGAACATCCGTTTATCTGCTGGGCTTTCAGCCCGCAAACGGGATGGATGTTCATCATCCCTATCACCCCAGGCGATGCCTGGGGCTAGGATATATTACCCTTTCAGGGTAAAAAAGATACCAAGTAGGCTGCAAGCCTTATATAACCTAGCCCAACGGCAACGCCTTGGGTAACGTAATGATCAATGGCAACGCCTTGGATAATGTAATGATCAACGGCAACGCCTTGGGTAATGTGATGATCACCGGCAACGCCTTGGGTAACGTAATGATCAACGGCAACGCCTTGGGTCATTAATTTCAGTACAGGGCGATGTCCTGTAATGATACTAATAGTTTAAGAAAGAGGGCCCGCACGGGTTTTATTTTAATTCGTTTCATTTTTTTGCCTGGGCGGGTTCTTCTTTCTTTTAACTGTTATTTTATCTGAAAATCCAGTAATTTATTTGTGCCGATATAGCCTTCCAGATGGTCGTCGATGTGAATTTGACCTACGCCGGCGGGTGTTCCGGTGTAAACGAGGTCGCCTATTTTTAGCGTAAAAAATTGACTGATGTAAGCGACGATTTCGTCGAATTTGAATAACATATCGGCGGTAGTTCCTTGCTGCACGGTTTGCCCGTTGATATCTAAATGAAAAGGCAGTTGGTCGATGTTTGTATTGAGACTGTCGATGGGCACAAATTCGCCGACCACCGCTGAATTGTCGAAGGCTTTAGAAATTTCCCACGGGAGTCCGCCGGCTCGGAGTGTTTGTTGTAAGTCTCTCGCTGTCAAGTCGATACCAACCGTCACTTCGTCAAAATAGCGATGTGCAAACTTTGGGGAAATATTTTTTCCTAACCGGCAGATTCTCAGCACAATTTCTGTTTCATATTGCATGTCTGACGAGAAATTCGGTATATAAAAAGGCTTTCCACCGCGCAACAAAGCCGTGTCGGGCTTCATAAAAATGGCAGGTTCTTTCAATTTTAACGACTCAGTATGCAACTCTTTGTTGTGCGCTGCATAGTTCATTCCGACACAAAATAGTTTCATAACAATGCGTTAAGGCTTTTATCATTTGTGTTTTTTCATTAGATATTCATACTTTGCATTATCTATTTCTTCATCCGTCATATTTTTGAAAACTCCAGACCATTTTTTCAGGAAATCTGAAGCGGAATGATCTTTTTTTTCTTTGTTATTGTTTTTTCCTTTGGGGACAATAATAACTTCCACTTCCATATTAAACAACTGTGGTTCACTCGGAAGTGAAATAGTTCCTTTTTCAGAAATTGTCGTGTCAAATTTATATGCTTGCATAATCTTAATGTATTTTATTTTTTTACAAAGATAAAGTATATTTTTTAATTTTCCAAATCGTATTCTTTGATTTTGCGGTAGAGGGTGCGTTCTGAGATTTGGAGGTCTTTGGCGGCTTCGGCGCGGCGACCGTTGTGACGTTCTAAAGCCTTGATAATCAGGTCTTTTTCTACTTCGTTTAACGAGAGCGTTTTTTCGTCTTCTTCGGGGATAACGTCCGATACCATCTGGATGGAGTGACTTTGCGGCATGGGGATGGGGCGCGGCATTTCGTGCGACGTCTTGCCGTAAATCATCCGTTTCAGCTCGTTGACGTCTGCCCGCATCTCGAACAAAATTTTGTAAAGAAGTTCGCGTTCCGTTGAAAAATTCGTGTTGGAATCCTGCGTAATAACGGCCGGATGTTGCTCTAAGGCGGGTGCAGAGAGATACGTTTTTAATTCGTCTGCCGAAATTTCGCGGTCTTTTTCAAAAATAGAGAGGCGCTCCGTGATGTTTTTCAATTCGCGGATGTTGCCGGGCCAACGGTATTTTTCTAACACTTGTTGTGCGTCAGGCTTTAATGAAATCGCCGGTACGCGGTATTTCTCAGCAAAATCGCTGGCAAATTTCCGAAACAGCAGATAAATATCCTCTTTGCGGTCACGCAACGGCGGCACATTGATTGGCACCGTATTGAGGCGGTAGTACAAGTCTTCACGAAATTTGCCGTCACGAATGGCTTTCAGCAAATCCACATTGGTGGCGGCTACGATGCGGACATCGGTTTTTTGACCTTTCGATTGACCGACTTTCATAAATTCGCCCGTTTCCAACACGCGCAACAGGCGGGCTTGCGTTGCCATGGGCAATTCGCCGACTTCGTCCAAGAAAATCGTTCCTTTGTCAGCAGCCTCAAAATAACCTTTGCGATCCGTTAAAGCCCCTGTGAACGAGCCTTTTTCATGACCAAACAATTCCGCATCAACCGTTCCTTCGGGAATCGCACCGCAGTTTACCGCGATGTAAGGCCCGTGTTTGCGCGCACTGTTTTGATGAATGATTTGCGGGAAAACTTCCTTCCCTACCCCACTCTCGCCGGTAATCAGCACCGTCAAATCGGTCGGCGCAATCAGCAGGGCTTTTTCGATTTCGCGATTCAGCAACACACTGTTGCCGATAATGCCAAACCGCTGTTTTATCGTTTGTATATCTGTTGCCATTGTTATCGAATGTTTGCGATACTAATAATGTCGGAAAACACGCCGGCAGCCGTCACAGCCGCCCCTGCGCCATAGCCTTTGATAATCATCGGGTACTCGTAGTAGCGTTCCGTCGTTATCATAATGATATTATTACTGCCTTCCAGTTCGTAAAACGGGTGCGTGGCGGTGACAGATTGTAAGCCCACACTGCATTTACCATTGTCCATGACTGCCACAAAACGGGATTTTTTACCTTCCGCTGCCAAGGTTTGACGTTTGGTTTCAAAACCGGCATCCAGTTCGGAAATTTTTTGCCAAAAATTGTCTGTCGAACCCTCAAAGTATTTATCGGGGATGAATAGATTTTTCTCTACATCGGACTGATTTACTTCGTAACCTGCTTCACGTGAGAGGATTACTAATTTACGAATCACGTCCGTACCGTTCAAATCCAAGCGCGGATCCGGCTCTGCAAAACCGGCTTCTTGTGCCAGTTGGATGGCTTTGCTCAACGGAATATCTGCGCTGAGCGTATTAAAAATAAAATTCAGTGTGCCACTCAATACGGCTTCCAATTTCAGAATTTTGTCGCCACTGTTGGTCAACGCATTCATCGTGTTGATAATCGGCAAACCGGCACCTACATTGGTTTCAAACAGGTATTTTGCGCCTGTTTTGCGGGCGGCTTCCTTCAAATTGCAATAGTTTTTATACGCTCCGGACGCAGCGACTTTATTGGCAGCCACCACCGAAATATTGTGCGACAAAAACGCCTCATAGAGTTCCGCCACTTCCGCGCTCGCCGTGCAATCGACAAACACCGAATTGAAGATATTCATTTGCAAAATCGCTTCTTGCAGCTTTTGAGGCGTGGATTCCAGCCCTTCGGTATCCAATTTCGCGATGCAATTTTCCAGATTGATGCCATTTCGATCCAACAGCATTTTATTTTTGCGGGCGATACCTACCACGTTCAGTTTCAAACCGTTGTGTTCCATCAACGGCTTTTGTTGACGGCGAATCGTTTCCAACAGTTGACCGCCAACGGTGCGCACGCCCACCAAAAAGATGTTCAGCACCTGATATTCCGACAAGAAAAACGAGTCGTGAAGTGAGTTGAGGGTTTTGCGCAAATACTCGCTCTTGATAACAAACGAGATATTTGTTTCGCTGGCACTTTGCGCCAATGCGATGGTACTAATCCCGCTACGACCCAGCGTAGCAAACAATTTGCCTGCAATGCCCGGCACGTGTTTCATATTTTCGCCCACAATTGCCACCGTTGCCAGCCCTTTTTCGACCTTGAAATCGTTGATTTCGCCCTGCCGCAATTCTTGTTCAAACTCCTTACGCAGAGCCTCAACCGCCAAATCGGCATCGGCATCGCGCACCGCCAACGTCGAGGTATTTTCAGAAGCCGTTTGCGACACCATAAAAACGCTCACGCCAATTTTTGACAAAGCCTTGAAAATCCGGTAGTTAACGCCAATAACGCCCACCATACCAAGACCCTGCACGGTAATCAAACTCGTGTCGTTAATTGACGAAATACCACGAATGGGTTTGTCATCCTTGTGATTGTCGCGCGTGATGTAGGTACCGGGCGCATCCGGCTTGAACGTATTCTTTATTAATATAGGTATATTTTCGTGATAAGCGGGGTAAATAGTGGGCGGATAAATGACTTTTGCGCCGAAATTACTCAATTCCATTGCTTCCACATAAGTCATTTTTTCGATAACGTAAGCATTGGTAATGACGCGTGGGTCGGCAGTCATAAATCCGTCTACATCCGTCCATATCTCGAGGATACGCGCATGAAGTGCCGCCGCCAAAATCGACGCTGTATAGTCCGAACCGCCTCTACCAAGATTAGTTATATCGCCTGTGTTCTTATCGCTCGCAATAAATCCAGGCACAACCACAATGTCATGACCCGTGCCATTCCCACGCAGGCGCCCCGTGTCATTCCTGCGAAGGCGGGAATCCCCAAATGTCTGTTCAATCAGCGCGTTAGTCGCCTTGAAATCCACAATGTGTTTGGTAAATTGACGATCTGTTTGAATAAATGCACGGGCATCAAACAACCGTGCTCCATCCAAAACCGCCGCCAAAATCAGCGAACTGAGGCGTTCACCATAGCTTACGACACTGTCCGACGTTTTTTGCGACAACTCTTTCACAAGAAATACGCCTTTCAGGATATTTTTCAGTTCGTCGAGCAATATAGTCATACCTTGTAGGGGATTGCAGGTCAAGCCCGCAATGACATATTTGGGAAGGACGGTTTCCAACACTTCGCGATGACGCTGTTCGATTAGGTCGAGTTCCTGTTCGTAAGCGATGTCACCACGAGCCGCAAAACGAGCCGTCGTCAGCAGTTGATCGGTGATTCCGCCGAACGCAGAAACGACTACGATGACCGGTTCGTCCACCGCTTCAACGATTTTTTTAACCTGTAAAATAGTTGTCGCGGAGCCAACAGACGTTCCGCCAAATTTCATTACACGCATAGTAATACTAATTGATCGGCAAAGGTAGGCATAATTTTTCAATTAGCAAAAAATCTCCTGCGAGAAAGGATCAGATGTATTTCGCTAAGCCACCGAGGGCGGTTTCGCGGTAGAGGCTGGGCATGTCGTGACCTGTTTCGTTCATGGTGCGAACGACTTTGTCGAAGCCTACGAGGTGGTGACCATCGGAAAGCATCGCAAAACTGCAAGCATCCAAAGCGCGCACCGCTGCGAAGGCGTTTCGCTCGATGCAGGGGACTTGCACGAGGCCGCAAACAGGGTCACACGTCAAGCCAAGGTGATGCTCCAAGCCCATTTCGGCAGCATATTCGATTTGCGTGATAGAGCCGCCCGATAGTTGTGTAGCGGCACCTGCCGCCATGGCACAAGCTACACCTATTTCACCCTGACAGCCTACTTGTGCACCTGAAATCGAGGCATTTTTTTTCACGATATTGCCGATTAGAGCCGCTGTGGCTAAGGCTTTTATGATTTTTGCATCACTGAAATCATGTTTTTCCTGCATATAATACAGCACCCCCGGCAACACGCCCGATGAACCGCATGTGGGTGCTGTGACCACCACGCCACCCGCTGCATTTTCTTCAGATGTGGCTAAAGCATACGCATAGATGGATGTGCGACTTGCCAATGAAACATTATAACTCTGCCCTTTCGTGTAATAAGCAGATGCTTTACGCTGTAGATTTAAGGCTCCGGGCAACACACCTTCTGCTTCCAAGCCACGTTTGACGGACGCTTTCATCGTCTTCCAAACGGTTTCCAAAAACGACCAAATCGCCGGATCTTCCACATCATTGACGTATTCCCAAAACATCTTGCCCGTTTGTTTGCAATGATTCAAAATATCGGACATCGTGTTGAACGGATAAATAATCTCCTGTTTGAGTTGCAGTTCTTCGCTGGCTAAATCGCCGCCGCCCACGCTGAAAATGGTCCAATCGCTCAACAAGGTATCATCTTTAAACGCCTCAAACAGAAGCCCATTGGGGTGAAAATCCAGCACCACTTCCGGTTTCCATACAATCTCCACCGGAAACGGTTTGAGCGCGTCAATGATTGTTACATCGGTCATGTGCCCTACCCCGGTCGATGCCAAACTGCCGTAAAGTGTTACCCGAAAGCGATTGGCTATCGGGATTTGACTTTTGAACATCAGCGCCGCCTTGTGTGGCCCCATTGTGTGACTGCTTGACGGACCGTGTCCTATTTTATAGATGTGTTTGATGCTTTCCATGATTGTGATTGAGGGCGACCACAAGGGTCGTTCCTACGTTAAATTGAATATGTCGTCCATTGTGATTGAGGGCGACCACAAGGGTCGCCCCTACGTTAATTGAATATGTCGTCCATTTTGCCGGCTTTTGCGGGGGGTGTGGTTGGAATTGTTGGCAATCCTGACAAATCTTCGTCTTCACTACCTCCTGCACAGGGGTTACTGTATCTTTCGGGCACTTTGAACCGTTCTGTCTCCGAATAGCCTAATTTGGGGTCTGCAAACACTTTTTTGAGGAAAATTCCCATCACCGGGAGGGCTGCACGAGCACCTTGCCCTTCATTCATCGAGTTGAAGTGGATGGAGCGTTCTGAACCGCCGACCCAGCATCCGCCCACCAATGACGGTGTGAAGCCGACAAACCAACAGTCGGAGTTACTTTGCGTGGTACCGGTTTTGCCTCCCATCGCCACCGTCACGCCTTGTCGACCACGCATCCCGCCGCCTGTTCCGCCGTTCATCACGCCTTGCAACATGCTCAGCATTTGATAACTGGCACTTTCGGAGATGATTTCATGCGATTGGGCAGCAAACGAAGCTAAAATGTTTCCATTGCGGTCTTCAATGCGCGTCACATAGATTGGCTCAATGCGAAGTCCTGCGTTGTCAAAAGCAGTATAGCCCGACACCATTTGCCCCACAGAGGCGTCACAAGAGCCTAAGCAGAGCGCAGGGACAGGCACGATGGGTTCGGAAAGTCCGTAAGAAAGCAATAATCGCTTAAACGTGTACGGTGACATTTGTCCCATCAGGTAAGCAGTCACCCAGTTGTCGGAGTTTTGCAACCCCCAGCCGACGGTTACATTTTCGCCCGGATGCGATTTGACCGTGTTTCTGGGCGTCCACGGTTTACCGTCTTCGCCGATAATCGTTTGCGGTACGTGGAGAACCTCGCTACAAGGCGTGAAACCGCTTTCCATCGCCAAAGAATAGAGGAATGGTTTGACGGTCGAACCAATCTGTCGCCGTCCCTGATTCACCATGTCGTATTGGAAATATTGGAAATTAATGCCGCCCACGTAGGCTTTCACGGCTCCTGTGTGCGAATCCATCGCCATAAATCCGGTTTGCAAAAACATTTTCATGTAACGCACAGAGTCCCGTGGCGTCATCACTGTATCTTTTATACCGGCCCACGAAAAGACTTGCATATCCGTTTGTGTATTGAAAATCTTCCGAATTTCGGATTCAGAGGTTCCGTTATTTTTCAGTTCGCGGTAGCGATCGGTCTGCCGAATCGCTTTGTCCATGATAGCGTCCATCTCCGCCTGGTTCAAATTGCGGTCGAAAGGTGCGGTGGCACTTTTGGCTTTTTCGCGGAAAAATGCCGGTTGCAGATAACCGCCGACATGTTCGGTCACGGCCTCTTCGGCATATTTTTGCATACGCGAATCGATAGTGGTGTAAATTTTCAGACCATCGGCAGCGATATTGTAATATGAACCGCCCTTCTTTTTATTTTTATGGCACCAGCCATACAGCGGGTTCGTTTCCCACGCCAATGAATCGTCTGCAAAACGGTAGATATCGTATTTATATTTGTCGTCAGAACGTTTGGGCTTTTTCGCGCTCATCGTGAGGCGCAAATATTCCCTGAAATAGGGTGCGACACCTTCTTTATGGTCGGCTTTGTGAAAATCCGTGACCAATGGTGTCGCTTTAGCGGCTTCGCATTGCTCTTTCGTGATAAAATTCTGTGCTTGCATCAAATCCAATACCACATTTCGGCGCCCCTGAACGCGTTCCGGCTTCCGAATCGGATTGAAATACGACGGATTTTTACACATTCCAATCAGGGCTGCAGCCTCTTGTACGGTCACATCTTTCGGTTTTTTACCAAAATAGACCCAACACGCCGACTGAATCCCTACTGCATTGTAGAGAAAATCAAACTGGTTGAGATACATATTAATAATCTCCTGTTTGGTGTAGTAACGCTCTAATTGAACGGCGATTACCCACTCAATAGGTTTTTGAAAAATACGTTCTAAGACATTGCTTGCATGTTCGGAATAGAGTTGTTTTGCCAACTGTTGTGAAATCGTACTTCCCCCACCTGCATGACCGAGTTTAACCACCGCACGCACCAAAGCCCAGGCATCAATCCCCGAATGTTCTTCAAAGCGGGCATCCTCCGTCGCCACCAAAGCGTTGGTGATATAGGGCGACAGATCGCTGTAATTGGCATACACACGGTTGCCGTTTTTAAGCGAAAAGGTACCCATATTGACATTGTCCGACGAAATCACCTGCGTCGCATATCTGTCAATGGGATTTTCAAGTTCCTCTACATCAGGCAGATAGCCTACCCAACCTTTGACAATCATGACAAATGTCAACGCAATCAGCACTAAGGAAATCCAAAACAACATCCAAAGCCATTTGATAACTGTCGAACCGGAGGTCACGTTAGTGTTATCTTTGTTTCTATTTTTATTTCTTTTAGCCATATTTTTTTATCATTAACCATTTACCATTAATCATTAACCATTGCCTCCCTGACGCCCACAACAATGGTATGATGAATACCAAATCGCGAATTTCAAACGTTTGTGGCAGCAAGCGGAACAGCCATGCCAACAAAAACAACAACAAAAGTACGAAATTAAATGCATGATACCAAATGATTATGGGATAACTTTTTTTCAGGAAGCAACCCACCAAACCGATAAAATACAACGGATTGAGCCACAGCAAGTTCCAGTTGTGCGAAACGCACGGATGCAACGAGAAAAAATTCATATAAACCAGCAAACACCCCGTCAATGCCACAACTAAATAGACAGGTGCCATCGCCCAGCGAGGCAAAAAGCAAGCAACAATCATCAGTAGAAAAGCAATGCCAATAATGATTGCGCTATTGGTCAGGAGGTTGCGGGTCAAGCCCGCAATGACAGGTGCATCGTTTGAGAGCGATGTTTGGTAACCGGTAACTGGTAACTGATAACTGATAATGGTTTGTGCGGGCGCATTGACGGCTTCTTTCAGGCGTAAGGGCAAAAACGTGAGGCTGCGAGGCGACACTATCGAATCGACACCGCTCCCCAGCAACAAATCGATGCCGAAAGCAGTCCACGGATAGCTTTTGGTACAGTCATAAATTTGTTCGCGAAACGTTCGCATTCCTTCAGGTGCCTCCTTGTACGTCAAATTGGACGCGCCAAACTGTTCGATAAAGTCCCGGACACGTGTGGTACAGTTGTCAAATAAAAAATTATAGCGATACATACGGTTTTCGGGACGATTGTTTTCCGCAATCACCTGCAGTAATCCGGCTTTTGCTTCGGGCGAAAAGGCTAAAAGTTGTTCTAAAACGGTCACTTGTTCCGTCGCATAATAGTAGACAAACCAATTATACGGTTCTTCTCTCAAGAAATAATCCGTTTTTCCTTGAACAAATCGCCCCACAAAATTCGGCTCTTTGACATCGAAGGCTCCCCAATTATACACAATGTCCGTACCTTGCGTCAAATCATGAACGCGCAAAGCCGTGTGCCCGTAAATTGTGTACGTCTCATTCGGGCGTGGCATCACGGTCAGCAAACTGATTTGCACACTGTCTGCAGGAGCTGCAAACGCCTGCAACCAGGTACATAATCCGATACAAAAAAGGAACAGGTGTTTCATTCCGTTTAATTTTTGTGCAAAAGTACTAATTTTTTTACAAAAACTCATAACTCATAACTCATAATTATTTTGTACCTTTGGGGGCTGAATTTATATAAAAGTTTTCAAATCCATGGCAAAAAAGACTTCTGTACCCTCCAAGGATGCTAAAGCAGGGACCGGCTCCAAGCTTCAGGCATTTTTCAAGAGTAGTGCCACACATTACATATCCGGATTATGCATTGGGATGTTTGCGCTTTTTGCATGCCTCTCAATGATTTCATTCTTTTTCACCGGTGCTGACGACCAGAGTTTGGTGGAAGGGAAATCCCTTTTTTATTTCGGACGCATCGCCGGTATTCATAACTGGATGGGTACTCGCGGAGCACTCTTGAGCAATATCTTGATGAATAAATGGTTTGGCGTATCCAATATTTTTTTGCTGGCATTTCTGATTTTTCTTGCCCTGCGCCTGATGAAAGCACGTTATTTTCATCTGTTTCGCAATTTTGTAATCTGCACGGTATTGACGATTTGGACTTCTGTCGCCCTCTCATTTTTCTTTAGAGGATTGCTTGGTGACACTTTTTTTTCAATTGGTGGTGCCCACGGCGATTTCATGAGCAGATGGTTGGTAGAGAATTTAGGTAAGATAGGTGCCTTTTTTATCATTTTATTGACGTTGGTCATCACTTTGACAGTGATTTCTCCGAAAACGATTCCGTTTTTAATCAGTTTAACAGCGAAAAAACAGACTGAAAAAGACGATACAACCGGTTTGGATGACTATCCATTCAGCGAAACGGCAGAATTAGAAGAGCCTGAAAAGAAACATTGGTTTAAAAAACTGTTTAGTTGGGCATCTCTTTTTGGTGATTCGGAGGAAGAGGACGGTGAAGAAACACCGGAGGAATTGCTTGATCATAAGCCACAAGTGCTGATTGTGGATGAAACGACGACCAGCAAGCCGTTTGTGCCCAAATCAGATCCCGGTGATTTTACAATCATCAACGCATTAGAAAAGAAAGAAGAAAATTTACCCGAGGAACTGCCACACCACTTGTCGACCACGCATCCCGAACATACGGACGGCGATGAAGAAGGCGACCGTTTGTTGAGAGAATTAGGCGTTTATGACCCTACTGCGGACTTGTCGCACTACCAATTGCCGATGTTGGATTTTTTGAAACGGTACGATTCCAACGACACGGTCATCAATATGGCCGAGCAAAACGAGAATAAAAATCGCATCATCTCCACGCTGGAACAGTTTAAAATAGGCATTAAAAATATTACGGCCACCGTAGGTCCCACTATCACGCTCTACGAAATTGTGCCAGAAGACGGCATCCGCGTCAGCAAAATCAAAAATCTCGAGGACGATATTGCGATGAGTTTGAGTGCCATGGGTATCCGTATCATTGCGCCCATGCCCGGCAAGGGAACGATTGGCATTGAGGTGCCTAACAAAGATGCGAAAATCGTGTCGATGTATTCGATTATCGCGTCCAAAAAATACCAGGAATCGCACTACGAACTGCCGATTGCGTTGGGTAAAACCATCACCAATGAGGTGTTTATGGTCGATTTGGCCAAGATGCCCCACTTGCTGGTGGCAGGTGCTACCGGACAAGGAAAATCGGTCGGTCTGAATGCCGCGATCACGTCCTTATTATATAAGAAACATCCGGCAGAATTGAAATTTGTATTGATTGACCCGAAAATGGTCGAGTTTAGCATCTATTCCACGATTGAAAAACATTTCCTGGCAACCCTGCCTGATGCCGAAAGACCCATTATTACCGACTTTACAAAAGTGATTCACACGCTCAATTCGTTAACGAAAGAGATGGACGATCGCTACAGACTGCTGGAAAAAGTAGGGTCGCGCAACGTGAAAGAGTACAACGAGAAATTTATCAACCGGCGACTGAATCCGAATAAAGGGCATCGCTATATGCCTTATATTGTGGTGATTATCGACGAGTTCGGCGATTTGATTATGACGGCAGGCAAGGAAATCGAACTGCCGATTGCCCGCATCGCCCAAAAAGCGCGGGCAGTGGGGATTCACATGATTATCGCGACGCAACGTCCGACCACCAACATCATCACCGGTACTATTAAGGCGAATTTCCCTGCCAGGGTAGCTTTCCGCGTGACTTCGGCGATTGATTCGCGTACGATTTTGGACGGCGGCGGCGCCAACCAATTGATTGGACGGGGCGACTTACTTTTCTCGCAGGGCAGCGAGCTCACGCGCGTGCAATGTGCTTTTGTGGACACGCCCGAAGTGGAAAAAATATCCAAATTCATCGGCAATCAACAAGGCTATCCCACGACTTACCCTCTACCGGAGCCTACAGTGGGCGAAGGTGGCAGCGACTTTGGCGGCGGCAGTAGTATGGGCGGTGGTGAAGACCTCGACCCATTGTTTGAGGAAAGTGCCCGCCTGATTGTGATTCATCAACAAGGATCAACGTCCCTGATTCAGCGCAAATTTTCGATCGGGTACAACCGTGCCGGTCGTCTCATGGACCAATTAGAACGCGCAGGTGTTGTGGGTCCGACCCAAGGCAGCAAGCCGCGTGAAGTGTATATTCAAGACGAAGCCGGCTTGGACCGGATTTTAGGTAACATCCGTTTTTAATGTATTATTTTTTTTCCTAACAGGGCAAACATGTTCTTTTTGTAGGCTTCTACGCCCGGTTGGTCGAATGGATTGACGCCTAAGAGGTAGCCGCTGATGCCGCAGGCGCGCTCGAAGAAGTAGAGCAATTGACCTAAATAGTATTCATTGAGTTCGGGCAATGTGATTTTCAGATTGGGAACGCCTCCGTCTACGTGCGCCATTTGCGTGCCGAGTTCGGCTTGCTTGTTCACATAGTCTACGCGCTTGCCTGCGAGGTAGTTGAGTCCGTCCAAATCATCGGCATCATGAGGTACTTCCAGATGATATTTCACTTGGTCGACAGACAAGACAGTTTCAAAAATGTTGCGTTCGCCGTCCTGGATCCATTGTCCCATCGAGTGGAGGTCGGTTGTGAAATCGACTGAAGCCGTAAAAATGCCTTTGTGCTCTTTGCCTTCGCTTTCGCCGTACAGCTGTTTCCACCATTCGGACACATAGTGCAATTTCGGCGTGAAGTTCGCCAACAGTTCGATTTTTTTGCCGCTTTTGTAAATTTCATTACGCGTAGCCGCGTAAATTTCGGCGATGTTGTCCTCAAATGCAACGGTGCTTGCCGTCGCTTTTTCCATGTCTGCGGCACCTTGAACCAATTGCTCGATGTCAACACCTGCAATGGCGACAGGCAATAATCCGACGGGAGTGAGTACGGAAAATCGTCCGCCTACATTATCCGGAATGATGTATGTTTTGTAGCCTTCTTTCGTTGCCAACGTCCGCAAAGCGCCACGTGCTTTATCGGTCACAGCCACAATGCGCGTACGGGTTTCGTCCTTGCCTACAGCCTCTTCCAACTGCTTTTTCAGGATGCGAAACGCCAATGCGGGTTCGGTTGTTGTTCCCGATTTGGAAATATTGACGATGCCAAACGATTTGTCTTTCAGGTAGGCTTGCAGCTCGTACAGGTAATCTTCACTGATGTTGTGTCCGGCAAATAAAACAACGGGGCTCTTCTTAGCAGGGGGTTGCGGGTCAGGCCCGCAATGACAACGATAGTTGTCAAACGTGCCGCCAATCGCTTCCATCACGGCTTTTGCGCCGAGGTAGCTGCCACCGATTCCCACGACTACGACTACATCACATTTGGCGCGAACCGAATCGGCGGTTGCTTGAATATCAGCCAGTTCTGCCGGTGTGATTGAACTGGGTAAATGCAGCCATCCTAAAAAATCATTGCCCTTTCCGGTACCGTTTTCAAGCGTAAAATTGGCTTGTTTTGCGTTCGCTGCTTGGGCGTAAATTTGTTCTTTTGTCAGGGCGAACGATTTTTCGCCCCTACCCAATGCTTTATCGATGTTTAATTGAATTGTTTTCATTTGTGTCTATTTTTCTGTTTATGGGGCAAAGATAGCACCTTTTTTTGAAAATCCAAACACTTTGGCAATTATTTTCACACTAAAAAAAACACGGACACCATAGACGAACCCGGCAGGTAATTTTTTCTTTTCATGAAATAAGTGCCATCAATCTATAGACAGCACTTATCAGCATTCAGTGTAAGACGAGCCATTTTTCTTCTTCAAGGGATGAGCTAAGTCAGCCTTGTTCGCTCTCACTCACAGCTTCTTTTGTCGGAGGGCTAAACAAGTTAACCCCTAACAAAAGCGTCACAAAACCCAAAAAGAAAAAAATCGCATCAAATAGTTAACTCGTTAATATTTAAAGTACATTAGTATCTTTTCACGCAGCGCACACCCATATATTGCGGTTGAGTTATACCTATAAGTACGCAGCCTTTCATATCCACAGCCTGCGCGACACCGCCGCCGTAGTCATGATCCGTGTACCAATATCTCCACGCGGTGAAGCCGGGCACCTGTTTTCCGCACGCGGCGCGTAATTCCGATTCAGTCGGCAATTCAAAGCCGGGTTCACCCTTGCACGACCGGTCAGCCCAGTAACAGGGCGTCAACGTACCAGACCAACATAAACTCCCATCCCAGACACCACTGCACGGATATGCCTCACGTTCAACCGAAAATGCGTCAGATTTTGAAGTATCGCCCGATGCCTTTGCCGTAATCGTAGCCGACCCGGCGGCGGCACCGGCACTTGCAGCAGGAACGTTAATCGTGATGCTTGTCCCGGACGCACTGCTCGAAGTCGACACAGTGGCAACCGCCGTGTT
>JAISKM010000015.1 GCA_031261285.1 Candidatus Symbiothrix sp. | reverse complement strand
TGTCCTATCACATCATCACAGAGAGTAACAATACGTGAAAGATCGGCAGTCTTGTACTGACCGTTCCAAGCATCGTTGCGTTCGCTGACACGAAGCAAAAGAGCCTTAGCGAGAAAATGGGCAGCCGTATATTTTGTCCATCCGAGTTTACCACGAAGACTTACATTACTTTGATCCGGAAGCAATTCATAAGCGGCTTGCAGGTCGTCAATAATCTGAGCCAAACATTCCTCTTCACTTGCACGAGTAAACGTGCGGACAATACCTTCCGAAGGCTCCGTACGCAAAACTACACCGCCATACTGGGAAACCAAACGGTAGTAATTATAACCGCGAAGAAAATGTCCTTCTCCCGATACAAGTTGACGAACATCGGAGTTA
Organism: Candidatus Symbiothrix sp.; assembly: GCA_031261285.1. GTDB lineage: Bacteria > Bacteroidota > Bacteroidia > Bacteroidales > Azobacteroidaceae > Azobacteroides. The sequence continues at coordinate 17,344 of JAISKM010000015.1, read as the reverse complement.
GACACTAATTGAGCATTGGCAATCACGGTATTTGCCGAAGATATACCGTAATAAAACTGATCCCAAAGTCCTTGGGGAGTCGGTACATTCGCATTCACACCAGTCGTAAGTGCACCCAACCGGGCATCATAGAGCATCCAAGGTTCGGCAGTAGCATCGGTGCCATTTTCAAATTCATCGGTACCATAAGAAGTGATGCCATAAGCCCATTCGAATGCAAATAACCAGCGACAATTGGAATAGAGCGAACCGGACAATTCAAGGATCCCTTGCTCTGTCTTCAGATAATCACTCAAATATCCGCTTTTGTATTCCTCATCAAGGAAACTTTCGGAGCAAGAATTGAATGAAGCGGAGGCTGCAATAGCTACAAGCCCTCCTAATATATATTTTTTCAGTTTCATATTATTTAGTATTAAAAATTAAAAAGTAACATCCAGTCCAAACGTCCATCCCTGATTGTAAGTAGCACTACCCAAATCCAAGTCGATGAATTTTACACTTGAATAGATGGTAAATGGATTATTCGCTTGAACATACACCTTCAAGTTGGATATACCAGCCTTGCGGATGATGTTTTGAGGTAAAATATAACCTAAAGATATATTCCGCATTTTTAAGAAATTAGCTTGACGGAAACCAAGAGTATTTGCGTAAGCATCACCACCTGCCTCATTATAGACAGGCATTTGATACTCTGCACCCGTATTAGTCGGAGTCCAGTAGTCGATTTGCCGTTGGTTGTAGCGACCGGTCTGGCTTTCGCCGCCTTGTTCTACCCAATACTTAAAGCGTCCGTACACCTGTAATGAGAGTTCAAGGTTCTTATAGTTGAACGTATTCATCCAGCCGAATGTCCAGCGGGGATCGCGGTTACCTAAAATAACGCGGTCATTTTCATCAATCTTATAGATTTCTTTCCCATCTTTGTCTAAATCGTTCTTCACATCAACCGGCTTAACCAGCCCCGGTTTAAACTTATGACCATTGGCATTATACTTTGCCATCAGTTCCAGGTCTTCGGGGGTATCTTGCCACAGGCGGTCTTTCTTAAAGTTGTAGTAAGCAGAGATTGAACTTCCTATAAACCAAGAGTTTAAAGCATCGTCGGCTTTGCCCGAAGTAAGTTCTTCTATCTTGTTCTTGGTATAAGCGGCAGACAGAGTGGAATTCCATGAGAAATCACGCGTTTTTACCGGAATCAAATCCAGCGTAATATCCACGCCCTTATTGGACGTGCGACCGATATTGGCAGTAGTATTAGGATAACCCAAAAGAGTTGGAATATCCATCTTGAGAAGCAAATCTTTGGTACTGGAGGTGTACACATCAACAACACCATTGATACGACCATTCAAGAAGCCAAAATCAAGACCCACATTCCATTGGGTAGTTTTTTCCCATCCAAGTTGCTTATTGGGCATGCCAACCTGAGTACTCGTATAGAAAGGCTCATTCGTAGTATATACGAGTAGGTTGCCGTCACTGTTAATTCCGTTGAAAGGCTGGCGTCCCGATTGAATAGCACCAAGTGTTCCATAAGGATTTACCGCTGAGCTACCTGTTGTACCAACACCTGCCCGGAGTTTCAAGTTACTAACCCAATCGTAATCTTGCATGAAATCTTCCTGATTAATGCGCCAACCAAGAGCAGCAGCCGGAAAGAAATCCCAATGATGTCCTGCTGCCAACTGGGAAGCACCGTCCCAACGACCGGATACGGTCAAAAGGTAACGGTCATTGAAGCCATAGTTAAAACGCATCATATAAGATTCAAGTTGACGCTCGTCGAGACCGGTTCCCCAGCCTGCAGATACCAAAGAACCCTTGGGGTCAAGTGTGCTGAAAGCATTCCATGTCCAATCCTCACTGGGCACGCCCTGTCCATTCATATCAGAAGTCTCATACGCCCATTTAGAAGCTGTATGAAGCAAAGTAGCACCAAGACTGTGTTTGCCGAACAGACGATTATAATCTATTTGTTCATCCAATGTCCATGAGAGATCATTGCGTTGTTGAAGGCGAGTATAGTTCTGAGCACCGTTACCGCGAGTTACCGACTCGGCACTAATAAAAGTTCCCTCACGTCTGTAACGGAAATCGGGTCCGAAGTTCACTCGGAACTTCAATCCATCAAGGGGTTTCACAATTTCTCCGATGTTCAATACACCATAGAAACTACCGAATGCGCGAAACGTCTTGCGTTGCGCCTGCGAACGGTTCCATTCATCGACAACGTTAGCCACATTATCCTCACCGCCAGGATGTTGGATGAAGTTACCATCAGCATCATAAGGCTTTGCGAAAGCAAAATTCCGTTGCGCCCAACCATAGATATAAGTAGGGACACCGCTGGTAAGGGAAGAACCGGTTTGAGAAGTACCATATTCCTGCAAACCATAAGAAGCATTGATGGCTGCACCTAACGTAAACCATTGGGTAGGATTGATGGTGGTATTAATATTTCCGGTATAGCGGTCATAAGACTGTCCCATGAGGGTACCTTTGTTGTTAAGGTAACCAAATGATGCATACGTATTGGATTTTTCCGTACCACCGCTTGCGCTGAGGGTATGTTCCGTAGTGATGCCGGTGCGAGTTACAAAATCAGTCCAGTCGGTTGATTCAACACGCGAACCGTCCCATTGACCATTTACCCAGCCGCTCATAATGTTGTTGTAAGCAGTCGGGTCACCGCTCATGATACTGAAAACTTTAGCATCATCTGCCTGTGTGGGTTGGTCACCGGGAGAGGTGATATTCCCCGCGTTGTACATTGCCCAACGACGCCAAGTAATGTAATCGGAGGCATTCATCATTTTGGATTTCGTTTTTTGAGTTTCCGTAGTAAGAGTACCGGAGTAGTTCAATTTGAAACTACCAGCTTTTCCTCTTTTAGTTGTTACAAGGATTACACCGTTAGCACCGCGAGAACCGTAAATGGCTGTTGCAGAAGCGTCTTTTAAAATATCAACAGATTCAATGTCGCGTGGATTGATAGTTTCGATTGCAGAAGCCGAAAGCAACGGAATACCGTCCAACACATAAAGAGGATCACTCTTCGCTGTAATAGAGCGTTCTCCGCGAATACGGACAGTACCCAGTTCGCCCGGACGTTCGTTGGACGTGATGTCAACGCCGGCAGCTTTGCCTTGTAACGCTTGCATGACATTCGTTACCGGACGGGCTTCGATTTCTTTCGCGCCGACATGGGTTAATGCCCCCGTCACATCGCTTTTCTTTTGCACACCATAGCCGACTACCACCACTTCTTCCAATGCTTTCGCATCTTCCAACAAAATGATGTTGATCGTGGTCTTGCCGTTTACGGCAATGCTTTGGGTGGTATAACCCAGATAAGAGATTTCCAACGTGGCGTTAGGCGACACACGCAAGGTATAGTAGCCATCCACATTCGTTGAAGTTCCATTACTTGTACCTTTTTCGCCGATTCCGGCACCAATGATTGGTCCGTCGGCATCAGATACCACGCCTGATACAGTGATTTTAGTGTCCTGTGGGGACTCTGCCAGCAAGGGCTGTACCCCCCCCCATGCGAACGTCAGAACAACGCTAAAGAGCATTGTTGACGAAAAGTTGCTTAGTTTTTTCAACACATTCATACTTTTTTGTTTTTTTAAAGTTATACTATAGATATTATTTATTGCAATTTATACATTTCACTCGCTCCCAATAAAAAACAGCCTGTGCCGAAATCCTCGAAGTTCGGTACTTTGTCGTAAGTCACCGGTTGACTGTCTTTAGGCTCTTTGCCTGTGCCCTGCACCCATCCGAGAAAACCGCTGGCATGAACGGCGTCCTGTTCCAGCGCATTCCAAGCTTTCAATAACCCCGGCAAATACGTTTCGCGGTCTAACAGACCATTATTGATACCATACGCCATGCCGTATACAAATAGTGAGGTTCCTGTCGTTTCTTTGCCGCCGAAATTCGTAGGATCGTGGAGACTGACATTCCAAAACCCATCTTCACGCTGACACTTTTTCAAGGCTTCGGACATGGCTACGAAATCGGCAATGTATTCTTGCCGGTGAATTTCATCCGCCGGAGTGATGTCTAATACGCGCACCAAAGCCGCATACACCCATCCATTGCCCCGCGACCAATAGCAATTCTTGCCGTTAGGTTCTTTATAAGGTGGCAAAAAATCCGCATCGCGCCACCAAAGACCTTCTGCCGGATTATACAACCCTTTGATGCCGTGATTGTTGCGCGTGAAGGCATACATTTGATACATTTTTTCAAAATAACGGGTATCGTTCGTCAGTTCGCCCAATTTTGCCAGAACGGGCATCCCCATCTGTATGGCATCAATCCACGACCAATCGTTTGTCTGCGGGGTATGAATCAGTTGATCCATACACAGTTTTATATTGCGTATCTTTTCCGGATTAGGATCCATGTTATACAAATCAATATAGGTTTGTCCGCAACAATAGTCATCGGCATTACGTGTTGTGTTGCCGTTACGCAACCCCCATTTATGAAATTCTGCCCAGTCAAAAGCATACCGGTAATATTTTTCTTCGGGATATATTTGGTGCAAAGCCATCAAACCTTCATAATACACCCCGCGTGTCCATATATTACTGGGGCGCGCAATATCCGTATGCGAAGGCGCCGTGTAATCGGCATACTTTACCATAAAATAGTCATTGACTTTCACCATCGTGCGGAGGATGTGTTCTCTATCCGGCAATTCTTGGGCTTGCAGTTGAAAGGCACATCCCAATACAATTAGTAGGACAAGCAACGTTTTTCGTATCAGATTTTTAATGCACATAATTATTAGATTTTTACGCTACAAAGTTAGGCATAGAAACAGGAGATAAAAATAGATATTCGTACAGTTAGGCAGAAGAAAAGTGCATTCGTATGTAATTTCGTCCAACATTTATAGAATTTTGTACAAAAGGTGAAATTTGATTAAATTTTTAGTTAACTTTGCAGAGGTCTAATACTATGTAATATGGAAAACGTAAAACAGGTCTTGCTTGGATGTTTATGCCTGTTAGGAATTGTCGAACAAGCGGTGGCGTCGGAAACACTACGATTTGAACGGATTAACGACCGGGATGGTTTGTCGCAGAATACGGTTCGGAGTATCATGCAGGATAGCAAAGGCTTTATTTGGTTGGGTACGATTAACGGGCTGAATCGCTATAACGGGAAAGAGTTCAGCGTGATGCTTCCTCAAACCGGCAATTTTGCTTCTATCGCCGACAACCGGATACGGAGTTTGGAAGAAGACCAATACGGCTATATCTGGATACGGACGACTGCGAATATTTTTTATTGTTACGACTCACGATTGGAGCGGTTTGTGGACTATGCACCCGCCGACAGACAAAAGAATTTCTCTCACGTTCAGACTTTTTCTAACGGCGATGTATGGCTGTGGGGGACGAGAGGAGGTTGTTGCCGCGTTCAACACAGTGCGGGAACATTGCAATCACGGCAGTTCGGAGTATCCGAATTGGGCAGCCAAGTCGTAGCGTTTGTTTACGAAGATGCCTTCCACCATATTTATATAGGTACCACGGCGGGGGTATTTCGCTTGGAGGGGGAGAAACTCATCCGGCTTTCACCCGAATCATTTGTTTCGGTTCATGAATCAGGCAACCGGTTGTATTTCATCAACGACAAGCACCTTATTCCGTTTAATCTCAAACAACAACGGCTGGAGCGGGCAATTCTGTATCCGGGAAACTCAACTTTAGATTTAAACACGACGACTTTATTGAACGAGGACATGGTGTTGATTGCGACCAAAGCTAATATTCTCGCTTTTGATTGCCGGCAGCAGAAATTCATTTCCGCAGAAACGCTATTTAACCGGCAACCGGTGCCGAATGCCAGTTTTTTGACGGACAACAAAGGGCATAAATGGGTCTATAACGTATCCGGCAATGTTTGGAGGCAAGTGGCAGACGACCGGTTCGAGAAAATCAATTTAATTCCTTCCAACATTCTTTCTACGATTGATGCCGAACGCTATGACATCTATCACGACTCCCGCAATATTATTTGGATAACCACCTACGGCAACGGTTTGTTTTCGTTAGATCTCAATAATCAGAAGACCTATCATTACACGGTCGACAACAGTGATTTGCCTACCAATTATTTGTTGTGCGTGACGGAAGATAAATCGGGCGAAATATGGGTGGGCACCGAATTTGCCGGAATCAGTAAAATTTCATTGACGAACTATCCCGTACAAATTTTTTATCCGGCACCGGAGGATACCCACGACCGGAGCAATGCTGTCAGGCTCATCTATGAAGATTCGCAGAAACGGTTTTGGATAGGAACCCGCAGCGGTTATTTGCATCTCTACGACGCCTCGTTTAAGAAAATCAAATCGCACAAAATTGCCGGCGGATTGCCGTTCTGTATAACCGAAGACAAGCAAGGCAATATGTGGTTAGGCACCCGTGGCAATGGCATCATGGTGTTTCCGCCTTCGGGAAATGCTGCCGTACAACATTATCAGCTACACGACATCGCGTTGCAAAACGTCAGCAGCAACAACTTGTTTGATATTCTGTTGGACTCTAAAAACCGTATCTGGGGAGCTTCTTTCGGCGGCGGATTGCATTATGCGGACATCAATCAGCCGGAAATTGCGTTCCGTCACATCAATATGCGCACCGTAAATCAAGACATGGTGCGCGTGGTGATACAAGACCGCACGGGGTTGATTTGGGCAGGTACCAACGAAGGCGTCAACGTGTTTAATCCGGACGAACTGATTCGGGATAACAACCACTATATCAATTTTCATTTTGATGTCAATGACGATCGTAGCATTAACAACAACGAAGTAAAAGCCATTTTTGAAGACAGCAAAGGGCGCATCTGGTTTGGCACAACCGGCGGCGGATTGAACTTGCTGATGCGCGAAAAACCGCTTGAACGCTCGGGATTCAAGCATTATACCGCCAAAGACGGACTGTCCAACGAAGTGATTCAAGCGATTATAGAAGATAACCAAGGTGCGATCTGGGTAAGCACGGAAGGTGGCAGCGGTATTTCCAAATTTGACCCGCAAACCGAACGGTTCGAAAATTTCAGTTTCTCGAATAGCAAACAGTCAGGTTTATTTAATGAGCTTGCCTGCTGGAAAAAGGAAAGCGGCGAATTGATGTTCGGCAGTTATTCCGGCATTTATATTTTCGATCCCACTCAAATTGCGTCTGATATTTATACGCCGCCAATCGTCATTACCGGACTGAAAATCAATGGGTTGGATGTTCGCCCCGAAGAACACAATTCCCCTTTAACCGAGAGTATCAGCATGGCGAAAAAAATCAAGTTGAAGTATAATCAACATTCGTTTAACATCGAATTTGCGATGCTCAATTTTCACCTGTCTAATTTCAATCAATACATTTATTATTTGGAGGGCTACGAAAAAAATTGGAATCCGATCACGCGTCACAACATTGCAGCCTACCGAAATGTGCCTCCGGGAACGTATCAATTCAAAGTCAAGGGCAGCAACAGTTTTGGTGTGTGGACAGAGAGCGAAACGGTGCTGGAAATAGTCATCACCCCGCCATTCTGGAAATCGGGATGGGCTTATCTGCTCTATTTCATTCTGTTAGCGGCTATCGTCTTTTTCACGGTCAAGTTCATGTTGCACATCAACCGCCTGCATACGGATGTTAAAGTGGAACGGCAACTGACAGACTACAAACTCAGGTTCTTTACCAATATCTCGCACGAATTTCGGACGCCGCTCACCATTATTCGCGGGTCGATTGAGAACTTAACGGCGATGGAAAGTTTGCCGGCTGCCGTCACAAAACAACTCAATCAAATGGAGAAAGGCTCCTCGCGTCTGCTCCGGTTGATTGATCAACTTTTAGAGTTCCGCAAACTGCAAAACAATGTGTTGACACTGACGTTGCAACGAACGGAAGCGGTGGCGTTCTTCGATGATATCTATCAATCGTTCAAGGAATTGGCTGACAAGAAAAAGATAGAACTGCTGTTTGAATCCAATTTTTCGCAACGGGAGATGTTGCTGGACAAAAACAAATGGGATAAGATTGCCTACAACCTGCTGTCGAATGCGATGAAACACACGCCCGACAACGGCATTATTATTGTGCGCTTAGTCTTCGCAGAAGCCGACGACCGGTTTACGCTCAGCGTATCCGATAGCGGCGCGGGCGTTCCGAAAGAGAAACAAAGTTCCCTGTTTGTCCGGTTTGCTCAATTGGATTCGTCCATTGGCGGCACAGGCGTTGGCTTGCATCTGACAGCCGAACTGGCTGCGGTGCACAAAGGAAAAACCGAATATACGTCATCCGAGTTAGGTGGTGCCTGCTTCAGTGTGTCTATCCCCCTGTCGGATGAAAATTATACCATCGAAGAAATTATAGCAACACATCCTGTGCCCAATTCCGACGCAACAGAAAGCACGGAAACGACCGCCGTAGGAGCAGAACATGTTCTGCCCCTACAATCCGACAAACGCTATCGGAATTATAAATTATTGATGATTGAGGACGATGACGAAGTGCGCGAATTTGTAGCGCAACAGCTTGAAGAATCTTTCTCCATCGTGACGGCAAAAGACGGTACAGAAGGCTTGGAAAAGGCAATCAACGAACAACCTAACCTGATTGTTTGTGATGTGATGATGCCGGGAATCGACGGTTTTGAAGTGACCCATCGCCTCAAAGAGGATTTCCTGACCAGCCACATTCCCATCATTTTGCTGACCGCCCATTCGTCGGAGGAACATCAATTGGAAGGTATTCAAGCCGGTGCGGATGCCTACATCACCAAGCCGTTCAGTGTCAAATTTCTGCAGGCGAGAATTGTCAAATTGATAGAACAACGGGAAAAACTGCATCGAAAATTTGCACAAGAACCCGGCACGCCCCCGGTACATCTGATTAACTTTACGGACAGAGACAAGGAATTTCTCGACAAAATGCATGCATTGATTGAGCAGAATCTGGAAAATATCAATTTTTCCGTGGATACATTCGCCCAAACCATCGGCATGGGACGTACCAATTTCTACAAAAAAGTGAAAGGCATCACCGGTCATTCGCCCAACGAATACGTGCGCATCATCCGGATGAAAAAAGCCGCCGAGTTGTTGGCGACCACCAACCTGAATGTGTCGGAAGTGTCCTATAAAGTGGGAATTAATGATCCGTTTTATTTCAGCAAATGCTTTAAGGCGCAGTTTGGAAAAACGCCTTCGGCGTTTCAAAAAGGGGAATAGATGTTAAATTGGACAAAACACCCTTACTTCTGCATAATAATCTATTGCATAACTAGCGTTTTTTTCGTTCCTTTGCAGTCAATATTAAATATAGTATGAAAACGCATCATTTTTTAGCCTTTGACATGGGAGCGACCAGTGGTCGATCTATTCTGGGCACTTTACAGGAGGGGCGGTTGGCTTTAAAAGAGTTGACCCGCTTCCCCAATAAAATTAGTCGCATCCACGACAACTATTATTGGGATCTGTTTGCGCTCTACGAATCCATCAAAGAAGGCTTGAGGGCGGTACAGGGTGCAGGGTACAGGGTGCAAGGTGCAGGGTGCACCCTCGATGCCATCGGCATCGACACCTGGGGCGTCGATTTTGTTTATATCGGTGAATATGGCAGTGTTTTGAGCCAGCCGCGCTCCTACCGCGACCCTTACACGTCCGGCAAACCGGAGGAATACTTCAAACTGCTGCCCCGTAAAGAAGTGTATGACTTGACCGGTATTCAGATAATGGATTTCAACAGCCTCTATCAGCTGTTTGCGGCAAAAGGCGAAAATTCTGCGGCCTTAAAAGTGGCGAAAAACATCCTGTTTATGCCCGATGCCCTGTCTTATCTGTTGACAGGCAAACAGATCTGCGAATACACGATTGCTTCCACGTCTCAGTTGCTAAACCCGCGAACGAAACAGTTTGAGCCGAAACTGTTGGAGGTGGCAGGCATCAATCCCGACATTTTATTGCCGGTGGTGATGCCCGGAACAATTATCGGCAACTTGACGGATGCACTCAGCAAAGAAACCGGATTGCCGGCGACACCGGTCATTGCCGTTGCCGGACACGATACCGCTTCCGCAGTTGCTGCCGTTCCGGCTGAAAATGAGAATTTCGCCTACCTGAGTTCGGGCACGTGGTCGTTGATGGGCATTGAGGTCAAAGAACCCATCATTACGGAGGAATCGTACGCGCTGAATTTCACCAACGAAGGCGGCGTGGAAGGCACCACCCGCTTCCTGAAAAACATCACCGGCTTATGGCTCCTGGAACAGTGCCGCAAAGAGTGGGAAGCCGCCGGCAAGCCGTATGGGTATGCTGAAATTGTGGCCTTAGCCGAATCGGCAAGCGGATTTTCTTCGCGGATTGACCCCGACCACCCGTCGTTTGCCAATCCGGAAAGCATGACACAGGCGATTACGGCTTATTGCCGGAACACCAAACAGGAAACGCCACAGACAGACGCTGAATTTATTCGCTGCATTTTCGAAAGTTTGGCGTTAAAATACAAAGAAGTGTTGGATAATTTGCAACGGTTTGCACCGTTCAAAATCGAAAAACTGCACGTCATCGGCGGCGGTTCACAGAATAAATTATTGAATCAATTGACAGCCAACGCCATCGGTATGCCGGTGATTGCCGGACCTTCCGAAGCCACTGCTTACGGCAACATCCTGATGCAGGCCAAAGGTTTGGGCATCGTCAAAGACTTACAGGAAATGCGTACAATTATTCGCCGTTCCGTGACGTTAGAAACATTTTATCCCGAAAACAATTAAAAATTAAAAATTACGAATTAAAAATTAAAATAAATAAAAATAAAAATAAAAAAATCATGAAAAAGGCATCAGTAGAACAGTCGTATGCAATAGCAAAAGAGCGTTATCAATCGCTTGGAGTGGATGTGGAAAAAGTGTTGGACAAACTGCAAAAAGTGGCGATTTCCATCCATTGCTGGCAGGCCGACGATGTCACCGGCTTTGAAAACCTGAACAATCTCGGTGGCGGCGGTATCCAGGCGACCGGCAATTATCCGGGCAAAGCGCGTCACATTGATGAAGTGCGCACCGATATAGCTAAAGTATTGACGCTGGTTGCCGGAGAGCACCGCTTGAATCTGCATGCGATCTATGGCGATTTCGGCAATAAAATCGTGGATCGCAACGAAATTGAGCCGGCACATTTCCAGTCGTGGATGGAATGGGCGAAAGAAAAAGGCTTGAAACTGGATTTTAATTCCACGTCATTTGGACACCCGAAAAGTGGCGATTTAACGCTGGCTAATCCCAACAGCGAGATACGCGAATTTTGGATAGAACACACCAAACGCAGCCGTGCCATTTCCGAAGCCATGGGTAAATTCCAAAACGACCCCTGTATCATGAACCTGTGGGTGCACGACGGCAGCAAAGACCTGACCGTCAACCGCTACAAATACCGTCAAATTCTGGAACAGTCGCTGGATGAAATTTTCGCCACGGAATACAAAAACATGAAGGATTGTTTGGAGGCAAAACTGTTTGGTATCGGTTTTGAAAGTTACACCGTTGGTTCTTACGATTTCTATCTGGGCTATGGCGCGAAAAAACAAAAAATCGTGACGCTGGACACCGGCCATTTCCATTTGTCGGAAAGTATTGCCGATAAAATTTCTGCCTTGCTGCTGTTTACGCCGGAAATTATGCTGCACGTGAGCCGCCCGATCCGTTGGGATTCCGACCACGTCACCATTTTGAACGACGACGTCACCGAATTGGCAAAAGAAATTGTACGCGCCGACGCTCTGAATCGCGTACACATCGGATTGGATTATTTCGATGCGTCAATCAACCGTTTGGGAGCGTACGTCATCGGTATCCGTGCGACACAAAAAGCATTTTTGCAAGCCTTGCTCGAACCGCTTGACACGTTGCGCCAGTACGAAGCCAACGGTCAGTACTTTGAACGCCTGGCTTTGCTCGAAGAAACAAAAGCCCTGCCCTGGAATGCCGTGTGGGATTATTTCTGCCTGAAGAACAACATTGCTGTAGGTGAAGATTACATCGCAGAGATTCAACAGTATGAAAAAGAGGTGACTTCAAAACGCTAAAAGCCCCCTAAATCCCCCTCAAGGGGGACTTTGGGTTCGCACTAACAATAAAGTTAAGAAATGAAAAATATTAAAAACGTTGAAAACGATGCCGCTAAGTACCCCCTTGAGGGGGGCAGGGGGGCTGGAAGTTTGAAAAGCACACTCGCGGTGTCTTTGACAAACTATTTAGATGCCGGCTCTATTGTTGCCGGGGCGAGCGGATTGACGCTTTGGCAAAATTATCTTTCGCTGCAGGAAGTGCATTTAAGTTGGCTGAATGCCATAAGTGCGAACTGTTTCGGTGCAGCACTGGGTGCGATTATCGGCGGTTTTTTGGCGGATAAATACGGACGTAAAACCATTTATACCTACAATATGCTGGTCTATATGTTGGGTGTACTGATTGTCATGTTCGCCGTTAATTTTCCGATGCTGCTGCTCGGATTTCTGATAACAGGCATCTCGGTGGGCGCAGGCGTTCCGGCTTCGTGGACGTATATCTCCGAAACTTCGGAAGTGAAAAACAGAGGGCGTAACATCGGTATTTCGCAATTTGCCTGGTCAATCGGTCCCGCCATCATTTTTGGCTTGGGGATGCTGCTGGCAAAAAACGGGATTATCGGCGAAAAAATCTATACGGCATTAGTCAATAGCGGCTGGTCGGAACAGTCGGCTGAGCTGTTTGGCAACCGAATCATTTTCGGAACGCTGTTCGTCGTGGCTCTGATTGCGTGGATCCTGCAACGGCAATTGGAAGAATCGAAAGATTGGGAAAAATCCAAAGCCGAACAAAAGCTATCAAAAATCAAACAACCCGGCGTTTTCTCCTCGTTTGGCACGTTATTCAAAAATGCAGTCAATGTAAAAACAATTATCTATCTTGCCGGAATTTACCTCACGTGGAATTTAGTAGCTGGTGCAATGGGATTTTTCATGCCGCACGTGTATGAAACAGCCGGCAATCTTACCAACGAATATTCCAACCGCTTGACCTGCATCATGTGGGCACTCACCGCCCTGGTATCGTTCTTCGGTTTTGCGCTATTGTCCGACAAAGTCAATCAACGCCTGCTGTACATTGGTGGCACTCTGCTCGGCGTTGCAGCATGGATCGTACTTACATTTGTCGGCATCAACAATATTTCTGCCCTTTGGACGTTTACTATATTGTGGGGCGTACATGCAGGGCTTGGTGTACAGGCATTTTATGCGTTGTGGGCATCGGAACTGTTCCCTGCAAAATACCGCGCCGCCGCACAGGGAATCATGTTTTTCGTAGTCAGAGGAGGAGCCGCCATTTGGTCGTTTGTCTTCATCGGCATTTTCAACAAATCCGGCTTTCACACGGCAGGCGTCATCATGATTGTGTTATTAGTGATTGCATTGGTTGTCGGTGCCATCTGGACCCCAAAAACGCAAGGCAAAACATTAGAACAAATCACAAAAGAGAGATACGGAAATAATAATTAGAACGTAGGGGCAACCCTTGCGGTTGCCCTGTAAAAAAACAGATGAAAAAAAAACAGATGAAATCAATTTTAGATAATCGCCCAAAGCTGGCGAAACAAGTAGCAGAAGTGGCAGAAGTAGCCGGATATTTATGGCAAAAAGGCTGGGCGGAACGTAACGGTGGCAACATCACCGTCAATATTACGGATGTTGTTGACGATGAAATACGGCATTTGAAACCAATCAGCGACTGCATTTCCTTAGGAAGAACGTTTCCAAACCTGAAAGGGACGTATTTCTTTTGCAAGGGAACCAACAAACGGATGCGCGATTTAGCTCGCTGGCCGATGGAAAACGGCTCGGTGATTCGCATCACGGACGATTGCAGTCATTATGAAATCATCGCCGACAACCCGGTAAAACCAACCTCCGAGCTCGCCTCGCATTTGTCCATGCACAACTATTTGATAGGAAAAGGCTCGAACTACAAAGCAGCCCTGCACACGCATCCGATAGATTTGGTGGCGATGACACACAATCCCGAATTTTTGAAAAAAGATGTGCTGACGAATCTGCTTTGGAGCATGATTCCGGAAACGCGCGCTTTTTGTCCGCGAGGCTTGGGAATCATCCCTTACAAGATGCCAAGCTCATTTGAATTGGCTGACGCGACCATCAAAGAATTGGCGGACTACGATGTGGTGATGTGGGAAAAACACGGCGTGAGCGCAGTGGGCGAAAACATCATGGAAGCATTCGACATGGTCGACACACTTTCCAAATCAGCGCAAATTTACCTCACGGCAAAAGCGATGGGATTTGAGCCGGAGGGAACTTCTCAGGAGCAAATGAAAGAATTGCAGGTGGCATTTAATTTGCCGGGATGATGGCTGTTTCATTGTTAAAATAGGCTTCATAACGAATTGTATGGGTAATGTAAAATCATTTTTGCAGGGACGACACAATCAAGTGTTACCCCTGCGGGGTAAAGGGAGGGAAGATAGTATTGTTGTCCGTAGGCTGAAGCCTACGGTTAATAAAGTATCGTCCCTGCGGGACAATTCCGCCCCCAATTTAATTACCTGCACCAAACGGTATCAAGCCAAATTTTTCGAGTTTTATACTGTAACTGTAATTCTGCACCCAGTGGGTGCAGAATTTAGAAAAACAATGGACACAGAGATTTCTACCGCCATGGTGGCAGAAATTGGTTGGGTGCAAAATTGCTTGATTCTTGAAAAGTGTAAAGACCTGAAACAGACGGTTTATCAAGTAATCAAACCTAATTTTCACCTCATTTTCTTAACGGAACAACCTCAGTAGCAATGAATTATCATATAAAAATAACCTCATTACTTCATTAAAAAATAAATAAATCCCTTAAATAAAATATCATGAATGAGTTAAAAATGTACATCGACGGACAATTCGTCGAAAACAAATCCGGTAAATGGATTAATGTGTTAAACCCTTCTACGGAAGAAGTTACTTCGCTCATGCCCGACGGCACAGTGGAAGAAGTGAAAACTGCGATTGAGGCTGCCGAAAAAGCCCAAATCGCTTGGGAACGTGTTCCTGCCGTTGAAAGGGCAAGTTATTTGATTAAAATTGCTGCCGGGATTCGCAAAAGAGAAAAAGAGTTGACGGACATTATTGTTCGCGAAGGCGGAAAAACGCAAGGATTGGCGAATGTGGAAATATTGTTCACCGCCGATTATCTGGAATATATGGCCGGTTGGGCGCGGCGTTATGAAGGAGAAATTATCCCCAGCGACCGTCCCAATGAAAATATCTTCTTGTTTAAAAAACCGATTGGCGTTACCACCGGCATCCTGCCTTGGAACTTCCCGTTCTTCTTGATTGCCCGCAAAGCAGCTCCTGCTTTGGTTACCGGCAATACGATTGTGATTAAGCCCAGCCAGATTACACCGGAAAATGCTTACGTCTTTGCACAAATCGTTGACGAAGTAGGATTGCCGAAGGGTGTATTCAATATCGTGAACGGTCGCGGCTCCGTTATCGGACAAGAGTTGGCGAGCAATCCGAAAGTGGGCATGGTTAGCCTCACCGGAAGTGTTGGCGCCGGAGTGGAAACCATGCGCGCCGCTTCTGCCAATGTCATCAAAGTATCGCTGGAATTAGGCGGAAAAGCGCCGGCTATCGTATTGCCCGATGCAGACCTTGATTTGGCGGTGAAATCCATCATTGCTTCGCGCGTTATCAACACCGGACAAGTTTGTAACTGTTGCGAGCGGGTGTATGTACATGCCGACATCAAAGAAAAATTTGTAGAAAAAGTCGTTGCCGGAATGAAAGCAACCAAAGTAGGCAACCCCAATGAAGTTGCCGATTTGGATATGGGACCGTTAGTGGAAGCCAATGCGTTGAAGTCGGTGGAAGAAAAAGTAGCGAAAGCCATTCAACAAGGTGCCAAACTGCTTTGCGGCGGCAAACGTATCGGCACCAAAGGATATTTCTTTGAAGCCACCGTTTTGGATAATTGTACGCAAAAAATGGATATTATTCAGGAAGAAACTTTCGGACCGGTATTGCCGATAGTGGAATATACCGACCTGAACGATGCCATTGCTTGGGCGAATGATTGCGAATACGGTTTGACTTCCTCTATTTATACGCAGAATTTAGATACAGCTTTCAAACTGATTCGTTCCTTGAAATTCGGGGAAACCTACGTAAACCGCGAAAATTTTGAAGCCATGCAAGGTTTCCATGCCGGATACCGCAAGTCGGGTATTGGCGGAGCCGACGGCAAACATGGTTTGGAAGAATATCTTCAAACGCAAATGGTTTATTTAGAAACCAAAGGATAATGATAAATGATAGAGTTCCCGTGACCCCGCAGGGGTCGGATTTGCATAACCGTATGCAAGGCATAGCCGCAGCTTACGGGACAGTAGGATTATTTATCCCCTGTTACGTCAATGCAATTTATCCCGAAGTGGGCGTTGCAACGTATAAACTCTTGTGTTCATTGGGGATAGACACCGATTATCCAATCAATCAAACCTGCTGCGGTCAGCCGATGGCCAATGCAGGTTTTGAAAGAGATACCGTCTTGTTGGCAAAACATTTCGAGGCAATTTTTGCGCAATACGATTATGTGGTGGCGCCTTCGGCCAGTTGCGTGGCTTTTGTAAAGGAAAATTATCCGCGCATCCTGCAACCCTCCGGACATCTTTGTCAAACGAACGGCAAGATATACGACATCTGCGAATTTCTGCACGATATACTCAAGGTGGGTAAATTGCCGGGAAAATTTCCGCATAAAGTGAGCGTACACAACAGTTGTCATGGCGTGCGGGAATTGCATCTTTCATCGGCAAGCGAATTAAATATTCCGCGCTATTCCAAATTGAAAAATCTCTTGTCATTAGTGGAAGGTGTCGAAGTATTTGAGCCTCAAAAAGTGGATGAATGTTGCGGTTTTGGAGGTATGTTTTCTATCGAAGAGCCTGCCGTTTCGGTTTGTATGGGGCAGGATAAATTGCGGAATCACATCGCCACAGGTGCAGAATACATCACAGGAGCAGACAGTTCTTGTTTGATGCACTTGCAGGGCATTGTAAAAAGAGAGCAGTTGCCCATTCAATTTATTCATATTGTTCAAATTTTATCTGCCGGATTATGAGTACAAAACATGCAAAAGCCGCTGAACGTTTTATTCAAAATAAGACACAGGAACAATGGCACAATGAAACGCTGTGGATGGTGCGCGAGAAAAGGGACAAACTCGCGATGAATATTCCGGAGTGGGAAGAATTGCGGGA
>JAISKM010000143.1 GCA_031261285.1 Candidatus Symbiothrix sp. | reverse complement strand
TCTTGAAATTTCTCAGGTTCCATAGACAAAGATGTAAGCGAAAAACGCCTTTTCAATATGTCTTAAAATGTGCGTATTAACACATTATTTTATGCCATAAGCCACTATTTTTACTTTTTATTATTAATATTGAATGCAAAGGTACAAACTATTTTTTAATTTCCAAATATTTTCACAAAAAAATACCCTTCGCGCTCATTTAGTTGTGATTTTTTTCTTCACTGCCTTAATGTTTCTAAATAGACTTGTTCTACCGGTGACAACGTTTTGACTTAATATAGTCCATCATCTGAGCAGTATATGCAAAATTTGCACATACTGAAATTCATCTAATTCTGTGCAACCAATCGTTTGGAGCCAATCAGACATCATTCTCTTCATTTCCCTTTCAAATATTTATCCAAGGCTCTATCGAACTGAGAAATATATTGTTTATCCTGCTTTTCTCTGAATTTTCCGTATTCTTCTGCAGCTTTTTTAATGGCTTGTTCGTGAGAGATGTTTCCGGCAGAGCGTAATATTGGTTGCTCGGCAAATTTCAAAAACTCATCTGTTCGATCAATCCAGTTTTGCATAGTTGTGACTTTCCGGTTGAGTGCGCGAAGTTCTGCAAAATCAATATAGGTAGTAACTAATCTGTTCAACACATCCATTTCGTGCTGATTTAAATAGTTTTTAGCTATGCCAACATCGCTTTTCAATATCTTTCCGTGTGGCGAACTTTTCCATGTCGTTAATCCCATGTATGGCTTTTCGCTATCTACACGGTCGTAAATGATTTCAGCAGCAGTTTGTCCGGTCACTGCAAAGTGCATTTTGTTCTGTACAAATGCGTAAAATAGTTTTGTTTCTTCGGATGTCGGGTCATAATCCGCACTGCATTGCTCAAAAATATCGGCAATTTTTTGATATGCTCTGCGTTCGCTGGCGCGTATTTCCCGAATGCGCTCCAATAGTTCGTCAAAATAATCTTTGCCAAATTTTTTGCCGTTTTTTAAAAGTTCATCGTTCAGGACAAACCCTTTGATGATGTATTCTTTCAAAGTATTCGTTGCCCATTGACGAAACTTTGTTGCTTTTCGAGAGTTTACTCGATAGCCTACTGCAATAATAGCATCCAAATTGTAACATTCTATTGAACGATTAACTTGCCGGTTGCCTTCTAATTGAACTATTTCCATTTTGGAAACAGTTGAGTCGGGAGCTAATTCTTCGTCATCATAGATATTTTTAAGATGCTTACTCACAGCAGGAATATTGACGTCAAACAATGCCGCTATGTTCTTTTGCGGCATCCAAAAGGTTTCGTTTTCAAAAACGACATCTACGCTGACTTGTCCGTCACCGGTTTGATACAACAGGATTTGTCCTGCTTGCTGGAGTTCGGATTTTTGAATTGCTTGCATAAAAATTGTTTTTATTGCAAAGATAGTGTATTTTTTCAAAATGTGCGTCATCTTCAAAAATAAAAGCCGCCACTCCCAATGAAGTGGCGGCTTTCTTGCATACATGTTTAATTATTGCCCGCTATAAGTGCGTAATTCATTTTTGAAGACGTAATAGACATTGTCATTAACCGGATCTACTTCGTAGATGGGTTTGTTGTTATCAATGTCAATCTTATCCACTTCCGTGCCGTCCGCTTTTCTCACTTTTATTAATACCGGACCATTAGGACTTTTGGCCAAAACAAAAGCGTGGGCATTATTGGCTTTCATAGCATTGAATCGAGCAGTTACTCTGGGAAGTAACACATCGCCAACTACACCGGCAGCACTTCCTGCTTGTTGTGTCTTTTTATCAAACAAATTGGCTCTTCCGGTTTCTATAAATTCACCCTTTTCATTTTTTGCTAGAAAAACTACTTCTGTCTGGCTTACTGACTTTGCCGTTTTCAAACCAATAGCTGCTGTTTTCATAAATTTTCGTTTGCTGCCTCCCGGTTCGTCATACGTATTGTGATATTTGATCGTTCCGTCTGAACCGACACCGATGACGTCGCCTTCTCCTGCCAACGAAACACCCCAATCAAATAATCCGATGTCGGAAATATTTTTTTCATCTTTTACTTTTTTCAATTTGGCAATTGGTTCCGGACGCTCGGTTGTTTTGGAGTCAAATTTGTACACTTTTTTGTCATTATAAACCAAAAACGTATTGGTTGCCTCATCTAAAGCATACAACACCGGGCGATCCTTTTCAAAGTCAATATTCTTCTTCCAAATCTTTTTTCCGGAGGTGTAATCCACTAAATTACCATAAGTACCGGTTAAATACGCTACTTGATTGTCGCCAATGACATCCAAAAAATAAATGGGATCGTCGGCATTATCCGAAATTTCAACAAATTTTTTCCATTTATTTTGTCCGTTTTGATCAATCAAATTCATTTCTTTATCGGCAATATACAAATAATCTTGACCTATGGGGATTATGCGTTTGATATCGTCGCCTTTGGCATCTTTTTTCCATATTTTTTTGCCGTCGGCATAATTATAGAAGTTGAATCCACTGTTGTGCGCAACCAAAATTTTGTCGCTCCAATCCTCCAAATAAATGATGTATTTGGTTTTAATATCGTCTTTCCAAACGGCTTTTCCGTCTTGACTATTCCAAATATTCAAGGCTTGTTTTGAAGATAAAAGACCTCCGCTGTTTTTAATCACGATAATGTTATGACCGGTTTGTGATACATAAAACGTATTGATTTTATCTGTTGATTTCCAGAGAATAGCACCGGTATCTTTGTTTAATTTATACAAAATACCATTGAACGAGGAATAAATAGCCTCTCCCTTGAGTTCCGTTTTATCTTCTGTATTATTATCATTTTTCAACAATAATGCATTTTTGATTATACTTGCCATACTTGCAGCCGTGCCTATTTCGGTTTTCCACATTTCTTTTCCGGTTTGGAGATCCCATAAAACGGCATAGAAAATTTTCCCATCACCGGCTAACAGTAAAAATTCATTGGTTTCCGGCAAAAATTGACTTTCCAGAATGCGATAATCGGTTGTTCCGGAATTGAAAACAATTTGACCGGTCAGTGAATTAATAATAATATCGCGATTTTCAAGTACAGCACGTACATAAAAAGATCCCGGAACAAAGTAGATATCATCGTCAGATTGTAAAGCATCGACCATACCGGCAACTGATTCCAAGGCAGCTAATACTTTTTGTGCTTGTTCGAATACCCCTACATTGACCACATCTTTTTTATTGAGGGTCCACTCTGTTTTTTGCGTTTCCGGATTGTAATCCGAAATCACTTCTTTTTCTTTCACAATCACATGCCCGTTGACAGGATTGAGTAAAATTTGCTGAATGTCTTGACTGAATGGAATAACTACATCCGCCGGACGTTGAGCGAAAAGGGTAGCACCGCTGAACAGGGTTGCGACCAAGAACAAGATCATTTTTGCTTTCATAATCATACTTTTTATGTTTATAATACTTGTGAGTGCAAAGATACAGTATTTTTTCTAATTATTTTTTACCGGTGCCTTTGCTATGGGTGTTGCCTTCACTTGCACGGGAGTTGGACCTTCGTGCCCTTCAACGCCTTCTTGAGTCAAAAAATCAATATTGTATTTACTTTTAATATTTTTTATTTCACTTTTTTCTTTATTTTCTATAAAGCCTAATTTCTGTTGTTCAGTCAGAAAATTGCTTAAAGTATTTTCAATATCATTAGAATTATTAAATAAAGACATCGCAGACAGAAACTTGTTGGTTTGAACAAAGCCAATGCCTTTGACAGCCATAAAACTGTAAATAATATTGATTTTTTCTATTGTTCCCATATTGTTACTTGACTTAACGATACATAATCCAAATGCTCTTATTGTTTACTCCGCTGCTTTTAGTTTTATTAAATTTATATCATTTCTTGACTCTTGTTTTTGTCACACTCAAAACATAAACATTATTAGCATTGCCCTGGCTCTTTATGACCTCACTGATAGCATTTAAAGTTTCCCCTGAACGATATATATCATCGAAAATCAAAACATTTTCTTCAACAGGTTGATATGCTCTTTCTGTATCTGACGGAGGTACAGGGATTATCAAATCAGAGTGCCATTGTTCTTGTTTTTTAAGAAGTACATCAGAAATAGGTTTCGCTATACTATCAACTTTACTTTTGTCTTTGCAATACTTTAACTGATACAATTCTTCTGCAATAGGAGGACGAATAGTGTCCCATTTTAAACATTGCCTACTTCGTCCGTGACTGGAACACTTGAAACTGTGTGCAAATCCATTGCCCAACCTTCTTCCCAATTACCTTCTATTTTTTGTGGATTTATTTCCATATCAAATTATATTTGTCACAAAGATAGTGTATTTTTGTGTATATTAGACGAAAATGGTAACGTTTTTTTTGAAAAGCGTTATGGGACGCTTACTCCCGATCTCACGCAGATGTGGGATGACTTGGCAAAAAGTTTTGTTACTTATCCAAACGAATGAAGTCGCAAAAGGCGTTGTTGGCTATCACACGAAAGTTATTAGTGATTATCTTCAACGTACTGAGCTCTGGTTGCTCATTTTCAATGTACGCAATCGGTTAGACAATGATTTTTAGAGGAAAGGTACAAAAAAAAAATTAAAAGAAAGAGACCCGCACAGGTAAAAAACGAAACGAAACTATGTACAAAAACCCCGCGGGCTCTCTTTCTTGTTTTTATCAATACATTATTGGACGGAGTTTAAATCGGTCGCGTGCATCGAATTCTTCCCTTCATTTTTATCGGATGTTCTTTTATTGTTACCCAAAGCCGGTCACTGCCATTATATGCATGCGAATCCCATATAATAGCCAATCTCCCGAAATCATACACAATATCACTAGTGGCAGCCTGCCCAAAGGGCCAAGCCAACAAACCACCATGCATAGTATTATCAGCAGCGAACATCGGATATAAGTCCCGCAGCCAGTAAATTGCCGAATCACCTGCAGCTTTAGGGACGTCATCGAGGACGCGATTATATAGAGGGGGCATTGGGTAAGTCGGGTAATCCTGATTGGCAATTACATCCACAAGCTCGTTCAATGAAATAACATTCCACCCGATTTCGCACCCACCGGTCGTACCAGCATAGACTGACGTCACCTCTGTAGGGTAGATACAAACATTACCAACCCGCCAACTGTTTTCATTGTAATCGGTGCACGAGCCGGGTAATACCGGATTTACGGGTGCTGGGCCACTACCTTCGGTGCCTCCGCCATTGATTGTAATTTCACTCCCCACCCACGCTGCACCATCGTAGGTATACGTGTTTTTGGTAGTGGTGTTGTAAATCATCATACCTCTTTTAAGCAAATCGCCCGAAGTGGGGTTTGATGCTACTTGTGGCAACAGCAAACCACCATTAGCCTTAGACAAATCCAACGCAGCGCCTGCGGTAACCGTACCGTCGCCACCAATCGCCACTTGTGCAGTTGCGATAGTCTGTCCACAGATGC
>JAISKM010000117.1 GCA_031261285.1 Candidatus Symbiothrix sp. | reverse complement strand
CGCAATCTATATCCCTTGCCGAATTGATTGCCGGTGCCACTGCCATTGACTATGCCGATTTGGACTCTGAGCCGTTTGTCGCCGGCGGTGTATTAGGCGAAGACAACCCCGACGCAAAGCTTGTTTATGATGCGAGCCAGGCTCCGTTTAACAACGGTGATGGTCGCTACGCCGTAGCTTACAAGGTAACGGTGCCCGAAGGAAACTCTATAATGGTATCTGCGTATGCCTATTCATTCGTTGACGGTACGTTTGACCTTTCATCTGTCTTCCAAATATATAAAGACGGAAACCTTCACATTGATGGTCCCGGTCAGAGTTATAACCTCGCCGAAGCCGGAACCTACACGCTGGTGGTAGCTCCTTCTAACAGTTCCCCTACTATGACATACGGACTTACTGTGATAAAGCTCGTGCCTATTGTTGCGGTGACGGCGAGTGAATCGTCCATTGAGGTGCCCATTGACGAGAGCGTTGTAGAAGCTCTTTATAATCAAGTCACGTTGACCGGAACCAAAGAGAGCGGTAGAACGGTGGAGTTTCACAGCTATAATTGGAGTGAAAATAGTACGCATAATTATGTTTATGATTTCAATAATAATGACCTCCCAGACGGTTGCTACTTTACCGATACTGCGACGAACACGGCTCACGTAACAGTCACGCACCCGGCATTGACGGTGGATGATGTCATTACCCTGCCCTACAGCCAAACACAACTATTTGATGGCTCTGCACAAATCATCAACGGCAAGCGGAGCGTTGTGTTGCAATTTACCCTTACCGAACGCACGTCGCTCAAGTTCGCAGCAAAAAACTTTAGCGATTATGGGAGCTTGGGCTTTGTCTTGCTTGACCACAATAAAAACCTGTGTGCTTCAATACGTTTAAGCGATGATTACTATAAGAATCTGGATACAGGCACTTACTTCCTTGTGTTGGACGACTACGGCTATGAGGGTGATTTCAGTGCAGCCTTTAGCATTGACAGTGTGTCTACGGTGGTGTACACCGATTTGGACTATACTCCGATCACAATCGGAACTCCCGTCACGGGCAGTTTAGGTCAGCTCATCCCAGTGGTACTCAACCCCAGTTTCAATCAAAAAGGCATAGGCTACAGCTTCAATGCCACTGCGGGCACCAATTACGAATTTGTTTGCAAGTTTACCGGAACGAATTACATTCATGCTGCAATTTTTTTGCTCAAGGAAAACCTCACCGGTACTGCCGATGCATGGAATGACGACCGTATGAACTATAATGCTAAATCCGGCTACAACGAAGTAACTGTTATCCTTAGTTATAAAGCCACCGAAACGGGTATTCTTCGCTTGCTTCCCCTCGCTTCTTTTGAAGGGCAAGAAGTTTCATACACTATTCAGATAACAGAGACAAGACCGCTGTCTGACTTGATTGCAGGTGCCGCCGCCATTGACTACGCTACGCTTCTGGATGGCGAAATCACGAAAGCCGGAACTTTTGGCACGGGTGAGGCGGCATTAATGGTGCAAGACTATAGCTACCAGCAGTTTTACAATGGTCATTATGCTGCTGCTTGGACAGTGGAACTGACCGCCGGCGATAGTCTGAAATTCAAAGACATTCAGATGAGCAATCTTTCTTCCCCGTACATTTATTGGCAAAACGGGACAAACTACGATGTAGTGATGGCGCGATACGGCAGGGCAAGTTTTGACATTGTGGCTCCACACACCGGCACTTATGTTATTGTTATTGCCTCCGAAGATAGCCAAATCGATAATAGTTACAGCCTTCTCATTGGTCGTCCAATTCCTCCCACAGTCATCACTGCCATTACACCCAGCCAGCCAAGCATCGCGGTGAATTTTGGCGCAAGCACAGAGGAAATCCGAAATAAATTGAGTACTCTTACTCTCGAAGGAACTACGATCAAAGGTCCGGTTAGTGTTGTAAACAAACCAAACAACTGGAGTATTAACGGCGACACTGCCACCTATACACCCACATCGGCTCCCGAAAGTTACGAATTTACCTCCGGCGTGGTGGCGAACGTTGCTCTTAATTATCCCTCCGGCATCCCCATCGTGCTTCCCTACCACGAAACTCACAAATTTATCGATCTCCCCAAAATTGATGATAAGCGCACGTATGTGTTTGAATTTTCGCTCACAAGAAAGGCTAAAGTGAATATCTCGGTAAATGCTACCGACAGCGATTTCACAGTTCTCAATTACGAATTGTTCGACGCCAACAGAAGCAAAATAAACAGCGAACGTTGGGTGAGTTCTTTCGAAGAACCAAGCCCGACGCATTCACTTCCTGCCGGAAACTATTATCTGTTGATATCCGAACTAAATGGCTCTAACCGGTTGTTTGATTTCAATCTTACCACTACCACCGTTTATACCCTTGCCGAGTTGGTGACCGACGTTATCACCATTGACTACGACAACTTAGCCTCTGTGCCGTTTAACGCAAGTGGTGTGTTAAACGAAAGCGACCCCAACGCGAAGATCGTTTCTGATGGCGTGTATCCGTTTAACAATGGCGATGGCCGTTACGCCGTAGCCTACAAGGCAACAGTGCCTGAAGGAGGTCGTGTGGATTTGAATTTGCAAAGCACTACAAGTGTGTTTTACCTTAAAATCTATAAAGATGGTGAGGAGTTCTACAACACTAATGTCTCAAATTTCAACTATTCCCTCACCGAAGCCGGAACCTACACCCTTGTTGCGGCTACTTATTCCAATTCTTCTTCCAATACAGACTACAGCCTTACTGTGCTAAAACCTGTGGCCATTGTTGCAGTATCGGCGAGCGAGCCGTCCATTGAGGTGCCTATCGGCGCAAATGTAGTGGATGCTCTTTATAACCAAATAACACTTACCGGAACCAAAGAGAGTGGTGGAATTTTGGAGTTTCACAGCAGTAATTGGACTGAAAACGGTGCGAATAATTATGTTTATGACCCTGACGAGAACGACTTACCACACGGCTACTACTTTGCTGCTGATGTCACAAACACGGCGCAGGTAATCATCACACACCCGGCATTCGTGGTAGATAGTGTGATTACCTTTCCCCACAGCGAAAACTTGGTATTTAGCTTGGGTAAGCAGGTGATTAACGGCAAGCGAAGCGTTGTTTGGCAGTTTACCCTGACCGAACGCACGAGGCTTAGGTTTGTTGCCAATAATTTTAGCGCTAATGGTCGGTTAAGTTTTACTTTGCTCAATCACAATAAAAATCTCGAGATGTTGCGTGATCTTTCCAGTGGCGATGCAGCTGAAATAAATCTTGATGCGGACACCTATTACATTGTTCTGAACGGTAATAGCTATTCCGGCAATGACGAGGGTGATTTCAGAGCAATCTTTAGTATTGGCATTGTACCTATGGTCGCGTACACCGATTTGGAATATTCCCCGATCACATTCAGAACTACAGCCACAGGTAGCTTTGAGCCACTCAGCACAATGGTACTCACCCCCGAACGGAATCTAAGAGGTACAGGCTACAGTTTCAATACCATTGAGGGCAACCGTTATCGCATTGTTTACACGCTATCCGGAGAGCGTATAGGAACAGCCTACCTCTACTTGCTCAACGGAGGGAACCTCAATGGCGATGCCGGTAACTGGAACGGCGATCTTGTGAGCTATAGTAGTAGTTTTAGTGGAAACAAAGTGAGTGTTACCCTTGCCCACGAAGCTACCGAAACGGGTACTCTGCGCTTGCTACCCCTCGCCTCTTTTGATGGTCAAGAAGTTTCATACACCATTGAGGTGACTGATATGATAGCACTACCCGCCTTGCTTGCACAGGCAGACGCAATCCCCTATAGAGAGCCTTTGTCATTTAGGACAAATGGAGTCTTCACCGAAGATTCGCCCTTGGTTGGTATCAATTTGAACCTTGGATTCAATTCTCCTTCCGGTGCTGACCCGCGTTATGCTGCTGCCTATAAAATTGACCTGCCGGAGGATACCATTAAAATATCCCTTGTCAATAGATCAACAGAGGAGGGTATTGAGCCTTATCTTTATCTCTATGAATTCAATGGCACCACCTACGAACGGATGGCTTTTGATTACAGTGGTGGAAACGGTGATGCTTATATTGAATATGAGATTGAAGAAGCCGGAACTTACTATATTGTTGCCACCACCTATCGGAAGCAAACAGGCATTTACACGCTCAGCGTATGGAATACGCCCGAAACCCCCGAACTGCCGCCTCTAAGTTCCGTTGTTACTTTCGATAGCAATGGCGGCAGCGATGTTAGTCCGCAAACAGTAAACTTCAACGACACTGCCACACAACCCGAAGATCCTACCCGTACAGGCTACACCTTTGAGGGCTGGTTTGAGGATAACGAAACGTTTGCCAACGAGTGGAACTTTACCAACACGGTAGTAACCGATATAACGCTTTATGCAAAATGGGAAGAAATAAAGACGGGCATTGACAATATTATTGTTTCATCGCTATTCGTTTCCCCGAACCCTGCTACTAATTACATAACAATTAGCGGCATCCAAACAGGTGAAACGGTACGCCTAATTAATTTAAATGGAAAAACGGTACTGACAACAAACACTGCGACCATCAACGTAAGCAATTTACCGAATGGAGTTTATCTTGTGCGTGTTGGCACTCAAACATTGAAATTTGTGAAGAAATAAGACATAGTCAGAATAGGACTTCAATGATTCCGGATTATTTCGAACTTCTCGCAATGACGCTACGAGCAATACTCTTGCGAGGAAAGGTACAAAATAATTGTTAATGGTCAATGGTTAATGGTTAATTATTTGTGTATTATTATAGAAGCAAAAAATTATTTTCGTTTTATGTTTAAATAGAGCGGGAGGAATTGGTTATTTCACTACGATTTTTGTGACTTCGTTGTTGAGTGTCAGGATGTAGTTGCCGGCTGGGACGTCTAATTGTAGAGTTGTGTTGCGTCCTACTATCCGTTGCTCTTTCACAAGGCTACCGCCGGAGATGTTATATATTTTCAATGTGGATTCTTCGGCTGCGTCGGATTCTACTGTGATGTTGCTACCTCTGGAGATCGGATTAGGATATGCATGCAAGGCTTTTACCTGCACTTCAAATATATCTTTTACAGCAGTTGGTCCGGGATCGGTTGATTCAAACCACAACTGAGGATACACTGAATTGTTGTCGTTCCAAGTGCCGAGCGTTTTCCAATAGTTGCCACTGGTACCATCACTATTACCTACACCCCATTCAGCATTATCATCCGTAGAGGGCCAAGCACTATTACTGAATACAAATGTTGTAGTTGTTCCATTTGCAACACCTTGACTTGCCGTGCCGGACTTCCAATAGCAGGCAGTAATAGAAGCACCAATATCACTAAATCCGCACACGCCACCCACATACCTACCACCATTTATCACACCTGTATTGTAACAGGCGGTAATATCACCGTTGAAACCATTAAACCCGCACACACCACCAATAGCATCATCCCCCTCGATCGTTCCCATATTGTAGCAGGCGGTCATAGATCCGTAATTATGACCACACACACCGCCGATATGGTGGTAATTTCCTTTGACAGCACCAATATTGTAACTGGCATTAATAATAGTACCATAAGCACTATATCCACAAATGCCGCTAACATAATATCCTCCATTGATCGCTCCCGTATTATAGCAAGCGGTAATAATACCGCCAAGATCTACAACATTACCTCCGGGATTAAATTGACCATTAAATCCACACACACCACTTACATACTCATCTCCATGTATCGTAGCTGTATTGTAGCAAGCGGTAATTGTGCCATTAAAACTAACTCCGCACACGCCACCGACATAGTATTCTCCTGACACATTGCCGGAAATGATATGAACATTGCTAACCCGCCCTTCAGGACCTACATATCCAAACAGACCAACATATCTATTACTTCCTGTTACAGACAGGTTGGCAATCGTGTAAGTGCTACCGTCGAACTCTCCAAAAAAGTTACTATTGCTGGTGACATAACCACCACCAACAGGAGAGACTTTACCGGTACCTATCGGCATCCATTCCTCTGACATCAAATCAAGGTCAGCTTCCTGTTTGTATTTTCTATCCGCGCCATTGGCTCCGGCAACGGCATTTATCAGTTGAAATTCGGAATAACTGCCGATCGGAATATAACCGTTAGCATCGGCATCACGAAATGCAAGCATGCCATCTGCAGTTATATTCAGGATAATTGTTTCATCGGTTTTGCGTCCAATCAGAATTTCGGGTGTATTGGGAGCATCACTCAATGTGATGCTGTGCACCAAGTTTCCAACTGTGTTTACGGTCACAGCACCGGTATAATCGCCGATTATATTCACAGCAGCATTCGTTACTAACGGTGCAACTATCGCAAAAAGAGCAATTAAAAACAAGCGGCGTATCGTGCCGGATTTTAAAATGCCGGATTTTAAAATTATGTGTTTCATATTTTTTATTTTATTTCCAATTGAGAGCCTAATTTAACCTCAAAATCTTTTTTTATAATCGTTTCATAACAATGGTCAATAACTAACTTTGCATTGTCATCAATTGTTACATTATCAATTATTACAACGTCGTTATTAATTGTTGTATTAGTTGTAATTGTTTCATCTTTTAGTGTCGTTGTTTTTATAAAAGGGAGTCGGCTACTATAACCCGACCACACATAAATAGAAGACAACTGTTCATCGCTGAAATGATTGCGACACGCTTTGCGTGAATATGACATGTAATTATGTGTGTCTGGGTGATACGCATCCCCATTAGCATCTACTGTTCTAAAATTTATCAAAAATGCTGATGTATTAGCAGGAAGCATTGTTCCACATTCATTTGTCTGTGAAAATAAATTGAATGAAAACAAAACAGCTATAATTATTATAAAAAAACTTTTAAGTTTCATTTAGATTTATTTTACAATTATTTTTTCTGTTTTAACAACACCTGTTTGTAATCTGATTGTTGCCGTATAAATACCGGATATGAGAGAATGGTTGCTCAAAGAATAGTGTAATTCGCCATTGAGTGGTATATTTTGCAACAATATGCCATTCAGATTATAAATTTGTATTTGTTGCATCGGTAATGACGAAACAATTAATCGACTTTCGGCAACATAATAGATGCTACCCCCCTCGAATCCTTCTATTTTATCGAAGCCGTTCCATTGTGGGAGTTTTGATGTATGGCAATCTATCCAATTCGGACTTAACCAGAGCACTTCATCATTTTGAGAAAAACAAATCAAACTGCTGCGCCATCCTTCAGTGGGTATTTTGATAATAGGATCAAACAAACTGTGTGTACTCCCCAGTCCTTCAATCCAATAAATTTTTACAGCAGGTTGCCTATCCAATGAAAAAACAAATTGTCTTCGTTCTTTTTCTCCTAAACTGACCAAATCAATTTCCGACAACGTATATGTACCACCAAAACCTGAATATTTGTACGATAACAAATCCTTCTCATCCAATGAAAAATCATATAAAAGCAAATCTTTATTTGGAGTTTTATCTTTTAACATCAAGTTATACTCAGATAATTCAATTTCTGTGTTCGCCCTAAAAAATACTTTTTCGGCATCTATATGAATAAATCCGATTAATACAGAATCGTCATACTCAATATCAGGTGAATAATAAAGTTTACTCCGTTTAACAACATCAATGATAGTATCCCCTTGTAATGAATAACTAATATATTTATCTGGGGGAAGTGGATCATCGCTATCAGAGTCCAAGTGTAACAACTCTTTCCATTTAGCATTCTCCAACGGAAACACATCTTGCGAATATACATTATAATTTGCAAATAGAAAGAAAAGAGTAATAAATATTATTTTTTTCATGATTAAATTTATTATTACAAACTATTACAATGAGATTGTAAAGATACACAATCTATATCATATAAACAAACAAATGGGTAAAAAAGTTTTAGTTTTTCAAAATACGCTTGTCTATTTGGAATTTTTTTGCTAATTTTGTCAAAATTTTAACGATGCTCAAAAGTTTATTTATACAGAATTATGCCTTGATATCCAGGTTGGACATGGATTTCACCAATGGGCTTTCCGTCATTACCGGCGAAACGGGTGCCGGAAAATCGATTATTATTGGGGCGCTGTCGCTGATTTTGGGTCAACGTGCCGATGCCAAATCCATCAAACAGGGGGCAGAAAAATGCACCATCGAAGCTGTGTTCGACATCGCGTCCTACAACGAACTGCACTCTTTTTTTACTGAGCGGGAATTGGACTACGACCCGCACAACTGCATTCTTCGGCGGGAACTATGGACTTCCGGCAAGTCACGCGCCTTCATCAACGACAGTCCGGTGGGCTTAGGCGACCTGAAAACACTCGGTGCCTCGCTTATCGACATCCATTCGCAGCACGAAAATTTGTTGTTGAGCGACAATCGCTTTCAGTTGCAAGTGCTGGACGTGCTGGCAAACAACGCCCCATTATACACACACTATACTAAGGAGTACAAAAATTTCGTTGCGATTCGCAAACAGTTGCAGGAATTGCAGGAAAAAGCGAAAACGAATACGGACGAACAGGATTATTTGCGGTTTCAGTATCAGCAACTCGTTGACGCACAGTTGAAACCCGGCGAACAAGCCGAATTGGAGCGCGAACAAGAAACGCTGTCGCACGTCGAAGAAATAAAAACCGGCTTGTTTGCTATCGACAATCGCCTTTCCGACGATAACCACGGCGTGGTGATTGCACTCAAAGAGGCTCTCAGCATTTCGCAATCGTTGGAAAAAATTTATCCGCCGGCACAAGCATTTGCCGAACGGTTGCAAACGGCTTACCTCGATTTGAAGGATTTACAATTAGACCTCAGTAACCGGCAAGAGAAGTTAGAACACGATCCCGAACGCCTGCAATTAGTGAATGATCGCTTGGATTTATTCTATTCGTTGCAGCAAAAACATAAACTACAATCGGTGGAAGCATTGATTGAACGCCGCGACGAAATCGCTGCACAGCTGGCAGAAATCGAAAATTACGACGACGTGCTCATCAAGTTGCAGCAAGAATTGGATGCCGCCCGGAAAACAGTGTTGGAACTTGCCGGCGAATTGTCCGAAACGCGAAAAAAGGCTGCTACCTATTTAGAAAAACAGCTCGTCGAGAAAGTCAGCGTACTGGGAATGCCCTACATGCAGTTTGCTTGCCAAATCGACAAAAAGGAGTTTCCCGATACAACCGGTGGCGATGCGATTTGCTTCATGTTTTCTGCCAATAAAAACGTCGCACTCAAACCCGTAGCTCAAACGGCTTCCGGCGGCGAAATTTCCCGTTTGATGCTGGGTGTCAAGGCATTAATTGCCGGCGCAACCGCTTTGCCAACCATTATTTTTGACGAAATCGACACCGGTATTTCGGGAGAAGTAGCAGACAAGATGGGACAAATCATGCACGGAATGGGCACTGTGATGCAAGTCATCACAATTACGCACCTCCCACAGATTGCCGCACAGGGCAACACGCACTATTTTGTGTACAAAGACGACGAAAAAGAAACGACAGAAACGAACATCCGTCGCCTCTCGCCGGACGAACGCATCCAAGAAATCGCACAGATGCTAAGTGGCTCCGAACTCACGGACGCCGCCATCGAAAATGCCAAAGAGTTACTCAAGGGCAAATACTAAAGCGTTCCTGATTATTTTACCGTAAACGGCAGTTTTGCTTTGATGTCGGCAGAGGAGGCTCCCAGTTGAAATTCAAAATCACCGGCTTCCACGATGCGTTTGTTTTGCAGATTGATGAACGATAAATCAGTTTGCGTCAGTTTGAAGGTGACCGTTTTTGTTTCGCCGGATTTCAATTCTACTTTTTCAAAGCGGCGGAGGCGCTTCACATCCGGAATGAGTGAGGCATACAAATCGGCAGAATAGAGTTGCACCACTTCTTTGCCGGTCACCTTGCCTGTGTTGGTGACATCGACAGAAATCACAATTTCATTGTTAGAGCCTAACGGTGCAGTTGCTGCGTTGATTTTCGAATTGGAATAGGCAAACGTCGTATAGCTCAAACCGTGTCCAAACGGATATTCAAAATTGTAATCGCCCTCATAATTGTACGCCACATCGTTGTTTTCCTGTTCTTCGGCGTATTTGTGATAATACGGAATCAATGAATTAGGAAACGCCGGGTAGGTGTAAGGTAGTTTGCCTGAGGGGTTGACATCGCCCGCCAGAATATCCGCCAACGCATCGGCACCATAAGGTCCGGGCAGATAGGTTTGCACAATCGCATCCACCTGATTGGAGAATTTGGAAATCAATCGCGGACGTCCTTCGCTCAACACGAGAATGACTTTCTTGCCTGCTTTTGTAGCTTCCGCCAACACTCCCTTCGCCAATTCCGTTTGTAAATCGCTGAGATAGAGGTCGTCCAAATCACCCGGTTTTTCGCAATACGAATTTTCGCCCAGGCACAGGATCACATAGTCTGCTTGTTTCGCAGCAGCAATCGCTTCATCGAAACAGTCTTTATGTTCGTCGTAATATTTTTTGTCATTGTCATAGCTGACGCCAGGAACATAATTCACGTTTGCTTTGCCGTATTTTTGTTGGATAGCATCCAAGAGCGTAAGGTATGTCGCACCAAACTCATCGACTTTTTCGCCTTGCCACGAGAACGTCCAACCGCCATTTAATGCACGTTTGCTCACGGCATTGGGTCCGGTCACGAAGATTTTCGCTCCTGTTTGCAAAGGTAACATTCCATCCTTGTTTTTCAGCAACGTGATACCGTCAATAGCAGCCTCATAAGACGCTTGTTGAAATTCCTTAGCGTTAAATTTCGGATAATCTTTCGCGTAAGTATTCGGCACGTCAAATAAATTCAAGTCCAATTTCAGTTGAATAATCCGCGTCACAGCATCATCAATGCGTGACACCGGCACTTCGCCTTCGTTCACCAATTCGGTCAACAAGGTGATAAATTGTTTGTAATCGTAGGGAATCATCGACATATCAACGCCCGCATTGATACTTGCCTTGATGGCTTCTTTGATGGTTGGCACCATGCGGTCGCGGTTCTGCAATTTGTTAATATCTTCCCAATCGGTCACAATCATGCCTCTGAAACCCATTTCTTCGCGCAGCAGTGTGGTCAGCAAATCGTAGCTGGCGTGCACCGGCACGTTGTTGATAATGGCAGAATTAATCATGATGGTGTGTGCTCCGGCGTCAATTGCCGATTGAAAAGCGGGCACGTGATATTCGCGCAACACTTGGCTAGGGATGTAAGCCGGAGTACGGTCTTTGCCGCTAATGGGTGCACCGTAGCCCAAACAATGCTTCATGCAGGCAGCAATTTTATTGGAAGCTCCTATGTTATTATCCTCGCCCTCAAGGCCTTTGATTTCTTCGCGAACGAACACAGACGCCACATAAGGGTCTTCGCCAAACGCTTCCCATTGACGGCTCCAACGTGGGTCGATGCCCAAATCCATCACCGGCGAAAACGTCCAAGGCACATTGCTTGCACGTGTTTCGTAGGCTGTGATTTCACCCATTTTGCGGGCGTGAGCAGGATTCCACGATGCCGCCAAATTGATTTCCTGTGGAAACAGCGTCGCACCGGCGGTATAACTCGCCCCATGTATCTGGTCTAATCCGTAGATGATTGGAATTTTCAACCGGTCTTCGTTGGCGGCTTTTTGCATCTCTGCAATAACATTTGTCCACCATTCGGGTGTACGCGCACGAGTGCCCGGTGCATTGAGCACCGACCCCAGATGATAGTCCACAATGGCTTCACGCAGTTTGGCCGGATTGATTTGCAAAGTGCTGATTGGAGGCGTATCTTTCCCATCCAGCAATTGATCAATGCTAATTTGCGACATTTGTCCGATTTTTTCAGCTAATGTCATTTGCGACACGAAGTGTGCCGCCGTTTGTTTTTGGGCGTGTGTGCCGATAGCAAACAGTGCTGTGATAGCCACCATAACTAATCTTTTTCTCATGAGGTGTTTATTTCGTAATTTTAATTCGTAATTAACTCCATACACATCCGGCTGTTGTGATAGGGGCATTTCCAGAATCCGGCTTTATCATCGACATGATTGATGCTACCGGCGGCTTTTCGACTCCAAAACCATTCACCGTTTTCTTTATCAACGATTTTATCTTGGATGTAGCGCCAAGCCCGCTCGGATTTTTCTTTGTAAGCTGCATCTCCCGAAATTTTATATGCGTACATATAGCCTACAACCGTTTCAGCCTGCACCCACCAATGGCGGTCAGCATCTTTCTCACCCTCAGCCCCTCTTCTGAAAGAGAGGGGAGAAAATTCGTATATCATGCTGCCATCGGGCTGTAACCCTTCGGCAGCAGCATCGGCGATTTGCAAAGATAT
The DNA here is from genome assembly GCA_031261285.1 of Candidatus Symbiothrix sp. GTDB lineage: Bacteria > Bacteroidota > Bacteroidia > Bacteroidales > Azobacteroidaceae > Azobacteroides. Next base: position 15,177 of record JAISKM010000117.1, on the reverse strand, counting down.
GGTTTTTATGTTATTGAGCAACCGTTCATCACCTAATACTTCGGCAGCTTCATACAGCAACCACGCGGCTTCAATGTCGTGTCCGTAGGATACGGCGGATGATTTCAATGCCCAGTGTTCATCAAAAAATAAATTCAGATGGTGGGTTTGCTTATCCAAAATCTGTTCGGTAAAAATAGAAATTAACCGGAGTTGAGCTTTTTCCACACGCTCATCTTTCCAGATCCGGTACAAGTTGGTATAGGGTTCCAACACGTGCAGATGCGTGTTCATGGTCTTCTTTTCGTTGGCGTCTTTATCGCTCAATCGCACGTCCTCGATTGGTTTCCAATCTTGGGTGTATGCTTCGAGGTAGCCTCCTAATTCGTCATCGTGGCATGTTTCCAATAAAAAGAAAAAATCTTTTGCCAGTTCCAACGCTTGTTCATTGCCGGTAGCGCGATAAAATTCCGAAAAACCGTACAAAGCAAACCCTTGCGCATAGGTCTGTTTTTTCGTATTGACCGGCTGCCCTTTGTAATCCAATTCCCAATAAACGCCTCCGTACGTTTTGTCGATAAAATAATCTTGGATGTATTGAAATGCCCGTTCGGCGATTGCCAAATATTCCGGTTGTTGAAACAGCCGGTAAGCCGCCGAAAAAGTCCACAAGATACGTGCGTTCAAAACCGCCCCCTTGTTGGCTTGCGGATGCAACACATTGTTGCCGTCGATTTCTCCGTAGAAGCCACCGTGTTCATTATCCTGCATGTTATTCATCCAAAAAGGCAGGATGTTGCCTGTCAGTTCGTTTTTTAGTTCGTTTTTCATGATCACATAGTTACTTCTACTTGATATACTTTCCCGGCCGGCATGATTGGAATTTGATTGCCGTCAACCACTTGGCCGTCAAGAGTCAATTGAGAAACACCTTTCATCCTTCCATTCGGATTGTTGACAGTGATGTTGTAGGTCGCATCTCTGAATTTTCGAGTAACTGCGAATTGCTTCCAATCAGCAGGAATACAGGGATCGATAATCAACCCATCATACCCGGTGCGAATGCCGAGAATGTATTGTGTAATCGCAAAATAATTCCATGCTGCGGTGCCTGTTAGCCACGAGTTTTTGGCTTCACCCGGGAGAAAGGCATCTTTCCCGGCAATCATTTGCGAATAGACGTAAGGCTCTACTTTGTGCAATTGTTGGTCTTCCAGATAGCTGGGGCAGATTTTTTTGTAATACTCCCACGCACGGTCGCCGCGACCTTGCACCGTTTCGCCAATCATTATCCACGGATTGTTGTGACAGAAAATACCGGCATTTTCTTTGTATCCTGCCGGATAAGTGGAGATTTCGCCGTATTCGATGTAGTATTTTGTAAAAGCGGGATTGTTGAGGACAATGCCGTGTTCGCTGTCGAGGCGTTCTTTGACGGCGTCCAAGGCTTTGCTGACTAAACCTTCGTCCAAGCCGATGCCTGCCATGGTGCACCAGCCGTTGGATTCGATAAAAATTTTGCCTTCTTCGTTTTCGTTGGAACCGATTTTATTGCCGTAGAAATCGTAAGCGCGCAGGAACCATTCGCCGTCCCAACCGTGTTTTTTCACAGCGTCCGTCATTTTATCGACTTCTTGTTGCGCACGACCGGCTTCTTCGGTTTTTCCGATACGCCGGCATAAATTCACATATTCTTGTCCGTACATGATGAACAGACCGGCAATCATCAGACTTTCGGCTTTGGAGCCTTCGGTCTTATTTTCGGTCGTTTGGAAACTTTCGTCCGGATTGTTGGAGAAGCAATTCAAGTTCAGACAATCGTTCCAGTCGGCGCGACCAATCAACGGCAATCCATGCGGTCCTAAATTATTGATGACATGATCGAATGAAACCGTCAAGTGATAGAACAGCGGTGTTTCCGTTCCCTGCCGGTTGTCAAACGGCACCGGGGCATCCAAAATACCGAAATCGCCTGTTTCTTTGATATAATGTACCGTTCCGAAAATCAGCCACATCGGGTCGTCGTTGAAGCCCTGCCCGATTTCGTTGTTTCCCTTTTTTGTCAGGGGTTGATATTGGTGGTAGCAACCGCCATCGGGGAATTGCGTGGAAGCAATGTCTATGATGCGTTCGCGGGCACGTTCGGGAATCTGGTGCAAAAAGCCTACCAAATCCTGGTTGGAATCGCGGAACCCCATGCCGCGACCAATGCCGCTTTCAAAGAAGGAAGCCGAGCGGGAGAAACAGAACGTAATCATACATTGATATTGATTCCAGATATTAACCATGCGGTCGAGCCTTTCATCGCCCGAATGAAGGACGTATTTGTTCAATAGCGTATCCCAATAGGCTTGCAGTTCGGCAAATGCTTTGTCCACTTTCGCAACCGTATCGAAGTGAGCAATGGTGGCGTGGGCTTTGGTTTTGTTAAGCTCAAGCCTCCCCTTTTCATCCTCCTCATTCTCCACATATCCCAGCACGAACACAAACTCTTTTTGTTCATTCGGCTGCAATTCCACTTCAATATAATGCGAAGCAACCGGCGACCAACCATGCGCGATACTGTCTTGCGTAGCACCATTGAGCACGGCTTGCGGTTCATCAAACCCATTATACAGACCTAAGAATGTTTCACGGTCGGTTTCAAAACCGGTTACCGGCCCGTTTACGGCATAATAGGCGTAATGATTGCGCCGTTCTTTGTATTCCGTTTTGTGATAAATGACGGAGGCACGATAGTTCATTTCTATTTCGACCTCGCCGGTGGATAAATTGCGCTGAAAATTTTCCATGTCGGATGCAGCGTTCCACAAACACCATTCGACAAACGAAAACAGCTTGATTTTCTTGATTTTATCCGTAGTGTTGCGTAACGACACTTTTTGCACTTCCGCATGCGTTTTTAGGGGAACAAAATACAAAACTTCTGCTTCAATGCCGTTTTTTGCCCCTTTGATGCGGGTGTAGTTCATGCCGTGACGACAGTCGTAACTGTCTAATTCCGTCTTGCAGGGTTTCCAGCCCGGATTCCAAACCGTGCCGTTGTCGTTGATGTAGAAATATTTGCCGCCATTATCCATTGGTACGCCATTGTAACGATAGCGCGTAATCCGCCGGAATTTGGCATCCTTACAAAACGAATAGCCGCCCGCAGTGTTGGAAATCAGGCTAAAAAAATCTTCCGTCCCCAAATAATTTATCCAAGGGAAAGGAGTGCGCGGGTTCGTGATTACAAATTCGCGGTGTGTGTCGTCAAAATGTCCGTATTGCATATTATGTATCATTTTTATCATGGGATTGCGGGTCAAGCCCGCAATGACAGTTATTGCATGTTAGTTATTTCTCTTTTTTTCTAATTCTTCTGCAATTTCTTTCACACGTTTGTCCGAAAGCGGGTAAAACATCATGCCGGCGAAAGCGATTAAACAGCAAACTGCCGGAAATAAACTAATCATCAAACGTTCGCCAAGCAGGGTTTCTGACGCTTGTTGCGCCACTTCCGGATTGTATTTGAACCAAAACAACACCCAACCGGTGAGCGCGGCGCCCAATGCCCAGCCGAGTTTTTGCGACATCGACGAAGAGGAGAAAATCAAGCCCGATGCGCGACGATTGGTTTTCAATTCCTGATCATCCACAATGTCGGCAAACATGCTCCACAGCAACGGAAGCACATAACCCGCACAAAGCGAAATCAAAATTTGCAGGAGCAAAATCCATTCTAACTTATTGGGAATGAAAAAGAATATGGAGCTAAGAACAGCTGCAATCAGCATGGCAATCATATACGTTTTCTTTTTGCCGTATTTGGCAGAAATAGCCGGCGCACACATCACACCCACTAAATTAGCCGCTTGACCAACCAAAAAATAAATGGTGGTCGTGTCCCAACCGGTGAACGCCATGCGGTAAGACACCTGCACGTAGTCGCGGAAATAGTAAATCGCCACGCCATCGCGCACGGCATTAAACAGCAAGGCTGCTAAGCCTGTTCCAACCAAAATCCACCAAGGAGCGTTGTGGAACAGATTTTTCAAATCTTGCTTCACAGACGTATCTTCGTTTTCGTTGACCGGTTGCACCCGTTCGCGCGTCCAACTGAAACACAAAAAGAAAAGTACGGCACAAATAATACCGATAGTCGCTACACCCAACGTCCACGCGATTGGTGCGGTGCTTACACTATCCGCTGCCTGCGTCACATGACCGGCATCAAACGCTTTTGCATAACCGTCAACCAACGGTTGCAGCAACATAAATGTGATAAAACTGCCGATAAATGCAAATGCCATACGATAAGACGACAAGGTGTTGCGTTCGGTTGGATTGGACGACATCACGCCCAAGAGCGATGCGTAGGGCACATTAATGATGGAATAGACTATCATCATCAGCGAATAGGTGATGTAGGCGTACACCAATTTGCCGGTACTGCCGAAATCGGGCACAAAGAACGTAATCACGCCCATGACGGCAAATGGAATGGCAAACCAAAGCAAATACGGACGGTATCTGCCCCATTTGGATTTGGTGCGGTCGGCGGCAATTCCGACAAACAAGTCAAAGAATGAATCCCACACGCGCGCCACCAAAAACATTGTTCCGGCAGCCGCAGCCGTGATTCCGAATACATCGGTATAGAAAAACAAGGAATACATCCCGAAAATCTTCCAAAACATGGACGATGCCATGTCACCAAAGCCGTAGCCGACTTTTTCTTTTAATGATACATTTGTGTTGTTCATGATGGTGTTGTGTATTAGTCCGTCATTGCGGGCTTGACCCTCCTCCTCAAAGAAGTTCTCTCGTTTCAGGGGGTTGCGGGTCAAGCCCGCAATGACGAGTGTTTATTTTAAATTTTTATTAATCAATTTATTCAATGTCTGCATCGAAGTCGCCGAACGATAGCCATCGGGAGCGGTGTTGAAGCAATAATCCACTAAGCGGTCGATGCTTGAAACGGCGACGTGCATCCGTGTGTCGCTCGACGCGTAATAGATGTACACTTTGCCGTCGTCGTCAGCAATCCAGCCATTGGAAAATACCACGTTGGACACATCGCCCACGCGTTCGGAACCATCTATTCCCGTTCCTTGGGGGGCAATGAAATGGCCTGCCGGCTCGGCAATCAATGTTGCCGGATCTTGTAAATCCGTCATGTACAGATACAGCACATACCGCAATCCTGCTGCCGTGTTGCGCACGCCATGTGCGAGATGCAACCAGCCTTTCGACGTTTTGATTGGGTGCGGACCTTCGCCGTTTTTCACTTCCGTGATGGTATGATAGTGACGGAAATTGATGATTTTTTCGTCTTTCACTTCGGCATGCGTGATATCGTCCACCAATCCCCAGCCGATGCCGCCACCACTACCGGTGTCGATAAATCCGTCTTGTGGACGCGTATAAAACGCATAGTTACCGTTCACAAATTCGGGATGCAACACCACGTTGCGCTGTTGACTTTTTGATTTCAAGTCGGGCAAGCGTTCCCAGTTGATTAAATCTTTGGTGCGAGCAATGCCTGCTGCCGCCGTTGCTGCCGACAAATCGCCTGCAGGCGCGTTCGGGTCTTTGCGTTCGGAACAAAAAACGCCGTAAATCCAACCGTCGGCGTGCTGCGTGAGGCGCATATCGTAGACATTGGTGTCGGGGTCGGACGTTTCCGGCAGCGTGATGGGATGATCCCAAAAGCGGAAATGGTCGATGCCGTTCGGACTTTCTGCAATGGCAAAAAACGATTTGCGGTCGTTACCTTCCACGCGCACAACAAGGATGTATTTGCCCTGCCATTTGATGGCTCCCGAATTGAACGTGCAGTTGATGCCAAACCGCTCCATAAAATACGGATTCGTTTCGGGCGATAAATCGTAACGCCAGAATACAGGCGTGTGTGCAGCCGTTACTACCGGATGTTTGTATCGTTCGTAGATGCCGTTTCCGGGCAAGACCGGTTCATTTTTCAATGCAACTAATTGTTCGTATTCAGCAATGACTGATTCTTTGCGTTGTTGAAATAAATTGCTCATATCTGTTTATTGTATTGTTTAATTCGTTTTATGGTCGCATCAGTATCGAAAACTGAATTTAAGCCTTGTTCCTCTTGCGAGGGATCGCCGACATAATCATCCCACGGTTGCCAAAATTCGTGCGTGGGACGTCCGAAGCCTCCCCACGTCCAGAAATTACAGCCGGCAAGTTGTCCGTTTTCTTGGGCCGATTGTACCACTTGTTGGAAAATATTCGAATAAAATTTATCGCGAGCGGTAGTTGGATCGTCCAATGTATAGTTGTGATTATCACGGGGATAGCCAAACTCTTCTATCACAAGGGGTTTGTTCAATTTTTCGGCGATTGCCAAATGTGATTGGATGTAGTCGTTAGTGAGCACAATCGCCGTATCTACCGATTCTGTCAACTTAGTAATGTCAATCCACGACCAGTTTTTGGGCCAGATATGGATGGTCAGGTAATCGACATTTGTATCTTGATGTATGGTTTCATACAGAGTCATATCTTCTTCTGTGCCTTTCGTGCCTTCGTTTCCCAACGAAATCAGATGGTTTTGATCCAACGAGCGAATCAACGCCGTCGCCTCTTTCAGCCAGTGGATGAAAGCCGGTTTGCCTTCATCGCTGAACACGCGTGGCTCATTGCCCACTTGCCACGACATAATCGCCGGATCGTCAACGTATTTTTTGCCGGTATAGCGATTGGTGCGGGAAATCACATTTTTGACATGGTCGAGAAACAATTTATGGCACTCCTCACAACCGGCATATTGCGCCACATGGTTCACAAACACCGGCCAATCCTGCACGCCTGCTTCCGGCACTTCGCCTTTGCCTGCCCAATTCAGATATTGACCGTATCCCCCGCTCCATTCCCAACTGTTATTCAGATAGAGCACGGCATACATCCGGCGTTTGCCCATTTCCGACAACAGAAAATCCAATCCGTCAAAAATCGTATCGTTATACACGCCCGGCTCCTGTTGCAAAGTCGGCATCACTTTCACGGCTTGCCCCGCAGGTCCGTCAGCACCTACCAATACGCGCAAATTATTAATACCGGCTTCTTTCATAACATCCAACTCTTTCAGCAGGCGGTCGCGATTACCGCCTTGCCCTTCAGAGCCGAGCATCGCACCGTACCAAAAATTGGTTCCTATAAAATAATACGGTTGCCCGCCAATCTCAAACTGTCCGTTGTTTTGTGTCACAAACCCCGGTTCAATCGTCACCGGTGCTTTCTTGTGCGAGCAAGAAAAAAGAGCAATGCCCATAAGCACTATTAAAATATGTTGTTTTAACATTTATTTTACGTTGAGTTTATCTCTAAAAAATTGCATCACTTCGTCGTAATAGGCGGCGCTGGTGCTGTGACCGTATTCTGCGCCTGCTACCCAATGCTTTTCAGATTTTACTTGATTGTAAGCGGCGAAATTGATATGCGGTGGGCACACATTATCCTGCACGCCAAAACCCATGATGAGTGGACACGTAATGTATTGCGCCAAATTTTTGATGTCGAAATAGCTCAGCAATGTATAAATGTTTTCCCATCGCTTGGCGTGACCATCCGGATAAAATTGATCCATATACGTGTCAAAATCACTTTTAGGCCAAGGCGCAATCTTGAAATAATCGCGATAATCGGACAAAAACGGAATATTGGGCGCAGCCGCTTTCACCCGTTTGTCGAGTGAGGCAGCCACAAATGACAACGCACCGCCTTGACTGCCGCCGCGCACGCCGATTCTATCGGCATCAAGTTCCGGACGACTGCTCACGAAATCCAACGCGCGAATCACGTCCAAAAATGCTCCACGGTAGTAATAATTAGTTTTATTATCCAAACCGTAAGTAATCCAATTGGGTTTATAATGATTGTACGGCAAGTTCAACGCCTGTCCGCGAATCGACAAAATAAAGTATGCAAACCCGTCCCACGTTTGCGTAGGCGGATAAGCGCCCGATCCGTAGCCCATGTATTCCACAATGATGGGATGTTTGCCTTCCCGTTTGGGTTGACCGTAATAACCGCGAATCAATTCGTTGCCAAACGAGCGCATTTCCACCAAATAGATGTTGTAATCCAATTTGGATAATTCCGGTTGCAACGTCAATTTGTAGTGAGGGGCAACTTTCGCCAACTCTGCTAAATTAGTGTCCCAGAATGTTTTGAAATCTGCTTGTGCATCAACCGGCGAACTGATTTTTTCAGGATCAACGCCAATGACAAGCGATTTTTCGCCATACACGACTGTGTCGTTTGATGCAAAAGACACCTCGTAACGGTAAAATCCCGGTGCAAAAGTCAGTGTATCCCATGCTTTCAAATGGTCGGAATACGTGGAGTTGGGTTTGATTTTGACAGGTGTTGCGATTTCTGCAATTGAATCGTGTGTGTCGGTGGTCAATTTCACCGTCAAATTTCCTTCGACCGCCCACGTATTTTTATTTTCGATACTAACAGTGACGTCCACTTTTTCGGGCGACAAAAAGATGTAGTCCGAATCGGCAACAGCAATCGAAATTGTTAATTTGTCTTTAGTAGATGCAGAAGATAGTGTAAACGGCTTTTCGGTGTCCGCAGCCAAAAATCCACCGGCTGCCCAACCGTCGAAAAACTTAATCGCAATCACATTATCACCTGCCGGCACCAGTACCGAATCGGGCACAAAATAAGTGCGTGCGCCATCGTTATAGCCGGTATAATTGGGTGGAAAATGGCCCGTTTTACCAACCAACCGTCCATTAAAGTAAACTTCGTCAACGGCAGCAAATTTTGCCAAATGCAGCACAATACCGCCCTGTGCAAGCGATTTTGCTTGCAGTGAGTCAGACAATTGAACCGTTTTGCGATACCAGCCAAAGCCGTTTGCCAACGCCACATTCTGATCTTTCAGCAACTTCAAATCTGAAACCGGTTGCCAAGCCGCATCGTCATAGCCGGGATTCATCCACAAACTGTCCACGCCCTCGCCCGCATGAAATTTCCACGCATCGGAATACGTTTGTGATATTGGAGTAGTAATGACCTCACTCCGTTGTGCACATCCGAACAACAATACGCCCGCTAATAACAATCCTAAAAATCCTATTTTTTTCATATTTCTATATTTTCATATTTCTATATTTTTTCTACACCCTCATTTCAACCTAATTTATAACCCATAACTTCTCAATTCTGCCCGTACTATTTTGCCCCATTCCTTTAGATCGCTTTCTTTCCAGTTGCTCAACGGAGCGGGTGTATCGCCCGGCTGGTCGTCGGCAACAATCATGGAGCAGGTTTCCGTTTTGCTGGAGAGTGACCATGCAGCCCAAGAGAGGTTGCGGTCTGCCATCCATTTCAACCAGGCGTTCCATTCCGTCATATTGACGGGACCATCGCCTGTGGCTTCCATTCCGGCACATTCCGATACAAAGATAGGTAATCCTTTGGATAATGCATAATTTCCTTTGTCGCGCAATTCTTGTTTGTGAGTGGCGGCATAAAAATGCAGGGTGTACATCAGGTTGTCGTAGCCTGTAATGGGGTCATCAGCCACTACATTTACATCCTGATCCCAATGCGGATTGCCGACGAGGATGATATTTTTCGCATCAATGGCACGAATGGTTTTAATCACCTCAATCGAATAGGCTTTCACGTCTGCCCAAGGCATATCGTCCCACGGCTCGTTGAAAATTTCATAAATCACGTTCGGAACATCTTTGTATTTCGTTGCCACTTGCGTAAAAAATGCTTTGGCTTCTTCGGTGTGAATATAATGCGCGTGCCAATCAATAATCACATATTGACCGTTTTCGATAGCACCATCCACCACATTATACAGGCTGGTTTTTGCTAATTCAGGATTTTGTAAATATGCGTTATCCGGTTCTACACCGATAGCGGCACGCACGATGTTGGCTTTCCAATCGGAATTTAACCAAGCAACCGTCTCTTTAGTGTAAAATTTTGAGAACCAGACGTGCCAGCCGAAACTAACGCCGCGTAAAACAAGTATTTCGCCGTTTTTATCGACCAAATTAGTTCCTTGGACGGCTAATTGTCCGTGTTGTTCGACGAATGTTGCAGGCTCTGCCGGCGGATTATTTTTCGGTTTGTCGCAAGCGGAGAGACCTAAGCAGAGTACCACTAAAGCGATAGCAGCTACTCGTGTGTAATTCATTGTGTGTTTCATAACTATAATATTATTTTAATGAGGGCATTTTATCTCGCGAAATGACTTTTTCATTGTTGAATGCTGCTTTCCACGCTGCAATTGTCATGTATTGATGCTCTTGACTGTTGAAATTGCTGCCGGTTGGATTGTTGGTGCGATTGTAATCGTACCAAGGCATAAACCACGACCAAGTTGCGCCTGCATTCCATTGCTCGGTGATTCCGGCTACGTTGCCACATTCGCTGAGCGTGATGAGTTTGTTGGGATAGCGGGTTTGCAAGACTTTGTACTCATTATTATAGAGTTGGCTTGCAGAAGTTTGATTGTAAATGTCCCGGCCGATGATGTCCACATATTGGTCGCCCGGATACCAAGCGTTTTGTCCGCCGGCTATGTCTTTCGGTTCGGCTGTCCAAATCCAAATGAGATTGTTCAACCCGCATTCTTGAAAATAGTTGAACATCATTTTCCAAAGGGCTTTGCAAGATTCAGGACCTTTTGCACCCCACCAAAACCAGCCACCTGCTGCTTCGTGCAACGGTCGCCAAAGCACAGGAATATTTTTATTTTTCAATAGTAACAGTTTATCGGCTACTTTTTTCAAGTCGGCTTTGACAATCGTATTTTCCGCAGTACCTTCTTGCACCGCTTTTGAGATGTCGAAAGTGGTGCCGGTGTCAACATTATTTTCCAGATGTGGTGATGTATAAAACGCATAATTGGCATTTCCTTGTGAGCGAGGCACATTCCAATGCCAGCATGCGGTCACAATCCCCTTATTATTCCACCAATTTTCCATAACAGTAGTATTGCCGTAATCCACAAAATTGCCATAAATATGCATGTAGTCAAATCCGGTTAAGGCCGGATACTTTCCGGTGTGTTTATAGACCCAATCGGCTTCGTTGGTATTCCAATCGACGTTTGCCATGGTTCCGGCAATGATTTTTTGTCCGTAACTTTCTTTCAAAAAATTATAGAGATTAACCGCCTGCGTGGAAGGATTCTTAACGCAGAGCGCATCGTATACAGGTGTGGCCGGTGGGACAGGTGGTACTGGGGGAGCAGGTGTTTCACCGTTGCTATCGGCACAAGTGAAAAAAAACGGCAGTATCAGCACTAACAGTGATTTGTATTTCATTTTCCTTAATTTATTGTGTTTCATGATGTGTGCAAATTTATGAATATATTTTCATTCAAACTGATACTATTTTATCTTAGTTTGATGCTATTGTATATCTTGGTTAATATGATTTATTCAACTGCAAAATTACGCATATTTTCAAAATTGCAGACGATTGGACAATTGAACTCTAACAAAAAATATAGCAGGTATCTGCGGAGATAAATCATATTTTTCTCCGCATTTTTGCGTAAAATAGTTTGTTTATTCTCCGCAAAAGTTGTATCTTTGCAGTATGAAAATTAAATCAGGAATCGCATGGGTGATGTTGTTTTTCGGTAGTTCTTTGGAACTGGCGGGACAAGCGACTTCGCCGTTTATTTTAATAGACCAGTTTGGCTATCTGCCTCAGGCAACCAAAACTGCTGTTATTAAAAATCCAAAAACGGGATTTGATACTGCCACCTCTTTCTCCCCCGGACCGGTTTATCAAGTGGTGGATGCAACGACCGATCAACCGGTTTTTCAGGGTGCACCGGTTGTTTATGACAATGGGCTTACGGACACGGATTCGGGTGACCAAATTTGGTGGTTTGACTTCTCTTCGGTCTCTGTTCCGGGAAACTATTACATTCTCGATGTCACCCATCATGTCAAATCCTATCCCTTTCTTATTGGAGAAAATGTGTATCATGAAGTGCTGAAACACGCTGTTCGCATGTTTTTCTACCAACGGGCCGGTTGCGAAAAATTGGCGCGTTATGCCGGTGAAGGCTGGGCAGACGGCGCCAGTCATGTAGGGCCGCTTCAGGACAAAAATTGCCGGTTATACACTAAAAAAAGCGATGCCGGCACCGAACGCGATTTGCACGGCGGCTGGTTTGATGCAGGCGATTACAATAAATACACGAATTGGGCTTGCAGTTACATTGAAGCCATGATGCTCTCTTACCTCGAAAATCCGGATATTTGGACGGACGATTACAACATTCCCGAATCCGGAAACGGGATTCCCGATTTATTGGACGAAGCCAAATGGGGCATGGATTGGCTATTGAGAATGCAGGAAACAGACGGTTCGGTATTGAGCATTGTCGGATTGAGCAGTGCCTCGCCGCCCTCTGCGGCAACGGGACAAAGCCTTTACGGACCGGCAAGCACCATGTCCACCACATCGGCGGCAAAAGCATTCGCCATCGGATATAAAGTATTCAAACAGATTGGTTTAACCGAATATGCCAACCAACTCCAAACGGCTGCATTGAACGCATGGAACTGGGCGGAACAACATCCCAATGTGATTTTTCATAACAACACCTCTGCCAACGGTTCAACCGGCTTGGGTGCGGGCGACCAGGAAATAGATGAAGGAGATGTTGCAAGAAGAGCGTCCGTTCGTATGGCTGCGGCTTTGTATCTCTACGAAATGACGGGAGAAAATCACTATCTGGCTGTTTTTGAAACAGGCTACACAGTTTTGCCGCTTTTTGCCTGGTCAAATTTTGTACAACAATATTGGAATGCCGACCAGTTGATGTGTCTGTATTATCTTACGATGGACGGCGTTTCGGAAACCGTCAAAAATAATGTCAAAACGGCTTTGAAAACCGGGTTTAATAAACCGGACGATTATGCCGGAAAATTAGGGAAAGACGGCTACCGTTCTTATATCCGCGACTATAATTGGGGCTCCAATCAATATAAATCGGATTACGGATTAACCTTTTATTTGCTTGCCGGCAACTCTTTAGAGCCGGATAAAAATTCGATGTATGCCGGTGCGGCAGCAGACTATCTCCATTACATTCACGGCGTTAATCCCATGGGATTCGTTTATCTTACCAACATGAATAATTACGGTGCTTCCAAAAGTTTGACCAAAATTTATCATACCTGGTATGACCACATCGCCCCTGCCCCGGGTTATTTAGCCGGAGGTCCGAATGAAAATTACACGTGGGATGGATGTTGTCCGAGTGGTTGCGGTTCGTCCGTCAACAATAATCTATGTACCTCCGAGGCAATCCCTGTCAATCAACCGGCTGCCAAAATGTATAAGGATTTTAACACGAGTTGGCCCCTCAATTCATGGGAAATCACAGAACCCATGGGCGCTTATCAGATGGCTTATATTCGCTTGCTGTCAAAATTTGTGTCTCAAAAAAGCGATACGGGTCAAACCAATACTTCGCTTTCGGAGCAACCGGAAGTGTATCCCAATCCGGCAAAAGGACTGATTTATGTTCATTTCGCCAAAGAACAAATGCACAAATTGGAATTATTTGATGTTCAAATGCGCTTATTGAAGGCGCAACCGGCAAACGATCATTTCGCGCAATTGGATATATCTTCTTATCCGTCCGCTCTTTATTTTCTCAAGATAACCACTGCCCATAAAAGCTATCTGCAACGCATAATCATCCGGCAGACATAAGTTAAAAAACTAATTGTGGGGGCATTATTTTGTTTCACAACAAGCAGTGTATCAAGTCTTCAACGTTTGGCGTCTTCATATTGCTTTATGTGCTCAAAGAATAAAAGGGAGAGAATTGCTTCTCTCCCCCTTGGAATTGATAACCTAATCTATTTTTGCCTTAATTATGTTCAAAGCGAACATTGTCTATTAAGATATTGAAGTCACCTCCTGTGCCACCGGTCGCCGCACCATAGTCTCCTGACTTTGACAATGCGCTACCCTAAACGGATTTCCAAAAATTTTCGTCAAAAAGTTTGTCGATTGACTTGTGCGTTCATACTTACTATGCTCAAAGCCGCAAACAGTAGCAAAAACCCTGTCATTGCGGACTTGTTCCGCAATCCCCTCAATACATTTGCTATTGTGTTCATCTGTTTATAATTTATATATTTTGTTTTTGTATTCGTTAGGGATGCTTCGCTCGGTAGAAAATCATTTTCCTACGGGATGAAAACAATCATTCCCTTGTATGTCCCTTTATTGTTATGGGGATTTTATTGTTTCGTAATTTTAAAATTTTCATTCGCTTTCGTTAAATAAAACTATCCCATCACAAGATAGTATAAATAAGCAAAAATCAGCAATGAAAAAGGAGTTGAAAGAAATACTATAACCCATCTAATCCAATTATTTATTGAAATTTTCATACACTTGATCGTCAACAAAAAAACTAATCCGGAAATGAACCAAAAAATCGGAAAATAGATAATTACGTATTCCAAAGACTCACTTTGAGCATGATTCATTCCTACAATTAAGCAAATTGTTATTATGTTGTAAACAATGCAAAAAAGTAGTAGTATGATAAAATCTTTATTTTGTTTTATTGTCTTACCCATTTCCCATTTTCGTATTTATATGTTCCTTCTGCCAAATTTTTTATATCATTCCAAAACGTTTGGATACTGTGAGATGATTGAGATTTATCTTCAGAATAATCATTCTTAGACAAATTCTTTTGTTTCTGATCAGCTATTTTTCCTTGATGAGTAAACTGCTGAGTATGTACCCATTTACTCCGCCCAATGAGCCATCTCTGTATATAGCATTGTTATCATTAAAATGGTTCATAATTCCCTCGTTAAAAGCCATTCTTACATTTGTGTAACAATTATCACAACCGGGAGCGTAAACTCTTACTTGTTGATTTGATAAATCAATGTGTCGTGCAGAATAATCAGACATATTCACTCCAAAACTCACATCCAGTTCCTTGCCGCCAAACTTGTAGGGCTGTTTAGCTTGCCCCAGACTAATATCCATCGTCATGCCGAAGGGGTAGTACTGTGTGCTCTGTACGCTTTGTAAGTTTAAATCCGTCACCACTCTGTTATTTCCTAAATGATCGCGGACGTAAAAGTAATACTTATTTTCCACATAATCAAGATAACCGTTGTCCGTCAGTATCATTTTGAGTGCGCC
>JAISKM010000106.1 GCA_031261285.1 Candidatus Symbiothrix sp. | reverse complement strand
GATTTTTAATGTAATTGATTATGCTTTCTTTATCTTTAAAAGCATACGTAAATGCAGCATATCCTTCTTTCCAGGTAGTGTTTATTTTTGATAATTCAACCCCTTCGGGGTTGCAAGGGGGAGAGTTGTGCTTTACCCCCAGTCGCCCTATCGGGCTTCACTGGGGGTTATTCATATTCAAGACCTTCGGTCTGTCTTCTCAAACACAGGGTTTTACTAGTGAGCCAAAACAATTGTTAATGGTTAATGATAAATGGTTAATGATTAATAACGTTTCCATCAATTAACCATTAACCATTAACCATTATTTCTCAATCCATTCGATGATTTCTTCCGAATTTGGTAATGTTTTTGGATCGAGAGATTTGACTAAGTGGCCTTGTTCGTCAATCAAGAATTTTTGAAAATTCCATGTTACGGGAGCATCGACCACGCCGTTGGCGTCTTTGGTGGTCAACCATGCGTAAAGCGGCGCGATGTCATCGCCTTTGACCGATATTTTTTCCATCATTGGAAATGTTACGCCGTAATTTAGAGTACAAAATTCCAAAATTTCTTCATTGCTGCCCGGTTCCTGGTAACCAAAATTATTGGCAGGAAATCCGATAATTACAAAATTAGCGTCTTTATATTTTTGATAAAGAGCCTCTAACTGTTTGTATTGCGGTGTTAGTCCACATTTGGACGCCACATTCACAATCATCACTTTTTTTCCTTTGAGCGAAGCCAACGAAAAATCCTCTCCCGCGATATCTTTTACCGTAAAGTCATAAATCGTGGAATCTACTGTCTGTGCCGCCACCGGCAGCAAACCAAACAGCGCAACTAAGCTTAATACAATTTTTTTCATAAGAATTTTTTTAATTTATTGAATGCAAAGTTACTGCTTTATTTTCAGTTTACCAAACTTTTTGATGCTTTGATATTTTCTCCAAACATTCAGTTTACGTTCTCGAGGTACGCCATGGCGGGAAATATAGTCTTCTACGGCTTGCAACATTCGTTCGGCGACTTTCCCGTCCAAATGCGGGTCGTAATTATCAATGATCCATTGACGTTGTTGCTTAAATGTTTCGGTCTGCACGTCCTCAAACGCTTTGCTCAAGTCGTTAACATCCTGAATATCGAGCCAATACTGCTTATCAGCCACATTCTTGTAAGTAATCACCGGTTTGTCAAGCAGCAATGCCTCGTACAAAGCCGACGAGGTGTCGCTAATCATCAAATCGGACATCAGGATGTATTTCGTTATCTGATGGTCGTCAATCCACACAATATGTTCATTTTCAGCGGCTAATTGGCGGTATTCGTCCACCCAATCCTGTTTGGTCAGCGGATGAAATTTCAGCAATAGCACAATATTTTTTTCGGCAACTAACTGTTTCAGAGCATCTTTAATCGCCGGCAACGAAGTCATGGACGCCGAAAATGTCGGTGCATACAGCACGACCTGCTGTTTTTGATGCGTTTTCAACAAGCGCTGTTTTTCTTCATCGAATGTATGCAGGTTTTCATAAATCCAATCCTGACGCGTCCAACCCGTTTCCACCACTTCAAAATCCTTATATTTCAATGCCGATTGCTGAAAATGACTTGTAAAGTAAGGGCCTTGTGTCAGGTACATATCCAAATAGCGTCGAATAATCCAGTGGTCTTTTTTCTCTGCGGCATAACCGTGAAAAATTTCGGCTTTTACGCCCGGAAGATAATACGGCACAATATTTCCCGGTACAAAAATCGCTTCCGGTGAAAAATCGTACACTTCCTGCATGTCATTCGTCCAACTGACTTCATCTTTTAACGGAAAACCGGGAATGTGACGCGCATCCACAAACCACAAAGCCGTGTGTTGGTTCGATTTGTTTATCTCTGTTTGCAGCGGCGACAAGATGCTGATGGCGTATTTTTGTTCACAAAACAAGACGATTCTCATGGCTTGGGAAGTTCTATGTCAGCCGGAAAATGATTATCGGCTATGGCTTGCATTTTTTCGTAATTCTCGTAAATTTTCTGCTTCAAATTAGAAGACGTCACGCCTTTGCCATAAGGAAAATAAACGACCGTCACGCCCAGCTCCTTCAAATAGTCAAATTTTCCTGCCCAGTCATCGCCCACCACAAAAATGTCCATATTCAGTTTTTCTACTTTGTCGGCATGGTTGAGCGAATGTTGCGGAATCACAATATCAGGATATTTTAACGCTTTCATAAGCCCGATCCGCTCTTCAAACGGAATGATTGGCTGCGATTTATAGGACATCACCAACTCATCCGTGTTGACACCAACAATTAAAATATCGCCCAAGGCACGTGCATATTCAATCATTTTCAGGTGATTGTAATGCAGCATATCGAATGTTCCCGACGTGTACACCACTGTTTTATTTGCAATCATATTTATTTTTCATTTATTTGTTTCAAAAGAGTTACCAACTCGTCAATATCCTGCCGTGTCAATTGTTGGCTCATGTGCGCCACACGAAATAAAAACGAGGCGATGTCCCCGGCACAGGGCGTGATGTAGATATTGTGTTCGTCTCTCAGCGTGTCGAAAATCGCTTTGGCATTGTGCTTGGGGCAATAGACGGGTGTCAAACAGTTTGACAACGGATAATCGGGATAAGTGAAGTCAGTGTTTGCCAACAGTTGTTGCCTAAAATAGTTCGCCAAATCTGTCATACAGGCAATAGAAGCCGTAGTTCCCGCTTTTTCCAAACGCTGTAATTTATCATGCAATTGATTGATGATCGCCACTCCCGGCGTGTAGGGCGTCTGCCCGCGCAACATCTCTTGTTGATAATCCACAAAGTTGAAATAGAGCGTTTGCGGCTTGTTTTTGGCACAACGTGTTTCAAAAGCTTCTTTCGTGATTGCTACAAACGACATGCCCGCATGTAACGCCAAGCCTTTTTGCGAACTGATGATGACGGCACTTGCTCCTGACTCTTTCATGCTAAACGAATCGCACAGGAACGCACTGATGGCATCTACAACCAAGCAAATGTGATTCCGTTTACAAAACGCAGAAATTGCATCCATCGGATACAATTGTCCGGTCGAGGTTTCACACAAATTGACCAGCATACCGGTGATTCCGGCGTTTTCGTAGGGCGTGAGCATCTCCGGATGAAAGGATTCATCCCATTCGAGGGAAATCACTTCAGACGGAATGTGATAAATTTCACTGATTTGCTTAAACCGTTTGCCGAATGTGCCCCCGGAAATAATTAACAACTTGTCTTGGGGCGTAAATAAATTCATCACCGAGGCTTCCATCGCTGCCGTTCCGCTTGCCGTCAAGAAAATCATTTCGGCATCGTGAGGGGCATCCAGCAAGTGTTTGAGCCTTGCAGCACAATCAAGCATGATTTGAGAAAACGCTGAAGTACGAAAATACTGCGATTGCATGCCGCCAATGGCGATTGTTTCCGGATCCATCTGGATCGGTCCGGGCGTAAACAGCTTTGCTTCTGAATTTTTCATAACTATTCGTTGTTTAGTGTTAATTTATTTTCAGTCATTCTCACCATATATTGTTGAATCACAGCCTTTAACAGCGTTTCCATATCCTGCTGCTCCTTCACTTTTCCTGCCAAATTAGTGTAAAACAGCGGGTCGGATTGGTAGTTGTAGAGGGCGTTTGTTTGCAACCCGTCGAATTGCAAGAAATAATCGTTTTTAATCAACTGATAGCGCGGATTGTTGTAATTGGCTACAAATTTAGCTGTTGCAGCCGTATTGAAAATGTCTTGACCAAACGCAAAATAGGGTTTTTCGTAATTCAAATAACCTAAAATGCTCGGCATGATGTCCATTTGCTGCACCGGCACAGTCTGCAATCCTTTTAAATCGCTCCCGTGATGGTAAAACAAAATTGGCACGGCATATAAATTAACATCCGTAAAGTACTCTGTGTGAGCGGTTTGGTTGGTGTGGTCGGCCGTGATTACAAACAGCGTGTTTTCAAACCAATCGTAGTGCGCCATTTTCTTGAAAAATTGTTGCAACGCATAATCCGTGTAGCCTACACACTTGTGAATGGGTTGTGTGCCTTCAGGAAATTTCCCTTCATATTTTACCGGAATTTTGAACGGATGGTGTGAACTTGCCGTGAACACAGAGGTCATAAATGGCTGCTTCATCGTACCCATTTTGTCTGCGTAAAATTGCAGAAATTCCTCATCCCAGACCGCCCATGTGCCATCTAAATCCTTATTGCCGTATTCATCCAAACCAAAATAGTCGTCAAATCCGGCACTTTTGGCATACGCCTGAAAACCCATCGAGCCATTGGGTGCGCCATGAAAAAAAGCAGAATAATAGCCTTTTTCTTTCAAAACCGCCGGAATGCCACTGATGTCGTTGGTAGAATAAGGCGTGACAATAAACGGCTCCACAAACATCGGGATGCTCGACAGCACCGACGGCATGGCGTCAATCGACTTGCGACCGTTGGCGTAGGAATATGCAAACGTCAATCCCTCGGCATACAGCGAGTCCAAAAACGGCGTGTAGCCCTTGTAAGTGCCATTATCCAACGTTTTGTTGAAAAATCCGGAATATTCTTTTCCAAAACTTTCGATGATAATTACCACTACATTGAGTGATTTAAATGCGCCCTGAGGCGTAGGTTGATGAATGGGCGAATAGATTTTTGCCAACTCCACGACATTCTTAAAATACTCGGGATTTTTGTACACCACCTTATTCCATGTCCGAATCAAACTAAACGGCGTGTTAAGCACAATCGCCGTCTCCGTACTTTTATTGACGTATTTATTGGCATTACTAATCGTAATCGGTCGCACAGTAGGTCCAATCCCCCCACGCATCCCAACAATCGCGAAATAAACAAAAACGCCCATCAACACGGTCTGCAATGTATAATACAAAATATGTCCCCGTAGGGGCAACCCTTGCGGTTGCCCTCCTTGTGGTTGCCCTCCTCGTGATCGCATTATTCGCGGTTGCCCTCCTCGTAATCGCCCCACATTCGGTTTGCAATACAATTTATAAATCGCAAAAATCAGCAACAGCGCAAACAAAGCCACATACCAATAATCAAAAATGCTCTGAATAATGATTTTAGATAGATTATCCTCGTTCTGAAATTCCGATAAAACCGTGCCGGTCGTGCGCCGATTCGTAAACGGAAAATAAACAATATCACAACAATTTACAATCACGACAAAACTATTAACAACCACAAAAATCCACTTCGCAATCGTCTGATAAAGCACGTTCAGCCTGAATCGAAACGGCAAAACTTGCATCAAACTATACAGCAAATTAGTATAAATAATCGCCGAAATATCAAACTGAAAACCGCCTTTCAACAGCACCAAAAAATGCGAAACAGTCACATCCGGAAAATAACTCTTATTGACCAAAAAGAACGCAACACGGCAAAGATAGTAAACCACCACCATCAACCCAACATTGCAAAGCAAAGCAAATACAGGTTCACCCTTAATCCTCTCTATTGTTTTACCATTAACCATTAACCATTAACCATTTATCATTAACCATTATTCCGTTGTCTTTTCCACCGGTTGTGCGTCCACAGCCAATACTGCGGATTCCGTTTGATTGTTTGCTCCAAAAGTTGAAAATACATATCTGTTAATTCAAATTCGGGTAAATTTTGTGGCTCGGCAGTCATCAACACAAATTTACAATGATAATAGCCCCGTTTGGGACGCGTAATGTCCAAATAATAAGCCACAGACTGCATTTGGCGCGCTATCCGTTCCGTCCCGGAAAACACGGGCGTATCCTGATTCATGAAATTCAGCCAATGACGTATCGCATTCCAAACCGGTACTTGATCTGCGATAAAACCAACCATAAATTGCTTGTCTTCTCTCCTCAGAGTGATGAGACGGCGTAACGTATCCTTCATGGTAATGTTTTCCGCACCAAATTTCTTCCGCATTTTGAGGAATAGTTTGTCAAACATCTTATTTTCCAACGGATGATAAATTTGTCCGCAGTGAATATTTTTATTGACATGCAAAGGTATCGACGACACCCATTCCCAATTGCCATAATGCCCCAGGTACAAGACGCAGGACTTGTCGTTGCCCATCGTTTGCATCACTTGTTCCATGCCATCAAACGTGATCCGTTTTTTGATCTCTTTCTCGCTTATGAAACACAGTTTGCTGGTCTCCACCACATAATCGCAGAAGAAAGCATAGAACTTTTTTTCGACTTTAACAATTTCTTTTAAGTCTTTGTCTGGAAACGAGTTAAGTAGATTTTTTCGCACCACTTTCCGCCTGTAGCGAAAGACATAATACGCTAAAAAATAAAGTATGTCGGAGATAAAATAGAGTAGTTTCATGATTTCGGATTTTTAAGGAGGGGGTTGCGGATCAAGTCCGCAATGACATTGATGATCATTGCCGGAGTGATTTGCGTCAGGCAGGCGTAATCGCCACGCAGACACGGTTTATTGCCGAACACCGAACACGGACGACAAGGCAACTCCACCTGAATCGCGTTCTTACTATCCTGATTGAAGCCATAAAATCCCGAATATGGATGTGTCGCTCCCCAAATTGACACCACAGGCGTATTCACTAACGACGCCAAGTGCATATTGGCGGAATCCATGCTCACCATCACGTCCAAATCGTTCATTAACGCCAATTCGTCGGGGAAAGACAATCGTCCTGCCACCGATTCGACGTGAGCGTATTTTTTCGTCCAAGCATCCAAAAGCGAGGCATCTTCTTTCCCTCCAAACAAAAATAATTTAATATTCGGATGGTTAGTTAGTTGACTGACAACCTGTTCCATTTGATCCAACGGATAGATTTTACCGGCATGTTTGGCAAACGGCGCAATGCCAACCCACGTTTCTTTGTCAGTCGCATGTCGGTCCCTACCCTTTTCCGGAATCAACGATTTGAAATCGACCGTCGCATCATATCCCAGTTTCTCAAACACCTGTTGATAACGAGCAATAGAGGTTTCTAACTGCTTAAATTGCTTGTTTTTGGGGCGTGTCAATTTGCGCTTCGCGCATTTACCTTTGTTAATGACTGCTACCTTTTTCCCTTTTAACAAACATTGAAAATCTATTTTCCATGAGCGTAAGACGCTGTGCAGGTCGGCTACTGCCGTCAGGGGATTGCGGGTTCCTGAATCAAGTTCAGGGCATGCACGGCTTCGCCGTCCCGCAATAACACCCTTTTCAAAAGGTACCACTGTTAAATTTGGGGGGGTATTGATAAAAATGTTTTGAAACGACTTTTTAGTCACAAGCACAAATTCATCGTCCGGGTAGCGGCGAGCTACCGAATACACCACAGGAATTGTCATCGCAACATCTCCCAAAGCGGACAACCGAATCACCAACACACGAGCCATAACTTATTTTTTGCCATACAGCACCGGATTCAATGCCGGATCGTTATACATTTTCATTTGTTTGTACACTTTCATGTATTTTTCGCCTGCCTCAATCGCTTCCAGCAACTGGTCAATCGCCGTCGAAAGGTCTGCACGTTGCTCCAAAAGCACATTCAGTTTAGCGACCACCGAATCATGATGGGCAGCATCCACGTCCTTTCGGAGTGTTTCCTGCTCCATGTGGTGGATTTTCAATGCCAAAATCGACAGACGATCAATCGCCCACGCCGGACTTTCGGTGTTGATAGTAGCACCGGATTTCACGCTGACATCCTTGTATTGATCCCAAAAATAACTGTCTATCAATTCCACCAAATCGGTGCGGTCTTGATTGGATTTGTCTATGCGACGTTTAATCATCAAAGCCTCCGCCGCATCAATTTCCGGATTACGAATAATGTCCTCCAAATGCCACTGCACCGTGTCAATCCAGTTTTTGAGATACAAAATAGATTCGAGCGACTGCGCAGGATAAGGATTTGCAATCGGAAAATCCACGTCATCGTGGCGATGATAATCAGCAATTGCCTGTTCAAATATAGGAAATGCGCGCGTTGTAAATTTCATTTTTCATCATTTAATTATGCCGCAAAGATACAACAAAATCCTGAACTATGATTAAAATGATTTGATGATTTACTATGATTTACTATGATTTTTTTGAGGTTTTCCTTTCTGTTGGGTTTTCACTTTCCTTGATTGTATTTTCCTCTTCTTTTTTTGGATCCGTGCGAGGCGGCGGAAGAAAGCCTATCGGATTGCGGGGCTTGTCGATGATTTTTTTATGTGCTTGCAATTCGGCTAAAGATTCACTAATTAATTCCAATTGCATCCGTGTGTCTTCATTAATATCGTTATAATCGGCAAATGCATCTTCGATGTTGGCGGCAAAATTTTTGAAATCGTGTTCAATAATAGTCACTCGATCAGTCAGTGGATGTGACATATATTGCCTAATCGCGACAAAAGTCCGCATGATAGTTCTGTTTATTTCAATGGCCGTTGGAGAGTTGAGCACACTACTCAACATGGCTACACCCAATTCTGTAAACGCAAAAGGCTGATATCTGGCTCCTCCCCAACTTGAGGACGCAATTTGCGTCCTCAAGTGCTCATGTGTATTTAAGGTCACAAATTGTGACCTTGAACATTCAGCAAATTCTTCTTTGGTCAGTTGAAACATGAAATCGTCTCCTTGAAATCGTTCAATATTACGTCTCACAGCTTCTTTGAGACGTTTTGTTTCGACTCCATACAGCTGTGCTAAATCACGGTCAATCAGCACTTTTTGACCTCTCAGTTCGTAGTTAATCATAAAATCACACTAATCACAGTTCAAGACAATTCTTGAAAAAGGCACTGCCTCCATTGGACAAAATTCCTGATTGTCGTATTTGAAAGTGCCCACCATCGCTACCATCGCTGCGTTGTCGGTTGTGAAAGCGAACGGCGGCAGGTGAATTTTCCAGTGCGATTTTTCTGCTTGTGCTTCAAAGGCTTGGCGCAAACCGGAATTGGCAGATACGCCGCCGCCAACGGCTATTTCAGTGATGTTCAAATCTTTGGCCGCTTTCACTAATTTATTCATCAAAATGTCGATGATCGTGGCTTGCAGGCTCGCACACAAATCGGCGCGATGAGCTTCAATAAATTGCGGATTAGTCTTCAAATGGTCGCGCAAAAGGTAGAGAAACGACGTTTTCAGACCACTGAAACTGTAATCATACCCTGCAATCTGCGGTTTGCTCAACGCAAATGCTCCCGGATTGCCTTCTTTCGCCAATTTATCAATCACCGGACCGCCCGGATAAGGCAAACCCATCACTTTTGCACATTTGTCAAACGCCTCGCCTGCCGCATCGTCAATCGTTTGCCCGATGACTTCCATGTCGTTGTAGGCGCGCACAAGGATGATTTGCGAATTGCCACCGGAAACAAGCAGGCACAAAAACGGGAATTTCGGCGGGTTATAACCGGTATCTTTTTGACGAATAAAATGCGCCAACACATGCGCCTGCAGATGGTTGACTTCAATCATCGGAATGTCCAAAGCCGTTGACAACCCCTTCGTAAACGAGGTTCCCACCAGGAGCGACCCCAGTAGTCCGGGGCCACGTGTGAAAGCGATTGCTGAAATGTCTTTTTTGCTAATGCCGGCTTGCTTAATCGCTTGATCTACAACGGGAATGATATTTTGCTGATGCGCCCGCGAAGCCAATTCCGGCACCACGCCGCCATACGCCTCGTGCACGGTTTGACCGGCAATCACATTCGACAAGAGCACCCCATCCCGAAGCACCGCCGCTGATGTGTCGTCGCAACTCGATTCTATGCCTAAAATTATTTTGTCCATATTGTTTATACTCGCTTCCGGAGGAAGCTCAGCTAACTAACCAGTAGCCTCAGGCTACTGGAGAAAGGCACCTGTCCTCTCTCCTTGCCTGCGTAGCTGGCAAACGTTTTCCTGTCTGTGTGCCTGCGATGCAGACAAGGGTTAGTGGGTGTGTGGTGCTTCCAGTAGCCTAAGGCTACTGGTTAGTTAGCTGTGCTCTCTATGAGAGCGGTAACGCATTTTTAAATTTTATTGCAAAGATAATGAATTTTTGATTATCTTTGTGGCATATTTTATGAAAAAGATAAAAAGGAGCATTGTTATCGTTTTGACCGGGATTGTTTTATTGTGTACCATCCCTGTCGTGCTACTTTATATGCCCTATTTTCAACAAAAGATCACACACGGTCTGACCGAATTATTAGAGAAAAAAATCGGCACCAACGTGTCGATTGGCTACACCGAATTGACGCCGTTTAAGCATTTGGTGCTGACGGACGTTTACGCGGAGGACCAAAACGGCGATACCTTATTGTATGCAAACAAACTTTCGGCGGGATTTGATTTCTGGCCGCTTTTGCAAGGCAAATTTCGTTTCAACTCTGTGCATTTGTCTGATTTTGATGCGCGATTGAGCAAAGACGATGACGGCACACTCACTATACAATATATTATTGATGCGTTTCACACCGAGAAAAAGATCGCTAAAGACCTGCGCATCGACCTGATTATCAACGACATCACACTGGAAAGAGGGCGTTTCTCGTATGCTGTTATTGCGGGCGCGACCCGCAATCCCCTGAAAAAAGATATAATTCAATTAAACGATTTAGCAGCAAACATAAACTTACAAAAAGTCCAAAACAAAACGGTCAAAGCAAAGGTTAAGTCGCTCAGTTTTAACGAACAATCAGGTTTTCAACTCAAAAAATTAACGTGCGATTTTTTGTACGACGACGGTGACTTTAAAATCAACCAATTAAATATCAAACTCCCCCACTCGACCTTTTATTTGCGGGATATCGCCGCCCAATATGATTCCAAAGCATCTGAACCGCTACAATTTGAGTGCCAATTGGCGTCATCGCCCGTCCAACTGCGCGACATCAACCGTTTTGTACCGGTATTCGCGCATTTTAACGACCAATTGGAGCTTGCCGGACGCGTTTCAGGCACCTTGAAAAACCTCGAATTAAGTGATTGGAGCGTGCGTGAGGGCAACGATGTGAGTATTCAGACAAGACTGAATATCAAGGATTTGGGAAATCCTGACCCCGGTAAAATCTACGTCGACGGCACTATTCAGCAGGCGCGTTTCACAACTGAAGGGCTCCATCGTACGTTCAACAATTTCAATGCGCAACCCCAAGCACTGCCTACTGTGATTCAACGTTTGGGAACGATTGCCCTGAATGGAAAGGCGAACGGCTATTTGAAAAATTTGACGGCGTCGCTCAATCTCACTACGGAGGTCGGCAATCTGCAGGCAGACGTTGATTTTGGAATGAGTAGGGGCATTCGCAACGCCCATGCAGGAAGTAGTCACACCTTTCTGGAGGGCAAAATCACGAGTTCGCAACTCGATATGAAACGCCTGATGAACAACGCTGACTTCGGAATGACGCAATTTGAGATGCAAGGCGTGTGTCGCTTTGAAAACGCCAAAGAGTTTACCGGAAATATTGATGCAACAGTCAAACAATTTGAATATAAAACCTATAACTATCAGAATGTAAACCTGTTAGGGAATTTCACGCACGACAGTTTTAAGGGTGCGGCAAAAGTCGACAATCCCGATGGACAGTTGGATATTGATGGTTCTTTTTTGTTCAAGGGTGTCAATTCCGAGTATAATTTCACGGCTAAAGCTACCGATTTGCAACTCCATAAACTGCATTTGGTGCGTAATGATTATACCCTGCGCCGGCTATCGGTGGATGCTGTTCAAGAAAATAATCGATCCACGCTCTCGTTCCATTCCGATTTGGTAGATGGGGAAATTATGGGTCATTACACCGTTCAGACGCTGATTGATGCTTTGAAACAGACGATTTCGGCGTACTTGCCTTCGTTGGTGCCGCCCTCTTCGTCGCCCAAAGGGCGTATGCACGCCCCTACGTCAAATGCGGTTGCCAATCGTTATTCCCGCGGGCCTGCCCCCGCGCAGGTGGGGGACGGGGATTTGAATGTTAGGAGGGCGACCGCAAGGGTCGCCCCTACGAATGCGGTGGATTTTAAATTGGATTTGGTGATTCACAATTCCGAACGGCTGTCGTCTAATTTGAAATTACCTGTTACTATTTACAAACAGGCTCGTATTGATGGTTTTTACAGTAGTGAACAAGATAAAATTTTGCTCAATGCTCACTTTCCCAGACTGAAATTGGCGGGTTCGGTCATCGAAAACGGAACAGTTCATTTAGACAACGACGAAAATTATATCTCGTTGTTAATCAACGGAAAAACCGTGGAACAAAAGAAGGGAAATCTGAATTTTGAAGTCGGATTGCGTGCCACGAACGATTTGATTTATTCCGATATTCATTGGCGCAATCATGATACTTCGAAATACCGGGGCGGACTGGATTTCACAACCCAATTGGCGTATGGCGCAAAAAACAAACAATTGAGTCTTGAATCGACATTTCTTCCCTCGGAAATCGTGATTAACGACTCCGTGTGGACGCTCACGCCGTCAACTTTCGCCTATCACAACGGACGATTAAGCATCCACAATTTCAAAGCCAAGCACAACCGGCAACTCATTGAAATAGAGGGAAATGCGTCCAAAAATTCCAATGACGAAATCTCGATTGCTCTTAATAAAGTGGATTTGGACTATATATTTAAGTCACTGGATATTAAGGCATTAACGTTTGGCGGGATTGCTACGGGTCATGTTTCCGCCAAAGACATTTACAATACGCGCGAATTGTCCACCTATTTGGATGTCAGCGATTTTGCGTTCAATAGCACCGTGTTTGGCGACCTGGCTTTGCGTGGACGCTGGGACAACGAACAACAAGGAGTTGAGATGAAAGGAAATATCATCAAAAACGACACCATGTTTGTCGGTGTAGACGGATTTATCTATCCTGTAAGCGAAGAACTGTCCATCGATTTTGATGCCCACCATACCAATGCGGCTTTCTTGCGTAAGTATTTAAACACTATTGCTCCTAATTTTTCGGGGGAAGTGACCGGCAAAATACGCCTGTTCGGTAGTCTAAACGATCCGACGGTGGAAGGGGATGCTTGGATACAAAACGGCAGTTTCGACATTGATTTTCTCAACACCACCTATTCGTTTAGCGATTGGGTACATTGTAAACCGGACGAAATTTCGTTGCAAAACGTCACGTTGCACGACAAATATGGCCATTCGGCACAGCTCACAGGACTTGTGCATCACAATTTATTTGAAGACTTCCAGTTTTCCGCCAACATTTCCTGCGACAATTTCTTAGTGTTTGATGCCACGCCGCAAAAAAGTCCCGTATTTTACGGACCCATCTTCGGAACCGGCACGACCACCATTCAGGGTACGGAACATTTGGTTCATATTGATGCCATCGTGAATCCAACCGGCAATACGCACCTCACGTTCAATTTTTTACAGGCAGCTGAAGTGAATGAATACGATTTTGTCAATTTTGTCACCAAGCAAACGGATACGATTGCCGATCCAAAGCAATCTAAACCGTTGATTAACAAGTCGATTGGCACCGATTTGCGTTTCAACCTTTTGACCAACCTCACTAATGCAGCCACATTTGACGTGATTATGGATGCTGCCGGCAAAGACAAAATTTCAGGCTCCGGCACCGGCAATTTGCAACTCCAATACGGTACACAAACGCCATTGAAAATTTTTGGCAACTATCAAATTGAACGAGGCAACTACAATTTCAGCTTCCAGCAGGCCTTTTTCCGCAATTTCAAAATCGAGGAAGGCAGCAGTGTAACGTTTCGTGGCGACCCGTTGACAGCTGATTTGAACATCAAAGCGGCTTACACTGTTTCCGCAAACCTCGGAGACTTAGACCAGGGACTCCTCACCACCAGCAGTTCAGACATTAAATTAAGCGTGCGCGACAACATCCCCGTCAGCTGCGTGCTGCTGCTGAATGGTCAGTTGGAACATCCGACTGTGAAATTCGATTTGCAACTGCCCGGCGCCACCGCCGAACTGGAACGCCAAGTCAAAAGCTACATCCGCACGGAAGATATGCTCAATCGCCAAATCGTTTATCTGTTGGCGCTCGGACGCTTTTACACGTCGCCCGAATACACGCGCAACGATTCGCGCCTAAATAACGACTATACAATGCTTACAGCCGGACTTTCCAACCAAATATCCAATCTTTTGGGGCATTTAAGCGAACATCTGCACGTGGATACAAAGTTTCATCAATACTATGAGGATGGCGACGCCAACACTGAGGTAGAGGTGCTCCTGTCCGGCACGCTACTCAACAATCGCCTGATTCTCAACGGGAATTTTGGCTATGCCAACTCGGCTTACACCAACAGTACCCAAAATATGCCGCTGGTGGGCGATTTTGATGTGGAATATAAACTCACCAAAAGCGGCGACATCCGCCTCAAAGGATTCAATCATTACAATTATCGCAACTACTTTAGCCTCACGCCCGAATGGACTCAAGGTTTTGGGATACTGTTTCGACGTGATTTTAACACACCGAAAGATATTTTTAAAAAGAAAAAAGATCAATGATTTTTCAACGCAATGCCACACGCCCATCATCCAACAGAACCACCCGAATGGTGCCGTTATGAAATTCCGTATTGGCAATCTCTTTTTCTAACGGGAAAATGCCAATGAGGCAATTGTTATCATCCAATGCCACATAGTGCATATCAAAGACTTCACCCGATGGCATTACGATATGATGGGCTGCAATATTTTTCATTGATTATAAAAATAACCCCCACGTTTGCCCCGATTTATTGGGGAAAAACATAGGGGTTTTTAAGGGAATAAACGTGTTCTTAACTTATTCTGCGGCCGGAACTTCAGCTTTAGCAGCAGCTTCTTCAACTACTGCCGGAGCTTCAGCTTCAGGAGCAGTTTCGCCTTCTTTCACTTCAGAAGAAGGGCCTTCTTCTACAACTACTTCTTCTACAACCGGAGCTGCTTCTTCTACTACTTCGGCAGGAGCTGCTTCTGCAACAGGTGCTTCAACAGGTTCGGCAACCGGAGCAGCTTCTTCTACAACCGGTGCTGCAGTTTCTTCTACTACTGGTAGTTCAGCAGTTTCTTCTACTGCGGGAGCTTCTGCGGCTTCTTTTTCTGCTTTTTCAGCAGCGACAGCGGCAGCAGCTTCGGCTTTTTTGCCAGCGATAGCGTCTGCTTTTGCTTTGTTAGCAGCCTTTTCCGCATCTAAAGCGGCTTTTGCAGCAGCTTTTTGAGCATCGGTTGCTTTGCTTGCTTTCGCGTTGATAGCCGATGCTTTTGAATCTTTCCATGTTTGGAATTTCGTTTCGGCATCCGCTTCGGTGAAAGCGCCTTTAGCCACACCACCTAACAAGTGTTTTTTCAATAGAACACCTTCGTCGGAAAGGATATTCTTTGCTGTATCGGTAGGTTGTGCGCCTACTTGCAGCCAATACAAAGCCCGGTCAAATTTCAAATCTACTGTAGCCGGATCTGTATTCGGGTTGTAAGACCCAATCCGTTCGATAAATTTTCCATCACGTGGAGCTCTGCTATCTGCGATCACGATGTGGTAAAACGCGTACCCTTTGCGACCATGTCTTTGCAATCTAATTTTAGTTGCCATTTTTGAAATAATTTAAAATTGTTTGTATTAGCGGGTGCAAAGGTAAGCAATAATTTTCAATTACCAATTACCAATTACCAATTATTTTCATTTATCTTTTAATCTTCATCGGATTCTTCGTTTCCTTGTGCCATCGACATCACATAAAACGCCCCTTTGGTAATAATTGTAGCTCCTTCAGGAAGCGTTTCCAAGGGTCTGATTTCCACGTATCCTAATTCCGATGCGCCGGTCACGACTTCAACCTTGCGAAAGAAAGCCCCAGCCCTCCTTAATTCCCCCTTCGGTGGTAAATGTTCTCCCCCTTCGGGGGAGTTAGAGGGGGTTGTTGGGGAGGCTACAAAGATGTATTGCTTGCCTTCAGCATTGGCAATGGCGTTGGAGGGGACGGCTTTTACTGTTTGGCTGCCTACGTTAATCAATGCGGAAACGTACATACCGGGCAGTAGGGGTGCAAAATCTTGTGCCCCTGCGTTGGGCCGGTTGATTTTTACGTGTACGATGATCGATTTGCTGTCGTTCTCAAACGATTGGTTGATGTAATCCACTGTTCCCGTAAGAATTTGGTTGCCTTGATTGGTCAAGGAAATTTCTACTGTTTGCCCCTGTTTTATCTTTGGAAAATCCTGCTCAAACACTTGCAAATCGCAGTGCATTTGTGAGTGGTCGGCAATTTCCATCAACACGGTTTGCATATCGGCATAGCTGCCTGTTTTGACAACTATTTTGCCGATGACGCCGCTAATGGGTGCGAGAATCGGAATATTGGTCGTAAAATTACCTGCCGACACAGCTGTTACATCCATATTCAGTTGGCGAAGTTGCGTTTCCAGACCTTTTAGCTTGGCTCGATTCGCTTCGTATTGGGCTTGCGTTTGCTGGAATATTTTTCCTGTACCGGCGTTTTGGGCGTTCAGTTCTTTTTGACGTTCATACTCCTGACTGCTGTATGTCAATTCCTGTTTCAGAGCAAGGTATTCTTCCTGCAGTTTGACAATATCAAGATTTTCCAATAAGGCAACCGTCTGTCCTTTGCGGACAGGAATACCTTCCGTTACTACAATTTTCCTGATAATACCGGATGTCAGTGAATTAACATCGGCCTTGTTTTGGGGCGGCAACACCAATTGTCCGTTTGCCCGAACGATGCTATGGAGATTTTTCAGTTCAATTACCCCCAATTCAATGCCAACGGCTTCCATCTGCTCGCCGGTGAGTTCGATGACTTCGGAAGGTGTTTCGTCTACTTCTTGTGCTATTTCCGGCTTACCACTCCCCTTGCACGACACAAAAGTTACTATTAGTATTAAAAATAATACTTTTACGATTGATTTTATACTTTTATTCATCTCTTTATAATTTTATTTTGTATTTTTTGTTCTCACATTCCGTTAGGAATGGTAGCTCGGTAGCAATGAAATATCCCCCACCTACCCTACGGGCTAATTAAATAGTTTAGTAGCACGATTGATTGATTGTATTCATTCATAGCATCAACGTATTGCAATTTGATAGCAATCGCCGTTTGCATGTTCTGAA
Organism: Candidatus Symbiothrix sp.; assembly: GCA_031261285.1. Taxonomy (GTDB): domain Bacteria; phylum Bacteroidota; class Bacteroidia; order Bacteroidales; family Azobacteroidaceae; genus Azobacteroides. The sequence continues at coordinate 6,722 of JAISKM010000106.1, read as the reverse complement.
TGTACTCCATATAGCCGATTTCGCCTAAATTGTAGGCAGTTTGCGCCGTTTGTGCGATTTCGCCGGCTTGCACAATGCCTGCTGTTTCGTAATACGCCAAACTTTCTTTTGCTTTCAAATACTCATTGTATTGCACTGAATAAGCGTTTTGCAGCGCTTGTTCCGTTTGTTGCCGTTCGATGTCGATTTGCGCCTTTCGGATTTGAGCAGCCTTTATTTTTGCACGATTTGACCCGAAAAACAGCGGCACGCTGATGCCGATTTGAAAACCGGGCAGTTTTGTGTCGTTGAACGAATAACTGCCGAAAATATCGGGCAGCAGTTTGTTTTTTTCCACGCTGATTTGTGCTTTGGCAACGTTTTGTTGTTGGCTGTAATAGTCCAAAATTGGAGCAGTCCCCTCTAACTTCCTCTCGAGGGGAGAACTAAGCACTGCGCGTTCAGGCTTCCCTCCTTCGATGGGACCAAGAGGGACTGACACATTCAGCAATTTTTGCAACAGGAGTTGGCTGTTTGCCAAATCCGCGTTGGCTTTGTTTAACTGCAACCGATTTTCCTGATGCCTGTTTTGAGCGTTCATCAGTTCCAGCTGATTCGTTTCGCCGGTCTTAAACCGCAGTGTTGCCCGTTGCAGAAAATCGGAATAGAGGCTGTCCTGCTGCTGCAAAAGCCGTACCGTTTGCAAGGCATGGCAGCTATTGAAATAGGCCGCCGACACCTCTTTTGTCAGTTCATTCAAGGTCACGCGTTTCGACGTTTCAGCCAAGAGCGTTTCTTGCTTTAATAGTTGACCTTGCGCCGTATAAACCGTTGGAAATTCAAACGTTTGTGTGACGCTCACTTTTTTATCAATCCAATCAGGTGTGAGCGGGTCTTGCTGGTAGGATATACCCGTTTTTTCGGGATTGAACGCTGTCCCTTGCAACGCCTTTGCCTGTTGAACATCCAATTCGGCCGATTGAATTTGCAGATTGTTTTTCAAGGCAATCTCAATGCACTCCGATAGGGATTTGTTAATTTCCTGCGCGTTGAGTTTTCCACTCTGAAAAACCACCATATTGCAAATGATGATTACTAACCATTTTATATTATTCATATAATCACTATTTAGTTCTGCCTTTCAGGCAGAGATTATTTGTTCGTTCTATCCCCCGCCGGTCATTGACCGGCGGTTATGAAAATTTTGGCTTTCAGCCAAGCAAATTTGGCTCTGGTCTGAAAGACCATATTTTCATAACCGTATGTAAGCGTAGCGCAGCATACGGTTTTTTCAAAGACAATATATAGTGCAGGCAGCACGAGCAATGTTAACAGCGTTGCCGTAATCAGTCCGCCGATGACTACCGACGCCAGCGGTTTTTGCACCTCACTGCCGGCGCTTGTCGACAGTGCCATCGGCAAAAATCCTAATGAGGCAACCAGGGCGGTCATTAGCACCGGGCGCAAACGGATCATCGTGCCTTTTCTGACACGTTCGTAAACGTTTGAGACACCTTCCTCTTCCAGTTGATTGAATTGTCCGATAAGCACAATGCCGTTGAGCACTGCCACACCAAACAGGGCGATAAATCCTACGCCCGCCGAGATGCTAAACGGCATGCCACGCCACCACAAGGCCACGATGCCGCCAATCGCCGACAAAGGGACTGCCGAAAAGATGAGTAACGCCATTTTTACGCTGCGGAACGTGAAAAACAATAGCGCAAAAATCAACAACAACGCTACCGGAACGGCGATTGCCAACCGGTCTTTAGCCTCTTTGAGATTTTGAAACTCGCCGCCATACGTGTAATAATAGCCTGCAGGAAGTTTCAGTTTTTCATTCAAAATTTGCTCTATTTCGTGCACTGTGCTTTCTATATCGCGCCCTCTGACGTTGAAACCGACATATATACGGCGTTGTCCGTCCTCATGACCGATTTGAGCAGGGGCTGTTTTGTAACTTATATTCGCCACTTGATGGAGAGGTACTCGATTGCCGGAAGACAACGTTACATAGAGATTTTCAACACTTGCCAAATCGTGTCGCAACTCCTTTTGCAGGCGCACGACCATATCGAAACGTCTATCGCCCTCAAACACTACGCCTGCCACACTTCCCGCAAAAGCGGTTCGCAACACGCGGTTTACTTCGCTGATAGTCAAGCCGTAACGCGCAATTTGTTCACGGTTGTATTCTACCTGAATTTGCGGCAATCCGCTCACTTTTTCGATGAACGGTTCGTTGACGCCTTCCACGTTTTTGACATAGTTCGCCACCTTTTGCGCCTGTGCAGCCAGCACGTCCAAATCTTCGCCGTAAATTTTTATCGCCACATCCTGACGAATACCGGTAATCAATTCGTTGAATCGCATTTCCATCGGTTGGGTAATTTCGTAGTGGATGCCCGGAATGACCGACAGGGCTTCCTCCATTTTTTCGACCATTTCATCGCGGGTTTTAGCGGTTTTCCATTTCTCTTTTGGAACCATCGAAAGCATCATGTCGCCACGCTCAATCGGCATCGGGTCGGACGGGATTTCTGCACTTCCGATACGTGTGACCGCTTGTTTCACTTCCGGAAATTTATCTTTCAGAATTTTTTCCGCCATCCCAAACGTTTCAATGACCTGCGTGAGCGACGTGCCTTGCGCCATACTGATTTCAACGGTCAAATCGCCCTCCTCCAACGTGGGGATAAATTCGCCTCCCAAGCGATTGAAAACAGCGAGCGCACCAACAAAAAGCACCACCATGGCAAGGATAACCGATTTTTTCCAACGCAACGTAAAATCCAGTATTGGTGCGTATTTTCTTTTTAGGAAATTCATTAATTTATCGGAAAAATTAAACCTAAACCTAACAGGTTTTGAAGACCTGCCAGATTTCAACACCAACGTGCTCATCATCGGGACATAAGTGAGCGAGAGAATGAACGCCCCCAAAATAGCAAATGCCACGGTTTGAGCCATCGGACGAAACATTTTTCCCTCAATACCGGTCAATGTAAGAATAGGCAGATACACAATCAGGATGATGATTTCGCCAAATGCGGCGCTGTTTCGGATTTTTGAGGTGGCGATGTAAACGGCGTCATCCATCGAATTACCCGTAGGGGCAACCCTTGCGGTTGCCCTACCGTCATCAATTGCCCTACCGTCGTCGGTTATCCGCACCGGGCAACCGCAAGGGTTGCCCCTACCGTCATCGTTCGCCCCCACCGGGCAACCACAAGGGTTGCCCCTACCGTCATCGTCTGCCCGCACCGGGCAACCGCAAGGGTTGCCCCTACCGAGGCGGTGGACAATTGATTCGACAATGATTACTGCCCCATCCACAATCAACCCAAAATCAATTGCACCCAAACTCATCAGGTTGCCGCTTACACCAAATAAATTCATCATGCTGACGGCAAAAAGCATGGATAGCGGGATGACGCTCGCCACCAGCAGTCCTGCTCGGAGATTACCCAGCAACAACACCAAGACGAAAATAACGATCAGACCGCCTTCTAACAAGTTTTTGAAAATAGTGCTTGTTGTTCGACCCACTAATTCGGTGCGGTCAATAAACGGTTCAATAATGACGCCTTCGGGCAGGCTTTTTTGTATCTGCACCATGCGTTTTTTGACGTTGGCAATCACTTTGGAAAAGTTTTCGCCTTTGAGCATCAGCGTGATGCCTGCCACTACTTCGCCCTCGCCGTTTCGGGTGACTGCGCCGTAGCGCATGGCAGAGCCGAATTGCACGGTTGCCACATCGCGAATCAAGACAGGTATTCCGTTGCTGTTTTTTATCACAATTCGCCCGATGTCGTCCGGTGTTTTCACTAATCCGATGCCGCGAATAAAATAATAATTCGCGCCTTGTTCGATGTAGCTGCCGCCGGTGTTTTCGTTGTTGTTTTCCAAAGCGTCGTATATTTCGGCAACGCTGACGTTCATAGCGGCGAGTTTGTCGTTGTCCAATGCAATTTCGTACTGCTTGACGTGTCCGCCCCAGGCGCTGACCTCGGCGATGCCTTCCGTTCCTGCCAACTGCCGTTTCACAAGCCAATCCTGCATGGTACGCAAGTCGGTGTCGGAATACTTGTCTTCATAGCCGGCAGCGGGACGAATCACGTAATGGTAAATTTCGCCCAATCCGGTGGAGATGGGGGCTAATGACGGTTCGCCCAATCCTTCGGGAATCAGGGCTTCGGCTTCTTTGAGTTGCTGACTGATTTGTTGCCGTGCCCAATAAATATCCGCTTCATCTTTAAAAACAATGGTGATGACGGAAATTCCGCTACGGCTCAAACTTCTACTTTCGATGACACCGGGGATGTTTGCCATAGCCAATTCGATGGGAGTGGTAATGAATTGTTCCACTTCCTGTGCGCCCAGCGTGGGGGCTTGTGTAATTATCTGCACCTGATTGTTGGTAATATCGGGCTGCGTGTCAATCGGCAAACGCATCGCCGAAAAAACGCCCCAAATCACCAAAGCCAATGTCAGGATACCGATAATAAGTTTGTTCTCGATGGAGAACTTTATTATCTTATCAAACATGATTCGTTTAATTATGAATTATAAAAGGACTGTCATTGCGGGCTTGACCCGCAATCCCCTCCTAAGGAAAGCTCTCTGTTTTAGGAGATTGCGGGTCAAGCCCGCAATGACAATTTTGGCGGCTGCCAAATGTCTCCGGCAAAAGCGGAATAGTGGGGTTGAGTGTAAGAAATTAATTTTAAGGATTTGCCTTGTAAAGGGATTACTACCAAATGAGAGGTGGAAAGTGTGAATCCGTGACACGTGCCGCAGGAATGGAACGGCGAGCAACACAGGTCACAACAACCGGCGCCATCGTCATCGCCCGAATTTGCACACGTTTGATGGATCTCTGCCTTTGCCTGCTCCACGAGTTGCGGCGCAACGGATAAGGTAAATACCATCAAAGCTACTATGACTGCAAAAAATTTCATTTTGCAAAGTAACACAATTTTTTTGAGACCCACAAATTTTTATCACAAAAAAAATGTCCGAACTGTGATTTTAACCACAGTTCAGACAAAAAAGAAAGAGACCCGCACCGGAAAAACGAGACGAAACTATGTACTAAAAACCCGTGCGAGTGCTCTTTCTCGAAGTGTTTGATACGCTGTTCAGGGAGCGCTTACGATCCTTTTGCCGACCCATGCGGGTCAGCGGAGTCAACCCTTACCAAAAGCGATCATTGTGAGGACTATCGGCGTCATTTTCACGCCAATTTTCGCCTATTGTTTCATTACTTTAAATAGTTAAACGATAATCATTAAAGTCCTCACACACAGACTACATACTCTTAACACAGCGGTAATTTGTATTCAAATTATCATTGGCGACTTGTTTGTCCTGCATGTAGACGCCTGTAGAGTTTATCTGAATCACGCGATGTTGCAGGTATCCATATTCAGTTAAAGACCAGTAATCCCCTCCAGCCATCGGTGGATCCATAATATCAGACCCCTGGCATGTAGCACGCAGTTCATCAGCATACGGTAACCGAGCTCCAGATGAAGCGCACGCATTACTCGCGTAATCCCAAGTCTGGTACGCTGTCTCAGTGTTTAGCCAACAAAGAGAGCGAAACACAGTCCCGTCACACGCCGCATTTATCAACACATCGGTAGACCCAAGTCTCGACGCACTATTACCGGCCGCACTAGTCGCCACCACATCAAATGTGTTGGCCGCAGCAGTACCCGTTGATTTTGTGGATAATGTAACAGTCGGACTTGTAGTTGTTTGCGGACTCGTCTGTGTAAAATAAGCCGTTGGGAATGTCCAACTATAACCGGTTGCTCCTGTGACTGCTGCAACGGTCAGCGTCACATTTCCTCCACTGGTAACAGATGTTGGATTTGGCGTGATAGTACCAGGTTGAGCAGGAACTACATTAATAGCCGTCGTTCCCGCACGTGCTGGACTTGTTCCGCCTACTCCTGTTGCTGTCACACTGAAGGTGCCGGCTGCATTCGTGCTGACAGTTTTTCCGGTCAGTGTAATACTGTTGGTCGTAGAACTGCCGTTGAAGTTAGCTGTTGGGAATGTCCAGGTATAAGACGTAGCTCCGGCTACAGCAGGAACAGTCAGTGTTACGGTTCCACCATTAGCAATGTTAGCAGCGCCGGTGATTGCTCCCGGTTGTGCAGGTGTGACATTAATAGCGGTTGTTCCCGCACGCGCCGGACTTGTTCCACCAACACCTGTTGCCGTCACACTGAATGTAGCAGCTGCATTCGTGCTGAATGTCTTTCCGGTCAGCGTAATACTGTTGGTCGTAGAACTTCCGGTAAAGTTTGCTGTCGGGAATGTCCAGGTATAAGACGTAGCGCCAGCTACAGCAGGAACAGCAATTGTAACGGTAGAGCCAATAGCAACGTTAGCTGCGCCGGTAATTGCTCCCGGTTGCGCCGGTGTGACATTAATAGCCGTCGTTCCCGCACGTGCCGGACTTGTTCCACCAACACCTGTTGCCGTCACACTGAAGGTAGCAGCTGCATTTGTACTGACAGTTTTTCCGGTCAGTGTAATACTGTTGGTCGTAGAACTTCCGGTGAAGTTCGCTGTTGGGAATGTCCAGGTATAAGACGTTGCTCCGGCTACAGCAGGAACAGTCAGTGTCACGGTTCCGCCATTAGCAATGTTCGCTGCACCGGTAATTGCTCCCGGTTGTGCCGGCGTGACATTAATAGCGGTCGTTCCTGCACGTGCCGGACTTG
>JAISKM010000043.1 GCA_031261285.1 Candidatus Symbiothrix sp. | reverse complement strand
AATGAAACGACTAAACTTGCTTGTACCAAACCAAGCAAAGGGGTAATTTTTTATCACGGTTTTGTCCTGTTATTGTTCACATACACACATAAAAAAAGCGGGACAAAACTCAATTTATCAGTTTTATGAGGTTCTTCACTACCCGACAACCAAATAAATGAGTTAAGCCCACGCCATACAGCATGAACGTTCTCACCCTACTCTTGGTTGTCTTATGTCATTGTGAAGATTTCATAAAACCAGAATAAAAGCTAAACGCCTTTTCCAAAATGTCTTTAAAATGTGTGTATCACATTTGTGTTTATATCATACGCCTGTTTTTTTCTTTTACATTTATATTATGGGATTCCCGCCTTCGCGGGAATGACAGCGCAAAGATATGAACTATTTTTTGATTACCAAACAAAAATAAGATTTTTTTGCGGTTATTTTATTAAATTTTGCAACAAATTGTAATTTTTAAGTCGTAAGTCGTAATTATTTTGTACCTTTGTGCAATTTTATTTGAAAGCAAAGAATATGGCAGATAGATTATATATATTTGATACAACGTTGCGGGATGGCGAACAGGTGCCGGGTTGTCAACTTAACACGATTGAGAAAATCCAGGTGGCGCAAGCCCTTGAAAATCTGGGCGTTGACGTGATTGAAGCCGGTTTTCCCGTGTCCAGTCCGGGCGATTTCAATTCGGTAGTAGAAATTTCCAAAGCAGTGACTTGGCCGACCATTTGTGCCCTCACCCGCGCGGTAGAAAACGATATTAAAGTGGCAGCAGAAGCCCTCCGGTATGCGAAACACAGACGCATCCATACCGGAATCGGTACATCGCCGTCGCACATTAAATACAAATTTAATTCCACACAAGAGGAAATCATCGAACGCGCTGTGGCAGCTGTGAAATACGCGAAAAAATACGTCGAAGACATCGAATTTTACTGCGAAGATGCCGGACGAACGGACAATGAATACCTCGCTCGCGTTGTAGAAGCCGTGATTAAAGCGGGTGCCACCGTGGTCAACATTCCCGACACCACCGGCTATTGCTTGCCGTCGGAATACGGCGAAAAAATAAAATTTCTGATGGAAAACGTGAAAGGTGTGCATACTGCCATCCTTTCCACCCACTGTCACAACGACTTAGGTATGGCAACCGCCAACACCATTTCGGGCGTTATCAACGGCGCGCGACAGGTGGAAGTGACCATTAACGGCATTGGCGAACGTGCCGGAAACACCGCTTTGGAAGAAGTGGCGATGATTTTCAAAAGCCACAAAGAGTTGGGAATTGACACCAATATCAACACGAAACAGATTTATCCCGTGTCGCGCATGGTGAGTAGCCTGATGAATATGCCGGTGCAAGCCAACAAGGCGATTGTCGGCAGAAACGCGTTTGCGCACTCGTCGGGAATCCACCAAGACGGCGTGCTGAAAAATCGTGAAAGTTACGAAATCATCGACCCGAAAGATGTGGGCATTGACGACAATATCATCGCGCTGACGGCTCGTAGCGGTCGTGCAGCCCTCAAACACCGCCTGAATATTTTGGGTGTGGACTTGGCGCAAGAAAAATTAGACAGTGTGTACGAAGAATTTCTGAAACTCGCCGACCGCAAAAAAGACATCAACGACGACGATGTGTTGATGCTCGCCGGCAAAGACCGCACCGCTTCACAACGCATCAAATTGGAATACCTCCAAGTGACGTCAGGCGTGGGACTTCAATCGGTTGCCAGCGTGGCACTCACTATTGCAGGCGAAAAATTTGAAGCCGCTTCGTCGGGCAACGGTCCGGTGGATGCCGCCATCAAGGCCGTGAAACAGATTATTCACCGCCAAATGACGATTCAAGAATTTCTGATTCAAGCGATTAACAAAGGAAGCGATGACATGGGGAAAGTGCACATGCAAGTCGAACACAACGGCGCAAACTACTACGGTTTTGCCGCCAACACCGACATCATCGCCGCCTCCGTCGAAGCCTACATTGATGCAATCAACAAATTTATAAAATGAATGTAAAAAATGTTAGCATTATAATTGTTGATTTCCAATTTTATTATGAAAAGAAATTTATCTGTTGATATTTTAAAATTAGTCATGTCTTTCTTAATTGTTGGAATACATGGCGGTTTTTTGCGAGAATATCACTTGAACTACCCCTTTAGTTCGGGAATTGCACGAATTGGTGTTCCGGTATTTTTAATAATCAGTGGATTTTATTTTTACGAAATTAAATCTCAAGCGAAGTTTGTAAATTGGGTAAAAAGGTTGTTCTATCTGTATATAATATGGACGATGATCTATTCCATATTGTGGATTCCTGATCTGCACAGTTATAAAGAATTGATGAAGATCATGTTCTATGGAAGTTTTCATTTGTGGTATTTGGTAAATGCGCTCTATGCTTTTATTTTTATTTGGATAATTCGAAATCTGAAATTTAGCAAACAGCTCATCCTTGTCATTTTTTGCACTATACTCGGTTTATTGCTACAATATGGGGATAGCTACAATTTGATGGCACTTTCTGAGAGATTTCTTCGTTCTGATCAGTATTTTCTCCTTTATAGAAATGGATTATTTTTTTGTTTTCCATTTATTATGATCGGCTATTTCATTAATCAATTTTCACTTTATACACGAAAGGTCAATTGGTTATTACTGTTAACGTTGAGTTTTTTCCTTATGGCGTTTGAAGTAGTTTTTAATTATTTTTTCACACATAGAGAAGGCGGTTTTGAGCTACTTGTCAGTCTATATGCTATCTGTCCGATATTATTCATCTACACCTTGAATAAACCAATGTATTCAACAAACAAAACAGTGGCACTCTATGCAACAGGAGTGTATCTGACACATGGTTTCCTCGTATCCGTTTGTGAGAATATGGGATTATTATCTAATATGCCATCTGTGAAGACGATTGCGGTATTTATTGTGTCTATGTTGATAACATATATTTTGGTTGGAATAAATAAGAAATTCAAATATATTTTGTAGAGGTTTTGTGATTTTATAAAAAAATCATACCTCTGAGGTGGTAAATTAAGCGGTAAAATAAATAAATTATGAAAAAAACATTATTCGAAAAAATCTGGGACAAACACGTAGTAACAACCGTGGAAGACGGTCCCACACAATTATACGTAGACAGACTCTACTGTCATGAAGTGACGACGCCGCAAGCGTTTGACGGGTTGCGTAAACGTGGCTTAAAAGTGTTTCGCCCACAACAAGTAACCGGCATGCCCGACCACAACGTGCCTACACTGAATCAGGATCAGCCGATTGCCGACCCGGTTTCACGCAAACAGGTGGAAACTTTGGATAAAAACGCCAAAGAATTTGGCATACAATATTTTCCGATTGGACACCCCAAAAACGGTGTTATCCATGTCGTGGGACCCGAAAACGGACTTTCTTTGCCCGGCATGACCATGGTTTGCGGCGATTCGCACACCTCCACACACGGCGCGGTGGGCGCAGTGGCTTTCGGCATCGGCACCAGCGAAGTGGAAATGGTTTTAGCCACGCAATGCGTCTTTCAATCGCGTCCAAAAACGATGCGCATCACGGTTAAAGGACAACTAAAAACCGGTGTAACTGCCAAAGACCTTGCCCTCTACATCATCTCCAAGATGACCACAGGCGGTGCAACCGGCTATTTCGTGGAATATGCCGGTGAAGCAGTCGAAAAATTATCTATGGAAGGACGCCTCACCTTGTGCAACCTCTCCATCGAGATGGGTGCACGTGGCGGTATGGTGGCGCCCGACGACATCACATTTGAATACGTCAAAGGATTAGAATACGCCCCAAAAGGCGCAGAATGGGACAAAGCGTTGACTTACTGGAAAACGCTCAAAACGGATAAAGATGCTAAATTTGACAAAGAAATCGTTTTCGATGCCGCCGGCATTGAGCCGATGGTGACCTACGGCACCAATCCGGGCATGGGAATGGGCATCAACGATGCAATTCCTACTTTGGAAAGCATTGACGAGGCTTCGCGCGCCTCTTTTGCTAAGTCGTTGGAATACATGGGTTTCAAACCTGGCGAAAAAATGGCCGGTAAGCCCATCGATTACGTCTTTTTGGGCAGTTGCACCAACGGACGCATTGAAGATTTTCGTGCGTTTGCCAACTTTGTAAAAGGCAAAAAGAAAGCCGGTAATGTGGTTGTGTGGCTGGTACCGGGCTCGTGGAAAGTGGATAAACAAATTCGCGAAGAAGGTTTAGACACAATCCTCATCGAAGCAGGCTTTGAAATCCGTCAACCGAGTTGCTCCGCCTGTTTGGCAATGAACGAGGACAAAGTGCCGGCAGGAAAATACGCCGTTTCAACCTCCAATCGCAACTTTGAGGGGCGCCAAGGTCCCGGTGCGCGCACCATTCTTGCCAGTCCGCTCGTAGCTGCTGCTGCCGCCATTTCCGGAAAAATCACGGATCCGAGAGCAATCTTACCAAAAGAATCATAGTAAATCTTTTAATCATTCCAAATCACAGCTCAGACAGTTTTTGTACTGGTTTACCGTCTTGTAGTGATAGGCGGATAAAAAGCATCCTCGATGTGGTCAATCTCAAAATCAGGCGCTTTGCCGATGACGGCAATGATGTCGAATCGAGCGGGGAGGTCGATGTTAAACCATTTGATATAGCGATCGGTTGCAGATACGATGTTTCGGATTTTGGTGCCGATCACAGCATCTTCCGGGGCGTCCCATTCGCTGCCCTTGCGGGTTTTTACTTCGATGATAACGAGTTCGTCGTCTGTTTGTGCCACGATGTCCAATTCGAGATGTCCGCATCGCCAGTTAGTGTGCAGGATACGGTAGCCGTTGGCTTTGAGATACTCTACTGCGGCGTTTTCGCCGTCTTTTCCTAATTCGTTGTGTGCTGCCATAATTTTTTATTATTGCGGAATTTATCCACAATCTTTGCAAAGATACAACTTTTTTGCTCAAAACTTGTAACTGTAAGGAAAAAACACTATTTTTGTTCAAAAATAAATTGACTATGCAAAACACAGACGAACACTACATGCGGCAAGCGCTGGCGGAAGCACAAATCGCTTTTGAGAAGCAGGAGGTGCCGATTGGGGCAGTGATTGTGTGCAAAGACCGTATCATTGCGCGGGCGCACAATCTGACGGAAACGCTGAACGATGTCACTGCGCATGCCGAGATGCAAGCCATCACGTCGGCCGCTTCTACTTTGGGTGGTAAATACTTGATTGATTGCACGTTATACGTCACTGTCGAACCTTGTCCGATGTGTGCTGCTGCCTTAGGTTGGGCGCAAATTTCCCGTATCGTTTACGGTGCGCCCGACGAAAAACATGGCTATCTCAACATAGCGCCTTCCGCACTACATCCCAAGACAACCGTCACAGCGGGTTTGCTGGCAGATGAAGCCGCCACTCTGATGAAGCGATTTTTTCAAGCGAGACGGTAATTAATGGTTAATGGTTAATTTTTAATTTTTAATTGATGTGGCTGATGTATTCTTGCAACTGAAGTCGTAGTGCCTCATCATCTTTGGTGAGATACAGGTAATCTTTCGTTTGGTCAAATCTTAATTGTTTCCACACATAGAGCGTGAAATAGATTGCGTCGGCGGTGGTGGCAGCATCAAAGTGATTGGCAAGCAGGAAATTTTCACGTGAAAAGCACAGAATGTCGATGCCGTCTTCGGTCGGATTCACAATCATACGGTTGCCGTTCACTAATTCGCCCTTGTCGATGTATTCGTCGATGAGAACTGCCATGTAATGAGTAATTTGGTTGTTGGGGGATTTTGTTTGAATCGAGTTATACTCCTGTTCGGGCATTGTGTGCAACAATACAATCTCTTTATTTACAATGTATTGGCGTAAAATAACATCCTCATTGCCGGCAAACAAAAATCGCATATAATCTGCTTTGTTTTTTTCGTCAAACAAAATCGCCGGCACGCAAGTAAATTGCTTGCTGCGATTGATATATTCAGAAAGTGGTGCTATCATCTTAAAAAATCCTAATTTTTTACAAAAGTAGTCATAATATTTGAAATATTCATACTATTTTAAAAAAAAACTCATCACCCATAACTCATAACTCATAACTATTTTGTACATTTGCAAAAAATTTTAATAAATGACATCATTTTATAGAACACTATTGCCGGTTGGTGCACTTTTGTTGGGAGGCGTGCAGTTCCTTTTTGCCGAACATGTTGCTGAGGCGGCTATTGCCGATACGGTTTTTTTGAACGAAGTCGTGGTGTCAGCGACAAAAACCGAAGTCAATCGCGGCGAAATTCCGTTGACGATTTCCGTCGTGAGCCGTGAAACATTGGATGCCAGCACCGAAACAGGCGTTTTGTCTGTTCTTTCGGAACAGGTGCCCGGACTATTCGTGACCGAAAAAGGCGTGACCGGTTACGGTATCTCTGACGGTTCGGCAGGTGCGGTGAGCATTCATGGTGTTGGTGGCGTAGGGCGGGTCTTGATGCTTTTCGACGGTCAACCGATGTGGGCAGGCATTTTTGGACATAATATCGCGGATGCTTACGTTGCTTCCGATGCCCAAAAGGTGGAGGTGATTCGGGGTCCCGGCTCTTTATTATATGGTTCTAATGCCATGGGAGGCGTGATTAACGTGATTACGCGGCGCGCGAATGAAGACGGTTTTCATGGCAAAGCGCGCGCAATGTATGGTTCCTATAACACGTGGAAATTAGCGGCGAATGCGGGCTACAAAAAAGACAAATTGAATGCTTTTGCCTCGCTCAACCGGGATCAAACCGATGGACAACGCACCAATTCGTCTTTTTATATCAACAATGGCTTTGTGAAATTGGGCTATGAACTGTCTGATAATTGGAATGTGTCGGCCAACGCTCTTTTGGCTGATTTCAAGACGAACGACCCCGGTCAAGTGAGCGCGCCGTTGTTTGAGCATTGGGCAAAAGCGCTTCGGACGACCTATTCTGCGGCTATCACTAATACCTATGATAAGATGAGCGGTTCGTTGCAGGTGTTTTACAATCATGGTAAACATAAAATCAATGATGGTTATGCAGAAGGAGGCATGCCGCGAACTGTATTGTTTGAATCGACAGACTTCAACGGAGGCTTTGCTTTGTATGAATCGTTCCGTTTGATAGAAGGGAATGAATTTACCGTAGGAGTGGATGCCAAACAATGGGGCGGCAAAGCGTGGGGCACCACGGAGGTAGATAAACGCGTGAATGAGCAGGCGGGGTATGTGGTGACGCAACAGAAGTTAGGCGATCAATTTACAGTGAATGCAGGTGTGCGCTTGGAACACAATGAAAATTATGGCAACGAATGGGTGCCACAAGCGGGCATTACCTATCAATTGAATGACCTGTCGTCTTTCAAGGCGTCGTTTTCAAAAGGATTTCGCAGTCCCAATTTGCGGGAATTGTATATGTTCCCTCCTCACAATCCCGATTTGAAGCCGGAAAAAATGGTTAATTACGACTTTTCGTATCTGCAATCGTTTGGCGATAAATTTCATTTTGAGTTGACGGCCTACTACATTAACGGTGAAAATCTGATTGATGTAGCGTTTGTCGAGGGTGGTCCCAAAAACATAAATACAGGCAAATTCACCAATAAAGGCATCGATTTTGCGGCGACTTACGTCATTTCTCCGGCGTTACGAGCGATGGTGAATTACAGCTATTTAGATTCGGATGTGAAATTGACCACTGCACCTAAACATAAATTGTTTGCCAATGTGGATTATACGTTTGGTAAATGGAAAATAACACCTAATGTGCAGGTTGTCAACGATTTGTATTTAGGCGAAGGTGACCATTACGACAGTTACGCGCTGGTGAATTGCAAAATGGCGTACAACCCAACGTCTACTATCCGTTTGTTTCTCGATGGTGAAAACTTGACGGACACGTCGTATCAAACCTATCAGGGTTATCCGCTACCGGGCTTTGTCATTTTGGGAGGCGTTGACGTGAGATTTTAGAGTGTAGTTATTTTAGAGTGTAGTTATTAGAGTGTAGAGTTTAGATATGAAGAAATTAGGTTGGTTGCTTTTCATGCTGGCTATTGTGCCTGCTACCGGATTCTCGCAAACGGATTATCCGGTCAGCACCATTTTTATGCCGGTGGTGTTTGACGGAAAATTTGCATTCCCGATAGAAACGCCGCTGCCTGCCGAAACGTTGTCGTTGAATTTGGCAAAGAAAACCGAAGGCTTGACACTCAATAATCATAGTCTATCACAAAATCAGTTTAATTACAGTTCAGACAATCAAATAAATTACAGTTCAAACTATGTTCAGCAACTGCGCCAACAAGTGCAACATGCCGCTTTATGGAAAAATAATCAGCCTGCAGCGCGCTATGTGCTGAGTGATTTGCTTGGTGTAGAAGACGAACGATTAGTGCCGAAAACTTCCTTGCGGGATATTTTTACGGTGGAATATGAACTCGAGAAAAGCGATTTTGACAGCAGTGCCAAGTTTGTACCCAAACGGCGTTATTGGACAAAAACCGGCAGCAGTTTGTTGCAGTTTTCTCAAAATTATATTTCTGAAAATTGGTACAATGGTGGGGTAGGGAACCTGAATATGCAAAGCGTCCAAAATTATACGGCAAACTACAAAAAAGACAAAATACAGTTCAATAACTTCATTGAATGGAAGCTAAGTCTGTTTACCAATCCGAACGACACGCTTCGAAACACCCGTTTTGGGGAAGATTTATTGCGTTATTATGGTGATTTGGGGCTGACCGCCGGCAAGAATTGGTCGTATTCTATGAACTTGGAACTGAAAACGCGACTGTTCCGCAGTTACAAAGAAAACTCCGGCGAGCGCATTGGCTCTCTTTTTTCACCACTGAATATCAATATGGGGGTTTTAGGGATGAAATACCAGCTGGAAACTAAGTCTAAAACGGATAAATACAAAAAAACAACCATCTCTGCCGATATTTCTCCGTTGGCAGTGCAATATACTTGGGTTTCCGACAAGTTAGTTGATCCGAAGCGTTACGGAGTTAAAGAAGGCGAACATTATTTGATTGTTTTCGGGTCGTCGTTGAATGCCAAGGCGGTCATTCAGTTCAACCGGCAAATCACTTTTTCGTCGCGCCTGAAATATTTCACCAATTACGAGAAAATCTTAGTGGAGTCGGAAAATGAGTTCAATATGGCTCTCAGTCGCTTTTTGTCCACCCGCCTCTACCTGTATGGGCGTTTCGATGATTCCAAAGGAGTGAAACGCGATCCCGATTTGCGCTACATCCAACTCAATGAAGTCTTTAGCTTTGGCTTCAATTACAAGTGGTAATATAGCTTACGCTTTTTTTCGCCATTTTTAATACTCAAAACTGCTGCCTCCCACAAACTCGCGAAGTAACGAGGTGTTGGGCAGTTCCTTTTTGTGGATAGGATTGAAATAATGCAGGAAATTCAGCAAACGTTGGGCTCCGGCAAACTGCGGGTCGTCGGGCAGTACCATTTTCAACAGCGGTTCGATGATCGGGCGCAAGGCGGCTAACTCGTAGAGCATCGCCGAGTTAAACATTTGGTCGGCGTTTTCCTGAAACGGGAAAATCCATTTTTCTTCGCCCTTGCGAACGGATGCCCAACGTGCCAACGTTTCGGCAGCCGAAACGCCACGAAACTGATGATCACGCACAATGCGTCGCACGAGGCGATTGTCGGTGGTCGGAATACAATTGTGTGCATCCAGCGCAATGGAAGTCAACGCCGACACATACACTTTATAGCGAATATGTTCCGGAAGCGATGGCATGAGCAGCGGATTCATTGCGTGGATGCCCTCCATCACCAAAATCGAATCGGAGTGCATCTGAATCGTGTTGCCGAGGTATTCCCGTTCGCCTTTTTGAAAATTATAGGTGGGTAATGCGACTTTTTCGCCTGCCAAAATTTGCTGCAAATCGGCATTAAATTGCTCCAAATCAATGGCGTGAATGGTTTCGTAGTCATAATCGCCATTTTCATCCAGCGGCGTTTGTGTGCGATTCACAAAATAATCGTCCAGCGACAGCATAATCGGGCGCAACGTTTTGGCATACAGTTGAATTTGCAACCGTTTACAAAAAGTGGTTTTACCCGACGACGACGGTCCCGAAATCAGCACCATACGCACGCCATTGTGAGTAAAACGGTCGGTAATTTCATCTGCAATATGCCCGATAGCGCGTTCCTGGAGCACTTCTGCCACTTTTACGAGCATTGGCATCACCCCTAATTTATTTTTCATGTTCAAATCACCTACATTGGTCATCCCCATCGCAATTTCCCAGGCGATTTCTTTCTGAAACACCTGTCGCATTTTTGCTTGCTCGACGTAAGGTTGCAACTCGTCGGGATGTTCGGGATTCGGCACGCGCAACAAAAATCCGTCGCTGTAGGGCATCAGGTCGAACAAATAAATTTCGCCGGTCGAAGGCAGCAAAGCACCATAAAAACTGTCGGCATAACCGTCCAATACATTATATATACTGTAGGCATCGTTCACTGTTTCAAGTAGTAATGCCTTGTCTTTCATGCCGTTGGCACGAAAAAGATCGATCACTTTTGCGGTTGGTTGATGATAGACTTCAATCGGAAAATTGGCATCAATCAGCGTTTGCATCCGCTGTTTGACAGCCCAAATATCCTCTTCCGTCGCCAAGTGATCCGAATCGTTCACAAACAGTTGACAATAATAGCCTTTGGAAACGGCATGATCCACATACACTTTACCCGCCGGAAACAGGTCGTGCACCGCTTTTGCTAATAAAAATCGCAACGTGCGAACGTACATCCGCATCGTCGGCATATTCTTTAATTGAGTTTTTACCGTATGTCTCATACTAACTAATGTATAAAAATGGTACTTTAAAAGACAAAAGTACAAACTTTTTTTGATATGTCCTAATTATTTTTTCGATAGCTAATGACCGCTAAGCAATTGAATGCTAAAGCAAAGCTCATTAAGGCGAAAAATTGATTGCCTAATTGTCCGATACTGCTGCCTTTCAGATAGACCATGCGCATGATTTCAATGAAATAGCGCAAGGGATTGAACAGCGTGACATGTTGCGCCCACTGCGGCATGCTGGCGATAGGCGTAAACAATCCGCTAAGCAAAATCATCACCATCAGGAAAAAGAACATCAAAAACATGGCTTGCTGCATGGTGCTCGAATAGTTGGAAATGACTAATCCTAAGCCGGATACGACCAAAATATAGAGTATCGCGAAAAAATAAACGGTCAAGATATTGCCGGCAGGCGTCAATCCGTAAATCAACGCCGCCAACGACAGATAAACCGTCATAATCACCAAACCAAAGATCCAATTTGGAATCAGTTTGGCGAGAATGAAATAGACTTTTTTCACCGGCGTCACGTTAATTTGCTCAATCGTCCCGATTTCTTTTTCACTCACAATATTCAATGTCGGCAAAAAACCGCAAATGATGGTCAGCAACATCACGAGCAAGGCCGGAATCATAAATATCTTGTAATCCAAAAACGGATTGAAACGGTTGAGGGGGGAAAGGGTTAAGGGTGAAAGGTGAAGGGTTGAGGGTGAAGGGTCTTGCACCTCATACCTTTCACCCTGTACCCCATTTGCGAAGTCTTGAATAATTTGGTTCATATAGCCCGAACCGATGCCGCCTTTCATCATGTTGACCGCATTGGCGGAAATCATCACTCTCACCTTGCCTTGCGTCACTAACTCTTTTTCAAAATGTGGTGGAATCTCCAGAATGACGTCCACTTTACCGGCTTCAACATTATCCAACGCTTCCTCGTGCGTTTTGGATGAAGCCACAAGCTGAAAATAGGTCGATGCGGCAATTTTTTCCGTCAACCTGTGGGAATACGTGCTGTGGTCGCGGTCCACAATATCGACTTGAATATTGGTAATTTCCTGATTAGCAGCCCATGGGAACACCAGAATCACCATCAGCGGCAACACAACCAAAATTTTCGGAATAAAAGAGTTCCGAAAAATTTGCTTAAATTCTTTTTCAATCAAATACTTTAACATATTATTTGTATGTCATTGCAGGCGTTGGCCCGCAATCCCCTCATAATTATTCTAATCGTGTCTTAAATTTCTTCAAACTCACTCCAATAATCAGTGTCGCCATGCCAACCAAGACCAGTAATTCCGTCCAAATATGACTGATTCCTGCGCCTTCAATCATCACTTTTCGCACGCCGGAGATGTACCAGCGCGCAGGCACGATACCCGATACCCATTGCAACACTACCGGCATACTTTCGATGGGAAACAGCATGCCCGAAAAAATCATAATCGGCATCATCAATCCCATTCCGGACGCTAAAATGGCCGCTACCTGCGTGTTGACGATGGACGAAATCAATAATCCTAACCCCAATGCCACCACAATAAAAATCAGCGAAAAGAAGTTGAGCACAATGAGATTACCGCTGATTGGTACGCCCAGAATGAACACCGACATCAACAAAATGACAATCAGAATAAACCACGAAATCACAAAATACGGCGTCATCTTGGCAAGCACGATATAAACCGGTTTGATGGGCGACGCCAGCAGCACTTCCATCGTGCCAGTTTCTTTTTCGCGAACAATGGCAATCGACGTCATCATCGCACAAATCAGAATAAGAATAAATCCCATCAGTCCGGGCACGAAATTATACGAACTGCGCAGACCCGGATTATACAGCATCTGTGTTTGCGGAATAATCACTCCAATCCCTAAATGGGAGGTTTGCATCAATTCCTGTTGATAATCACCAATGATGCTGGCGGCGTACGAACTCGCAACCGTCCCCTGATTGGGGTCAGTGGCATCCACTAAAAATTGCACCGCAGCCCCGTAGTTGTCATTGCTGGCCTGACCCGCAATCCCCTGAAAATGATATAGATTCTCATTGAAATGCTCACTAAAAATCACGGCAAAATTGATTTTGCCGGCCTTGAAAAGTTCCTCAGCCTCCTCCGGACTGCGCAACATCCGAACCAATTGAAACGACTCGCTCGCATCCAACCGGTGAATAATCTGTTGTGTAGAAACATCGTTAGACGGATCATAAACCGCCATCCTCACGTTTTTTACATCCGTACTAACGGCAAAACCGATAATCAAAATCTGTGCGACCGGAATCCCAATAATAATCAGCATCGTCCGCACATCGCGAAAAATATGATAAAATTCTTTTCTGACGAATGATAGAAATTGTTTCATAAGTCCAATCGTGTTGCTTTTCGTGCCAATTTTTGAAACACCTCATCCATCGTAGTGACTTGAAATTGTGTGCGCAAATTCCGGGGTGTATCCAGTGCGTCAATTCGCCCGTCTACCATGATGGAAACGCGATGGCAATATTCGGCTTCATCCATGTAGTGCGTGGTCACGAAAATGGTGATGCCTCGTTTGGAAGCTTCGTAAATCATTTCCCAAAACTGACGGCGCGTAATCGGATCCACACCGCCGGTCGGCTCGTCCAAAAACACGATTTGCGGTTCGTGGAAAATCGCAACCGAAAATGCCAATTTCTGCTTCCAGCCCAAAGGCAATTCCTTGACTAAGGTGTTCTTCTCTGCCATTAATCCAAGCTCCGACAGCGTTTTATCAATCTTAGGCATAATTTGTTTATCCGGCACACCGTAGATTCCGGCGAACAGACGCATATTTTCCCAGACTTTCAAATCTTCGTAGAGCGAGAATTTTTGACTCATATAGCCGATGTGTCGCTTCACTTCTTCCGATTGTTTGGCAATGTCGTAACCGGCCACAAATCCCTGTCCGGAAGTTGGCTGACTCAATCCGCACAACATGCGCATAGCGGTGGTTTTGCCCGCACCGTTTGCTCCCAAAAAACCGAAGATTTCACCTTTCGCAACAGCAAAAGAAATGCTATCGACGGCAGTGAAATCGCCGAATCGCTTGGTGAGATTGATGGCTTCTATCGCGTTCATTGTTGTTGCATCAAATAAATAAAACACTCCTCCAAGCGCTGTCCGGCGGTTGCGCCTTCCTTTGGCGGAATTTTATCGGCGTATTGCGCAATAATGTGTGCCGGCGTATCAATCGACATGATTGTGCCGTGTTGAATCAGTGCGATGCGGTCGCAGCGGTTCGCTTCGTCCATATAGGGTGTGGAAACGATGATTGTGATGCCTTCCAACTTGAGTTTTCGCAACATTTCCCAAAATTCTTTGCGTGAAACGGGATCAACGCCGGTGGTCGGTTCGTCCAAAAACAGGACAGCCGGTTTGTGTATTAAGGCACAGGATAAAGCTAATTTTTGCTTCATGCCGCCCGATAGCTTGCCGGCTTTGCGCGTTTTGAACGGCTCAATCTGTTGATAAATGTCTTTGATTAAATAATAATTTTCCTGCACGGTGGTATTAAAAAGTGTGGCGAAAAAATTCAGATTTTCTTCAACCGTCAAATCCGGATAAAGCGAAAAACGCCCCGGCATATAGCCGATGTGATGGCGCAACTCCTTGTAATCCGTCCGCACATCCAAACCATCAACCACGGCAATGCCCGAATCGGCTAACAGCAAGGAAGTCAGAATGCGAAACAGTGTCGTCTTGCCCGCGCCATCAGGGCCAATCAAACCAAATAATTCGCACGCCTGCACCTCAAACGAAATGTTTTTCAATGCCTGCACCTCACCATACCTTTTATTGATATATTGACAATTAACCATTAATCATTAATCATTAATTCGGACTTCGCCATACATGCCAATTTTCAAATAG
The DNA here is from genome assembly GCA_031261285.1 of Candidatus Symbiothrix sp. Lineage (GTDB taxonomy): Bacteria > Bacteroidota > Bacteroidia > Bacteroidales > Azobacteroidaceae > Azobacteroides. The sequence continues at coordinate 12,328 of JAISKM010000043.1, read as the reverse complement.
CCGTCGTTTTTTACTGCAATTTTCACTGCATACACCTGATTGGCGCGTTCATTTTTCGTCAAAACAGTGCGCGGTGTAAATTCTGCCTTGTCTGAAATCCAGGTAATCACGCCCCGGTATTCACGCATTTTGTCTTTACCAAAGTCGGCAAAAACGGGGACTTCCTGATTGAGTTGCCATTGATTTAACTGATCGGCAGTGATGTAGGCACGCAAATAGATCTGTTCCATGTCTGCCATTTTAAACAATGCCCTGCCTTGGGTTGCTAATTCGCCTTGTTCGGCATATTTCGACAACACGGTGCCGCTAATCGGCGCTTTGATAAGGCTTTTGTTAATCTGGTCGTCTAACTGTGCCATTTGTGCGACACTTTGACTACTGTAGTTATTTTGCAAAGCCACCCGCTGTGCCGCTAATTGCCGTTGTTGCACGTCCGAATCAATGTAACCAAGCAATTGATTTTCTCTTACCGTTTGCCCTTCAAAGAGGTCAAATTGCTTAATTTCGCCCACGGCTTGTGCCGACACAATCACTTCCGTTGCCTCAAATGTGCCCGAAGCATCGTAATTTCCTTTTTTGTTGCCACAACCGGCTAATACAAGGGCGATTGCAACAATGAATAGAGTTTTTATGACATCATTCATGTTAATAATGTGTAAAATTTGCTTGTTTTGTGACAAAAGTACAAAAAAAAGTTGACATAATGCTTTTTTGTAAAAAATATTGTGTAATTTTGTACCCAAAATAAATAAATAAACAGTATAACATTAAAAAGTAAAAGTAAAAAATGAAAAACTTAGTAAAAGTATCGTTATTTTCATTGGTAATTGGTTTGGGTGTCACCCTTTTCTCTTGTAATGCACAGCCTAAGGCTGATTTGAAAACCGACAATGATTCGTTGTCTTACGCTTCCGGCGTGAATGTACGAACCGGTTTTTCCCAACAGGGTTTGGATCAATATTTGGAAGAATCCGGTATCGACTCAACCTACACGAATGATTTCATCGCCGGTGTGATTGAAGGAGCAAAACTGAATAAAGACGATAAAAAAGCCATGGCTAAAGCCCTTGGTCAACAAATCGGTCAACAAATCGGTCAGCAAATTATTCCAAGTATAGAAGGTCAATTTTTTGGTGCGGATTCTACTCAAAAATTGAACCAATCTAACTTTTTGGCTGGTTTTATTGCTGCATCCACGAAGAAAAATCTAAAAATTACTCCGGAAGCAGCGCAAGAAGTGGCACAAACGATTGCAGCTAAAATTAAAGAAAAAGCAAATGCCGGTGTCATCGCTGAAAACGCTAAATTCTTGGCTGACAACAAAGCAAAAGATAAAGATGTTAAAGTGACTGCAAGCGGTTTGCAATACAAAGTTATCACGTTAGGTAAAGGTGCTATACCTGCTGCAACGGACGTTGTAAAAGTACATTACCGTGGTACAACTATCGACGGACAAGAATTTGACAGTTCTAAAGAAGAGCCCGCCCAATTTCCTGTGACCGGTGTGATCAAAGGTTGGACAGAACTCCTTCAATTGATTCCTGTGGGTTCAAAAGTGACGGCTTACATTCCTTATGACCTCGCTTACGGCGAACAAGGTGCCGGCGATAGAATCAAACCGTACGCTACTTTGATTTTCGACATTGAATTATTAGAAATCGTTAAAGAAACAAAATAAGGAGATTGCGGGTCACGCCTGCAATGACAATAAATGGAAAAAATTGATGTTTTAGACCGGAGAATCTTGGGAATCATCTCCCAAAATGCGCGCATCCCGTTCAGGGATGTGGCGGATTTGTGTGGCGTGTCGCGTGCAGCCATTCACCAGCGCGTGCAGAAGATGATTGAAATGCAAGTGATTGTCGGTTCAGGGTATCACATAAATCCAAAAAGTTTGGGCTACAGTACTTGTACATATATCGGCGTCAAATTAGAACGCGGATCTATGTACAAGGATGTTGTCCCCGAATTTGAGAAAATTCCCGAAGTGGTCGAATGTCATTTCACGACAGGTCCCTACACCATGCTAATCAAACTTTACGCACGTGACAACGAGCATCTGATGGAATTGCTCAACGGTCGTATTCAAGAAATTCCCGGCGTAATCTCTACCGAGACACTTATTTCGTTGCGTGAAAGTTTTAAACGTGAAATTCCCACTTAATCAATTAAAAATTACGAATTAAAAATTACGAAAAATACTCGTAATTTTTAATTCGTAATTTTTAATTTTTAATTTTTGTATGCGTATAGCAAAGTTACATACTATTTTTTTATTTTTGGCGAGCATCCTGTGCAGTTGCGCCACAGAGAAGCCTGTGATTAATGCGGTGTGCGAATTGCAAAGCGACGGTGCTTATATGCTGAAATGGGAAACCTTTCCTCCTCTGACAGGTATGGTGAAAATTTACGCCTCCGGTCAGCCGGATTTTTTTAATCTATCATCGCCAATTGCCACAGAAAACATCACCAACGGATTTTCTAAAGTATTACCGATACCGGCGGCACGCACCTATTTTCAATTGATTTTCAACGGCAAAGACTCCGTAGTAACCGCCAATCGCGTGGTGCCTTTTCAACGAATTGTCAATTTTCGTGACTTGGGAGGCTATGCCAACAACCACAATAAAATCGTTCGTTGGGGCAAAATCTACCGCTCAGGCTCTTTAGCGGCAGCTTCCGAACAAGACTTGGACGACTTAAGTAAAATGCACATTCAAACGATTATTGATTTGCGGTCCGAATCCGAAATCCGCGCGTTTCCCAATAAATTGCAGGCGTCTTATGTTTACAATCTGCCTCTGCGTGGCAATCGCTACGACACGTTTTTGGAGCAAAGCATCCTCACCAAAATGACACGAGCCGACGTGTTGGAATACGATCGCAACGTGAACACGTTTTTGATGGAAAACAATGCCGATTATTTTGAAAAACTGTTTCAAGTGCTGTTGAATGAAGCCAATTATCCCATCGTGATGGTTGGTTCGTTGGGCAAAGACCGCGTGGCATGTGCGGTATCCTTGATTTTTGAAGCATTGGAAATGGATGAAGTCACCATTTTAAACGACTTCTTACTCTCCAACGATCTCCTCAACTTTCGTTCCATTGTTCAAAATGCCGACGAATTTACACCCGCGATTCAGGAAACAATGACCGCCTTGTTGCGTGTCCACGAAGAGACGTTTCGCTACACGCGTACTGTCATGAATGAAAACTACGGATCGCTCAACAACTATCTGGAAAAAGAACTCAAAGTCACGCCTAACGATCGCGAGCATCTGAAAATGATTTTGCTCTATCCATAATGTCCAACGCCTTGGGTAATATCAACTCACCTAAGTAAATTGCCAAATATCAAAAATTATTCTTACCTTTGTGAACTTTTTAAATCATAATTTATGATGCTATCATACATAACATGGACTGCCGACCCCGTCGCGTTTGTTCTCCCGGTTATTGGACGGGAAGTGCGCTGGTACGGTATTGCTTTTGCGCTCGCATTTGCTGTGGGGGTATGGCTCGTGGGGAAAGAGTGGAAAAACGAAAAATTGCCACCCCCTTGGTTCGAGAAATTGGAGTTGTATGTTCTCATTTCAGCCATTGTCGGTGCGCGGTTGGGACATTGTCTGTTTTATGCGCCACACTATTATTTGGTACATCCGTTGGAGATATTGAAAATTTGGGAAGGCGGATTGGCAAGTCATGGTGGTACGTTGGGCATTGTTATCGCTATTTGGATGTATTCAAAACAGGTCACAAAAAAGAGTATGTTGTGGACATTTGACCGATTGGTGGTGCCTGTTGGCTTTTCTGCGGCGTTTATTCGGTTGGGCAATCTGATGAATCACGAGATTTATGGGCACCCGACCACTTTGCCTTGGGGGTTCAAATTCACCCGTTCGCGTGAGTGGTATCTACCGCCCATCAACGAGTTGCCAACCCATCCCACGCAGTTGTACGAGGCCTTTTTCTATGTTTTGATTTCGTGCATCTGTTTGTGGATGTATTGGAAACGCAAAGATTATAAGTATGAAGGACTGATTTTTGGCGTCTTCCTGATCGGTATTTTCCTGCCGCGCTTCTTTATCGAATACCTCAAAAACGTGCAAGAAAGCTTTGAAGCCAATATGACGTTGGATATGGGGCAATGGTTGAGCATTCCGTTCATCGTTGCCGGTTTCTATTTTGCCTGCAAAGGACTGAAAGAACGCGCGAAACAATTGAAAATCAGGTAGAAATGAGGTCTAAAATACAATAAACAGAAAACTACAAACTGATGGAAAATAGTGAACTTCTTCTTGATAAATTGTTGAAAGCAAACGGTTTAACGCTGAGCGTTGCCGAAAGTTGCACGGGCGGGCGCTTGGCATCGCTGTTTACGGCTATTCCCGGTTGTTCGCACTATTTCAAGGGTGGGGTAGTGTCTTATTCTAACGAAGCGAAAATCAATATTTTGGGTGTTAATGCCGGCGATATTACTCACTATGGTGCTGTCAGTCAGTCTGTTGTCGAACAAATGGCACGTGGGGCACAACGCATGTTTGGCTCTGATTGTGCGATTGCCACTTCAGGCGTTGCCGGTCCCGGTGGCGGCACGGTCGATAAACCGGTTGGAACCGTCTGGATTGCAGCCGCTTACAAAGATCAACTTCATTCCCAAGTCTTTCACTTTTCCGGCAACCGTGCAGAGAACATTAGTAAGGCCTGCAAAACCGGAATAGATATGCTTTTGACAATAATTTAAGTTAATTTAACTTTTAACGTTAAAAATTTTTCTTTTTTGTGCAAATGTTAAAATCTTTTTCTCTAACTTTGTTGTTTAATAGAAGGAGAGAAATTTCAATATGAAGAAATCGACGATTTGGCTCTTGGCTGGGGTGATGATTTTTGCGTTCACCGGGTTATTGTATTTGCAAATCAATTACATTCTGATCATTTTAAATACGCAAGAAAGTCAGTTCGAAAATGCTGTACGCCGAAGTTTGTATCAGGTGTCCTACAATTTGGAACTGGACGAAACAGAACAATATTTGGCGGAACAAATCTTTGCTTTCGACAAAAAATCGTTGCAAAGAAAGCCACAAGATGCCTCTCAACTTGCTAACAAGAATCAACAGCGGTTGGCTCTTGGCGCCTCTCATCAGGCATTGACGACGAAAACGATTGAAATTCATGTACGCGGACTTTCGTCCAGTTTTGGCAAAAATGACATCAATACAGCTTCACAACGCATTCAAACCGCTTTGGAAGACCAGTATTTTTATCAACAAAACTTGTTGGAACAAGTCATCCAAAACGCCATGAAGGCGAGTGAAAAGCCAATCGAGGAACGGGTCGATTTCACGAATTTGGGTGGTTATATACGATCCGAATTGGTGAACAACGATTTGATACTCCCCTTTGTATTTGCCGTGTTGGATCGCAACAAACGCGTGGTGTATAAAAGTCAGGGTTACAGCGTGGAGAATTTGAAGAATGTGTATTCGCAGATTTTGTTTCCAAAAGACCCCGGAAACAGGTTGTATACCCTTCAGGTGGCATTCCCGACGCAGCGAAAATATGTGCTGGATTCGATTAGTTTTATTGTGCCGTCCATTATTTTCACGTTTGTGCTCCTTGTTGTGTTTATTACGACGATGTCCATTGTATTCCGCCAAAAGCGTTTGACGGAAATGAAAAGCGATTTCATCAACAACATGACCCACGAACTGAAAACGCCGGTTGCGAGTATCTCGTTGGCGGCGCAAACGTTGAACGACACGGACGTCAGCCAGTCGCCACAGTTGATGGAGCATGCCAAACAAGTGATTAACGATGAAAGTAAACGCTTGGGCTTTTTGGTCGATAAAGTGCTGCAAATGTCGTTGTTTGAGAGCAAAGCCACGCAATTTAAGATGGCAAAATTGGATGCCAACGACCTGATTGCGAGCATTGCGAGTACATTTGCCTTGCGCGTGGAGAATGCCGGCGGCACGGTCGATATTGACTTGGAAGCGATGGATTCAACCATTGTGGTGGACAAAATGCACTTCACGAATGTGCTGTTTAACCTGATGGAAAACGCCGTCAAATACCGTAACCCGGACGTTCCGTTGGAACTGATGGCACACACAGCCAATGCCGGTAACAAAATTGTAATTACCATTGAAGACAATGGTTTGGGAATTAAAAAGGAAGATGCAAAGAAGATTTTTGAGAAATTTTATCGCGTACATACCGGTAACCGGCACGATGTGAAAGGCTTTGGACTGGGGTTGGCGTATGTCAAGCGCATTATTACCGAATTGGACGGTACGATAAAAGTGGAGAGTGAATTAGGTGTGGGGACGAAATTTATCATTTCCCTGCCTTATATAATAGATAATTAAATATATAAAAATATGGATGAAAAAGTGAGAATCTTCATGTGTGAAGATGATGAAAATTTAGGAATGTTGTTGAGAGAGTATTTGCAAGCCAAAGGCTTTATTGTAGACTTGTTTCCGGACGGTGAAGCAGGCGAAAAAGCATTCTCGAAAGAGAAATACGACTTGTGTATCCTCGATGTGATGATGCCGAAAAAAGACGGATTCGAGTTGTCAAAAGATATTCGGATGATGAATGTAGACATTCCAATCGTTTTCTTGACGGCTAAAACCATGAAAGAAGACATCGTGGAAGGGTTCAAAAGTGGTGCCGATGACTATCTGACGAAACCGTTCAGCATGGAAGAGTTGTTGCTGCGCATCGAAGCCATTTTGCGTCGCGTTAACGGCAAAAAATTGGCGAAAGAAGGTCCTTTCCGTTTTGGTAAATTCATTTTTGACTGGTCGAAACAAACGTTGAAGACTAAAAATGGCGAACAGATCAAATTGACCACTAAGGAAAACGATTTGTTGACGTTGCTTTGCGAAAATCAAAACGAATTGTTGGACAGAAATGCCGCCTTGAAAAAGATTTGGGGCGTGGTCGACTATTTCAACGCTCGCAGCATGGATGTTTACATCACTAAATTGCGGAAATTGCTGAAAGACGACGATCGCATCGAAATTCTAAACATTCACAGCAAGGGCTACAAGCTAATTACGCCGCCTGCTGATGAGGATTGATGTTAAACTTTGTTAAATAAAGTGTTAATTATAGTACTATGTATTGCATAGTACTATAAATTATTTTACCTTTGTCGCATAATTCACACGGTGTCATTGCGGGACGACGAAGTCGTGCCTGTCCCGAACTTGATTCAGGAATCCGCAATCCCCTAATAATTAAAAGATTATGAATGTAGAGAATATCAAATCTCAGATGCGCAAAGGAATCTTGGAATATTGTATTCTGTTGATTCTGGACAAGGAGCCGGCTTATGCGCCCGACATCATTCGCACGTTGCAGGACGCGCGTTTGATTGTGGTCGAAGGAACATTGTATCCGTTGTTGACGCGACTTAAAAACATGGATTTGTTGCGTTACGAATGGGTGGAATCGACGCAGGGACCACCACGCAAGTATTATGCGCTTACCCCGGACGGGAAAGCGTTTTTAGGCGAACTAAGCACCGCCTGGAGTGAAATCACGGAAACAATCAATCATTTAAACAAGTAAAACAATGAAAAAGACATTGACAATCAATCTCAACGGCACCGTGTTCAGCATCGATGAAGACGCATACGAACTGTTAGAGAACTATTTGCGCAATCTGCGCCATTCGTTTCGTCGCGAAGAAGGTGCTACCGAAATCATGTCCGACATCGAAGCCCGTATCGAAGAGCTTTTCAGTAGTTATATCCGGTTGGGTCACAACGTGGTTGACATTGCTGAAGTGGAGTTGGTGATTGCCCAAATGGGACAGCCTGCCGACTTTGGTATGGATGAAAACGCAGCGAGCGAACATGCTAACGAGCCTGCTGCTGAAGCTGCCCAAAAGAAATTTTACCGTGATGGCGACGATAAACTGATTGCCGGACTTTGTTCGGGAGTGGCTGCGTATCTCAATACCGACGTGCTCCCCATCCGAATCATTACGATAGTCTTGTTGTTTTTTAGCGCAGGCTGGATGCTTCCGTTATATTTAGTGCTTTGGATATTCATTCCGGAAGCTAAAACGGCAGAGGAAAAACTGAAAATGCGCGGTCAGGCTGTAACAGTGGAAAATATCGGCAAAATTGTTGCCAACGCCACAGAAGAAGCCAAACGTGTTTATAACGATAATAAAAGTGGCTGTTTGAGTGGTTTTGTCACAGCTTTGGCAGGCTTTTTCAAAGTGTGCCTCATTATTTTAGGCTTAATTGTGGGCGTTCCGTTGTTAATTGCCTTGGCTGCATTGGTTATCGGCATTATTGGCGCCATTGCCGGGATTGGGACAGGAGTGGCATTGCTGCCTTTTGCCGGCGAATTTGTGACTGCCGCTTATCCTGTTTTAGCCAGTGTCGGACTGTTTTTATTGATTGGAATCCCCATTGCATCGCTTCTGTACGGAATTCTTGCTTATTTGGGCAAATGGAAACCGGTCAGTAAAACAACCAAATGGGCGGGATTGATTGTCTGGATTGCAGCACTTATTTTGCTGTGCTGTTCCGGTCTTAACATCAATAAAAGTGCTTTCAAGGGAACTGTTGGCTGGCATAGCAATTGGAATCAAGAAACCGTCGCAGGCAATGGCATCCTTTCTGAGAGAAGGCAAGTTTTACCGGCCATACAAGCGTTGAATATCGCCGGCGGTTTAGCTACGAATGTGCAGATAGAACAAGTGGCAGGCGATAGCTTTGCATTAGTGATTCGAGGTGAATCTAATATTTTGAAGCATATAGATGTGAAGACGACCGGACATACACTGACTTTGCGCAACAATAGACACTACAATTTAGATCCAACTGTCGAATTGATTGTGACACTGCAAACGCCCGGCTTAAAGAGCATTGATGTGAGTGGTGCTTCGAAAGTGAATCTGGCAGGTAGCGTGGATACGACAGTGTTTGAAGTAGATGCCAGCGGCGCAAGCCGTTTGACTATCAATGACTTGCATACACAAAGAGTGGACGTAGAGGCAAGTGGTGCAAGCAACATCAACCTTTTAGGCGAAGTGGTGACGGCCAACTACGATGCTTCGGGTGCTTCTCACATCTATGGTTTCGATTTAGTGGCGGGCACCGTGAATGTGGATGCCAGCGGAGCCAGTAGAATAGAATGTAACCCGATAGAACGTTTGGACGCAGAGGCGAGTGGCGCCAGCCGTATTCGCTATAAACAAGAACCGAACGTGCGAAAAGCAGATGCTTCGGGCGCAAGCAGTATTAGTATCGAATGAATCCTCCCGTTATAGGAATTATAGCTTAGGAGAAATTTAATAATTAATTAGGGGATTGCGGGTCAAAGCCCGCAATGACAACTAAAAGAAAGATGGCATTAATAAAATCGGTGCGGGGGTTTACCCCGCACATTGGTAACAACGTGTTTTTGGCAGAAAATGCCACGATTATTGGCGATGTAGTGATTGGTGACGATTGCAGCATCTGGTATAATGTGGTGTTGCGGGGCGATGTCAATTCGATTCGCATCGGCAATCGTGTGAATATTCAGGACGGCGCCGTGGTGCACACGCTGTACGAAAAATCCGTCGCCGAAATCGGCAATGACGTGAGCATCGGTCACAACGTGACCGTTCACGGCGCCAAAATAGAGGATGGTGCCCTCATTGGCATGAATGCTGTTGTTTTAGATCACGCTGTGATAGGAGAGGGGGCGTTGATTGCTGCAGGCTCCGTCGTCCTCAGCGGCACCAAAGTTGAAGCGGGCAGCATCTACGCCGGTGTCCCCGCGAAATTTGTCAAAAAACTTGACCCCGAACAATCCAAAGAAATCAATCAAAAAATTGCGAAACACTACCTGATGTATGCGGATTGGTATAAATAGCGGATCACTGTATGATAGCAAGCACCAAAACAACACTCGAAATTACTTTTTATCCAAACATTTTTGAAATTATTTTGAAAAAATTTGGTAGTGTCAAAAAAAAGTCGTTCCTTTGCACTATCATTCCCGCGCAGGCGGGAATCCCATAATATAATATGAATAAAAACGTAAAAAATATAGGCGTATGATAAAATAATGTGTTAAAACACACATTGGGGGGATTCTGGTTCTAGAAACTTAAGCAATTTCAAGAAACACCACGAATAAAAATAGGAGGCTTTGTGCTGTAAAGTGCGGGCATTCTCGTTTATTTGGTGTTTCGGGTAGCTTAAGACCTCTAGAACCGATAAATTGAGTTTGTCCGCCCTCCTTTTATGTGTGTATGTGAACAAAAGGGCAAACAATTTGAATTAGAACTATTAATTTTAATTGTATAAGAAAATGAAAAAAAGAATTTTGTTTAGAGGATTGCGGATCCAGTCCGCAATGACAGTTGCGTTGGCAGTTGCCTGTGTTCTGGTAACTGGTAACTGTTCACTGGCCACTGCCCAAGTGGCCATTGGTGGCGACGGCACCGTGACACCGGGTGCGTTGTTAGATTTATCACAAGCCACTGATGCCGGCGGCTTGTTGTTACCCCAAATTGTAAGTGCAGACACAGCTACTGCTGTGTTAAGAAAGCCCGGCATGCTGGTTTACAACAAAACGGACGGCAAAATTTACGCCTACAACGGTTCTGCCTGGAGTGCCGGCGGTGGTTCGGGAGGTGGAGGAGGCAGCGAACCGGAGCCCACGCCTTCACCCACATCTTGTAGTGGCTCTGTAATGGGTCTTTCCGGTACTGTCTATCCGATTGGGAGTTATCCTTATGCACAAAACGATTTGAAAAACTTGTGTTGGACACTAACCAACCTTCGTGAGGCTGGACAGAGTTATACGTCTTATACTGGTAAGACTGAGGATCGTGGATATTATTACGGACCGGACGTGGCTACCACTGCGATTAGCAATGTTTGCACGAAAAATATTGGGGGTAATTGGCGCGTTCCCACCGAAGACGATTGGCGTTTGCTGACGACCGGTCTTGCGGATCTCACTTACGATGAGCGTGAAGCCTGGGTCGGTGCGCCGTCTGGTCTTGCTGGAGCCTATTTTGCTAGAAGCGGCTGTACATACACGCCTACGTGGGTCGATTGGGATATTGCGAGCGTATGGCGCGTCGCGTCTACGACTGGTCGAACTGTAAGATTGGACACTAACTTGATTGCCACTTACAGTAACTCAGCCTCTGGTGGGGTACAAGCGGAATGTGGGAAAATAAATACCTACTATTACCAGTCGATACGCTGTGTGAGAGATTTGTGAGTTTAATCCAGAAAAATAAAGCTTTACGATCGCGATTTTTACATTTTTTTCAGAAAATAGTTGGTAGATTCTAAAAAAATGATTAATTTCGCATCTGAATCCAAACGGGGTTGATGACCTTGATCCATTTGGAAGGACATTTTGGTTAAATGTATAGCATTTAAGATATTACTTTGTTCAGAAAATCACCAATTTTCAATTTCCACAAAGTGATAGGCAACAAATGCTTGCGTTCTTCGTTTGTATACAATAAAATTAGATACACACAAGGGCGCAGGGCTGTTGTTTATTTGTGGAATGGGTGTTTGGTGATACCTCTGAACAGATAAATTAACAGTTCCTGCGCCCTTTTTATGTTTAAATCTCCCGCCCGCAAGGAATACGGGAGGCAAAAAAAATGATTACTACCAGCCCCCCGACCCCACTCAAGGGGGAGATGGGTTGCATACCTCCGGCATGCAGGAATGGTCGACGAACATTGGTTTCTACCGAGCTACCATTCCTAACGGAATGTAGGGAACAAACAAATTGATTACGAATGAAACATTCATGGCAATAGGAGGACACAGAGGGGGATGATTAGTTTCATCCCGTTGGGGATGATAGCTCGGTAGAAAAGGCAATCACCCCCCCTCACCTACGGCATGCAGGAATGGTCGACGAGCATTGTTTTCTACCGGGCTACCATTCCTAACGGAATGCAGGGAACAAACAAATTAAATTTATAAAATTACAAACAAATGAAAAACAATAATTTAAAAAGAATACGGATGGGATTGCGGGTCAAGCCCGCAATGACGCCATCATCGCTGCGGATCTGCTCCGCAATGACATCATTATTGGTGCGGATTACATCCGCAATGACATCATCACCGGTGCGGATCAAGTCCGGGATGACACTGTTCGCGATAATCTGCTTGTTGGTAACTGGTAACTGTTCACTGGTAACTGCCCAGGTTTCAATCGGTAGTGCAACCGATTCTGTCACGGCCGGGTCAGTGTTGGATTTAAGTCAAGGCTATGGCGGACTGCTGTTGCCACAAGTCACTGACACGACTGCGGCTACTCGCACAGC
>JAISKM010000077.1 GCA_031261285.1 Candidatus Symbiothrix sp. | reverse complement strand
GCATTTTTTCAATCGAAGACATCGAATCAATGGCGTCTGTCTTGCATTACACTTTTAAAGGATTAGAAATCCCCTACATTCAGGGGACGCTCAAGTGGTTTACATCAACCGAAAAAACGGCTTCCGACAGTATGCTGCGCTTCCTTTTTGACGGCATCCGCAAAAAATAATACATGTATTGAGGGTCAAGCCCACAATGACACTTTATTGTTTTTTTCGACAATTTGATTTCAGCGCACAATCTTTGCATTTGCCGCAGGTTCCTTTCTTTTTAAGTGTTTGTTGTTGAAACAAATAAAGAGCGTACACTACGGTAACTGCCAAGATAATATAAATGATAATCAGCTGCATACTAAGTAAATAAAGGTGTTAATTGATTGACTAAAAACGCCACTACCCATGCCAAACAAGTGGTGTAAACCATCGTGAAAATAGCCCACGACCAACCGGCTTCTTTTTTAATGGCTGCAATCACGGCGATGCAAGGGAAATAAATCAACACAAACAGCATAAATCCGTAGGCAACTACCGGCGTATAATTTTGTTGCTGTAATTCTGCTATTAAGGCATCCGAAGCCTCATCAGCATTCACATCGGCTTGATACAGAATACCCATCGTGCTCACTACAATTTCTTTTGCACCCATACCGGCAATGATGCTGACACCCATTTTCCAATCAAAACCCAACGGAAGGAGAACCGGCTCGATGAAGTGTCCCAATTGTCCGATGTAGGAATGTTCTTCCTGTTTTGCCTGTTGTAGGAGTTCGACGTCCTGGCTGCTCATTGTCACCTCGTTTGTCGCTATAGTAGTTATCGGCTCTTCGTTCTGTGGGAAATAGCTGAGCCCCCAAATCAAAATGGACGCTACTAAAATGATTGTTCCCATTTTTGTGAGGTATTGTTGTCCCTTGTGCCACATGTGAACAGTGGTGTTACGCAAAGTCGGGATGCGGTAAGGCGGCAATTCCATCACAAACGGCACTTCCTTTTTAGCAAAAACCGTCTTGCTCAAAACAATAGCCACTAAAATCGCCATCAAAATGCCGGCAAGATACACCGAAAACAAGACTAAACCTTGATGAGCTGTGAAAAATGCCGAAACTATCAGCAAATACACCGGCAAACGTGCGCTACACGACATAAACGGCGTGATGAGCATGGTCAAAATCCGGTCTTTGCGATTTTCCAGCGTACGCGTCGCCATCACAGCGGGCACATTGCACCCAAATCCCATTACCAAGGGAATAAACGATTTGCCGTGCAACCCTATTTTGTGCATCAATTTATCCATCATAAACGCCGCTCGCGCCATATAACCCGTGTCTTCCATCAACGAAATGAAGAAAAACAGAATCAGGATATTCGGCAAAAAGACTATTACGCTGCCCACACCGGCAATGATGCCGTCTACCAGCAAATCACGCAACGCTCCTTCGGACATTATAGTGCCGACCCAATCGCTGAGCATGCCTACACCACTTTCTATCCAATCCATAGGGTATTGTCCCAACGAAAAAGTCGCCTGAAACATCAGCCACATAAAAAACAAAAAAATAGGGAAGCCTAATACGCGGTGTGTCAACACATCGTCTAATTCGCGCACTTTGTTGTCTTCGGGATTGACTTCCGGCTCTTGATAGGTTTCTTTCAGTGCCCCTGCAATAAACCCATAGTGGGCATCTTCCACAGTATCCTCCGTACCGTAATTGATGTGAATTTTCCGAACGGTCGGGTCACGGTCTTCGTATACGTCAATAATTTTTTCGAGCAATTCATTAATACCTTTACCATGCGAAGCCACCGTCGGAATAATCGGAATACCAATCATTTCGCCCAACGCTTGGTAATCGAACGTTGCCCCTTTTGCCGTCAATTCGTCGTACATGTTGAGCGCAATCACAACTTTTACATCCATGTCAATCAGTTGCGTCGTGAGATACAAATTGCGCTCCAGATTAGAGGCATCCACCACGTTGATGACAATGTCGGGTTTTTGTTCGAGGAGGTGTTGACGCACGTACAACTCTTCAGGCGTATATTCCGTGATGGAATACGTGCCCGGCAAGTCGAATAACTTGAAGGTGTAGCCGTCTTTTTTCATTGTCGCCTCTTTAACGTCAACCGTCACGCCGCCGTAATTACCCACGCGCTCGTGCGAACCGGAGGCGTGGTTGAACAAGGTCGTTTTGCCGCTATTGGGATTGCCTACCAATGCCACATGAATGGTTTTGCCATGTTCACGTGCTCCTTCATCGTCATTGCGTTGCGGGCATTGATCCGCAACCTCACCCGCAATCTCCTCCTGACGATTTTCATCTTCCGGCAAGAAAAAATCTCTGAATTGCTGCAGCCGCTGAAGTTTTTCCTCTAAATGCGGGGCCAATGGGACAACCTGAATCAGTTCGGCTTCACTGTGACGCAACGACACCTTATAGCCCATGATTTCGTATTCCACAGGGTCTTGAAAGGGGGCATTTTTAATTACCTTTACCTTTTTGCCTCTCACAAAGCCCATTTCGGTCAGCCGATGGCGAAAAGCCCCTTCTCCAAGCACGTGAGCGATAATCGCCTCATCGCCATTCTTTAACTTTGCTAAAGATAGATGTCTATGCATATTGTTGAATTAATCGACTGCAAAGGTAGTAAAAGAATAGAAATATCACAATCGCCACAAGTAGGTATTTTATAGCACCGCAGTAGTTATTTGTAGGGAGTTTGACTGTCGAAAAGTACGATTTTTGATTTTTAATTTGATATAATCCCGACATAGAGTTTTATTTCCCGATGCAGAAAATGTATGTCCTTAACTATCATCATATTGTTGTTTAATCGGCTTAAATAAGAGCCAAGTCAATTTTTGAAAGTGTAACTATTTGATAAAGCAAATGTAAGAAATTTTTTTGAATTTACAATTGTATTATAGAAATATTATCATTAACTTTGTATCGTTATCATATATTATGATAATAGGTCAAAATAATAATAGTGTATTGTGAAAAAAAAGAAAGTATCCATACTCGGTGCCAAAATAGAACTTGTTTCAATTCCACGAGATGAGTTAAAGGGGCTTAATACAGATATGCTATTGAGATTCTTTTATTATGAGGCAACGTTTCATAATCAAGCGATTTGCATAGTCCAGGCAAAGAATAATGAGGTTTATACTCCCTTAAAATATAGAAAAATTACCGAACAAATTGAACAGGTTGTCTGTAAGCCGGATGCCCGGATAGAAAAAGAATTAGAATTGTTAATAGAAGGAATGAAATGAAAATACAATACGCATCCGATTTACATTTGGAGTTTTCAGACAATTACAGTTATCTGAAACGCAATCCATTAAATCCTGTGGGTGATATTCTCGTACTCGCCGGCGATATTGGTTATTTGAATGATGATAATTACCGGAATCATCCGTTTTGGGATTGGGCTTCGGACAATTTTAGTCAAGTGATTATTGGCGTTGGCAATCACGAACTGTACAAATACTACGATTTGGCAAAGATGCCGCAAGGCTTGGTTTATTCTATCAAGGACAATGTAAATTGTTATTATAATGCAGTTGTTCCGATAGATACGGTTGATTTGATTGTTTCAACCTTGTGGGCGAAAATCCGTTTGGAAGATGCTTTTACTACCGAACAAGGTGTTTCGGATTTTCATCGGATTCTTTATAACGATGAACGATTGACTTTTGAAAAATTCAATCAGGAACACGAGCGATGTTTCTCATTCATAAAAAAGAAAGTCGAAGAAAGTCACGCTAAACATATTATTGTGGCTACGCATCACGTTCCATCCTTTCTGTTGGCTTCTCCGGATTTTAAAGGCAGCCGGATTAATGGTGCATTTACGGTAGAACTAAGCGATTACATCGAAACCAGTCCGATAGAATATTGGATTTACGGACATTCGCACCGGAATATTGATAAAGTGATTGGTAAAACGAAATGCGTTAGTAATCAATTGGGTTATGTTTTTCATAATGAGCATCATTCGTTTAATCCGGTGAAAGTGCTTGAGGTGTAAATAGTATGACTGAATATAAATTGCAACAGCGAATTGCCGAATTAGAAACTCAAAATCTTGCTTTGGTCGCAGAAAACCAAAAGCTGCGAGAGGCATTGGGTTTGCCATCCGAAATCATTGTTGCGCCAATACAAGAGCCGTCATTATTCACACA
>JAISKM010000052.1 GCA_031261285.1 Candidatus Symbiothrix sp. | reverse complement strand
ATCTCTAGTGAATATTCATCAGAGATCCCCGCCTTCGCGGGGATGACATCGGGAGGACAGCCGCTTTTCTTATTTTTTGTTACTACTCTAAAGGTGCCAAATTATAATATTCGTCATCCCGAACTTGTTTCAGGATCTCTAACAAATGTTATGCAGAGATGCTGAAACGAGTTCAGCATGACGGAATACGGAATTATGAAACACCTTGAGTGGTCAACTCATCGAACTTGAGCCTAAAGTCAGCACCAGCAACCACTGAATTACTATTATTTACAATCTCGTACATGTCATTGTAGCCTCCAACTTGTTTACTCAAAGATACCTTATATGTATGCTTAGACTAATTCAAAGCACTATTTGCAAGCCTTACAAGTATTTCTATATAATATTGTGGGACTCAATTATTACACTGTGAGTATTCATTACTGGTATAATAGCATTAAATAATGCAAAGTTAAAGTATCCTGTAGCCCAATGTAAAGGGAAATCAGATGGTGAAATCAGATAAATAAATTGTCATATATAAACAATAATACAAATAAAAAAACTTTGATAAATTGTTTGGGATTGTTGGGGGTTATCAGTCTGCTTTCCTATACTGCTGCCGTTGTTTTTAGTCCGCAGGCATATCCCGATTACAACTGGATGGCGCAAGCGGTCAGTGATTTGAGCGCAGAAAATGCTCCGTCGAAAATGTTATGGAGTCAACTCTCCAGTTTATATGATGTGTGCGGAATCGTTTCGATAACGGCGGTCTGTCTATTTATACAACGGAAACTCAATAAGACATTACGAATAGGAATACACTTTTTTGCCGTGATGAATTGGGTTTCTTCTGTGGGTTATGCAATGTTCCCACTTTCCGATAGTGGAAAGGCAGGGGTATTTTTTCAAGATACAATGCACATTTATGCGGTAACGATGCCTGTTGTGCTTTTATCCATTATTTCTTTGGTCGTGATTATGATTGGTGGCTATCGTGATAAACAATATTGTTCTTTAGCAATATGCGCAACGATAGCCTTGTTTTTTATGTTCGTTGGAGCAATTGGAACAGGTATTGTACCGGCAGAATATTTTGGTATTCCCGAACGATTTAGCGTCTTTGCTGTAACAGGCTTTAACGCGGTATTGGGGATATACCTGTTCAGGGGCTTTCATAACAAAAAAGTTGAAAAATGAAATTTGTAGGAGGTCGATTGATGGGGAAATTATCGTTATCGGAATTGAAGCGTTATGCGCATTTGCCTTTGGACGCACTTGATGCCTACTGCACCCATCGCGCGACTCATTCATCCGGATCCGGCGGGCAGTCTGTAAACACATCGGACACGAAGGTGCTGTCTGTATTTACACCCGACCCAACCATCCGAGCGGTTTCTCAACGGGAACGTTCTCAGTATCAAAACAGGAGAGCAAACTTAGAAAAAATTCACAAGAAACTGCTTGTTTTGTCCACACCTCGAAAAGTGCGTGTCAAAACAAAACCCTCAAAAGCCGCTCAACAGAGAAGACTCGACGCAAAGACACACCGAGCAACTCTAAAAAGAACGAGAAGAAAAAAGTTTGACGAGGATTAAAATCGAAATAGGTGAGGTGAGAAAATGCCATTTGACTTTAAGAAAGAATTTAAAGAGTTTTTTATGCCGCCGGTAAATCCTGTGGTTGTTGAGATACCTGAGATGAATTTTATCGCGGTACGCGGCGCGGGTAATCCAAATGCTGAGGATGGCGAGTATAGTGCTGCTTTGAATTTGCTTTATGGAATTGCTTATACTTTGAAAATGAGTTACAAAGGCACATATAAAATAGACGGATTTTTTGAGTATGTTGTGCCACCTCTTGAAGGGTTTTGGTGGCAGAGCGGGATAGCCGGAGTTGATTATTCAAGGAAAGAGCAGTTCCAATGGATTTCTTTGATTCGCCTACCCGATTTTGTCACAAAAGCAGATTTCGAGTGGGCAGTATCCGAGGCAACAAAGAAAAAGAAATTGGACTTTTCAAAGGTTGATTTTTTGACATACGACGAAGGGCTTTGCGTGCAATGTATGCATATAGGCTCCTATGATGATGAACCGGCAACCATTTCATCCATGGCCAATTTTGCAACAGAGAATGGATATGAAATCGACATTACAGAGAGCCGCTACCACCATGAAATCTATCTGAGCGACCCTCGAAAAACGGAAACCGCGAAACTAAAAACAGTGATACGCCATCCGATAAAAAAGAATGGGTAACGATATGTATAGCGAATTACATAAACCGATTCCGGTCCTTGGGCTTAACGTACTTTTTTACAGCGCGCTGCTGGTCTGCGGATATGATGCCGTCCCCTTTCTGTCCTTCGGAATATGGTATGATAAGTGATGTTGTTTCGTTATTTTTTTGAAAGTGGGCGTTATGGCTAAGAAGAATAAGATTCCTAAGATTTCTGAGAATGTTAATTTGGAAAGCGCTTTTAGTGGACTCGATTTTAGTTTGGGTGAGGGCGAGGTCAATGTCGGGGGCGAGGTCAAGGTCAAGGGATTGGATTCTGGGACTTCGCCCAGAATGACGG
>JAISKM010000035.1 GCA_031261285.1 Candidatus Symbiothrix sp. | reverse complement strand
GCAGGGCCGGGACAATAGACGAGCATGCCTTCACCATTGTCTTCGCCTTCCACTAACGGCATGTCCGGTGCGGTGAGCGGAATACTTGGCAAGAGAAGTCCGAGACTGGTGTTCAGACCATCGCCTGATTTTGACAAATCCAAGAGAGCACCGGCATTCGGCTCCTGTGTCGTACTGCCAATGACAACTTGAGCTGTCACGGATGAACTGTGCGCAGTGAACAGCAACGCTGCCACCAACAAAACTAATTTTAAACGTTTCATACAATTTTTTTATTAATTAATAATTTATAATTTTCATATTCATTCACAATTAACCATTAACCATTAACCATTAACCATTATTTTAGAAAACCCCCTTGCTGAGTTGAACGAACGAAGAATGAAACGACTAAACTTGCTTGTACCAAACCAAGCAAAGGGGTAATTTTTATCACGGTTTTGTCCTGTTTTCGTTCACATACACACATAAAAAAAGCGCGGACAAAATTCATTTATCCGTACTTGAGGCCTTAGGATGCCTAAACTGTAAATAAATGAACAAAGCCCACGCCATCGGCGTGAACGTCATCACTTTATTCTAACAGTTTTGAAAGTTCCTAAGTTTCAAGTACAAGAATAAAAGCTATAACGCTTTTCCCAAAATGTCTTTAAAATGTGTGTTTCACACTTTTTTTATATCATACGCTGATGTTTTTTTCTTTTACATTTATATTATGGGATTCCCGCCTTCGCGAGAATGACAGCGCAAAGGAAAGCATTTTTTTTGGATTGTGCAACTATTTTCAGGAAAAAAATTAAAAATATTTTGGCTTTGTCAAATTTTTAGTACCTTTGCCGCCGAATTTGTATATTAATAAGGTAAACATGCAGAAAAATTTAGTCATAGTAGAATCTCCGGCGAAAGCCAAAACCATTGAGAAGTTTCTCGGTAGCGATTACAGCGTACTGTCCAGCTACGGTCATATCCGCGATCTGAAAAGCAAAGAGCTGGCTGTGGACGTCGAACATAATTTCAAACTCAATTATGTCGTTTCGCCCGACAAGGTGGAATTGGTCAAAAAACTCAAAAAAGCGGCTAAGGAGGCACAGACGGTGTGGCTCGCATCCGATGAGGACCGCGAGGGGGAAGCCATCGCTTGGCATTTGTATGATGTCTTGGGGCTGAACGATGCCGATTCCAAGCGCATCGTGTTTCACGAAATCACGAAACCGGCTATCCTGAAAGCGATCGAAAATCCACGCAAAATCGACCTGAATTTAGTGGATGCACAGCAAGCACGCCGCGCCGTCGACCGCCTGGTGGGCTTTGAAGTGTCGCCGATTTTGTGGAAAAAAATTCGCCCGGCCTTGTCTGCCGGACGCGTGCAATCCGTTGCAGTTCGGTTGATTGTAGAACGGGAACGGGAAATTAACAAGTTTGATGCGGAGGCTTATTTCCGTGTGCAGGCGCAATTTATCTTGCCCGATGGCAAAACGATTGTCAAATCGGAACTCAACAAAAAATTCAAAACGGAAGCGGAGGCACAGGATTTTCTCGAAAGTCTGAAAAGCGCGACGTTCTCCATCGAAGATATTAACACGCGACCGGGCAAGAAATCGCCTGCTGCGCCGTTCACCACGTCGACGTTGCAACAGGAAGCCGCTCGCAAAATCGGCTTTTCCGTATCGCAAACGATGTCTGTGGCGCAACGCTTGTACGAAGCGGGATTGATCTCCTACATGCGTACCGACTCGCTCAACCTGTCTTCATTGGCATTGAACGCATCCAAAGAAGAAATCACAAATGAATTTGGCGAAAAATACGTCAAAATTCGTCAATACCACACCAAGTCGAAAGGCGCACAAGAGGCGCACGAGGCCATTCGCCCGACGTATATGAGCAATCGTACCGTCAAAGGAACAGCTCAAGAACAGCGACTTTACAAGTTGATTTGGGAACGCACCATCGCATCACAAATGGCTGATGCAGAGCTGGAACGCACTACAGTGACTGTTAACATCAGCAATCGCCCGGACGTGAAATTTGTGATGAACGGCGAAGTCATCAAATTCGACGGATTTTTGCGCGTATACATGGAAGACACCGACGACGAAACAGTAGACGAAAGCATGGAATCGCTGTTGCCACCGATGAAATTGAATGAAATCTTGAATTTGCTGGAAGCCTCAGCCGCCGAACGCCTCACGCAAAAGCCACCACGCTACACAGAAGCCAGTTTGGTGCGCAAATTAGAGGAGTTGGGCATCGGTCGCCCGTCGACGTATGCGCCCACGATTTCGACGATTCAACAGCGCGATTACGTCATCAAAGGCAACAAAGACGGCGAGGAACGCCCGTTCACAACGTTGGTGTTGAAAAGCAATAAAATCACCAAAAACGTCAAAAATGAAACCGTGGGTGCTGACAAAAACAAGTTGATGCCAACCGACTCGGGCTTGGTGGTCAACGATTTCTTGACGGAAAATTTTCCGACCGTGTTGGAATACAATTTCACGGCCGACTTGGAAAAAGAGTTCGACAAAATAGCCGACGGCGACATCAAATGGACCGCCACGATGCAGAAGTTCTACGATTTGTTTCACCCTGTGGTAGAGCAAGTGGCAGCATCCAAAACAGAGCACAAAGTTGGTGAACGCATCTTGGGAATTGATCCCAAAACGGGCAAACAAGTGTCCGCAAAAATCGGACGTTTCGGACCGTTTGCGCAAATCGGAACGGCAGACGAAGAAGAAAAGCCTCAATTTGCCTCGCTGACGAAAAATCTCTCCATCGAGACCATCACGTTGGAGGAAGCCCTGAATTTATTCACCCTCCCACGCACCGTTGGCGAGCTCGAAGGCAAGCCGGTCACCGCCTCTATCGGTCGTTTCGGTCCCTATTTGAAATATGAAAACGCCTTCACAACCATCCCCAAAGGCTACGACCCCTACGTCATCACAATTGCAGAGGCCGAACAACTGATTAAAGAGAAAAAAGAACGCGACGCCAACAAGCTCATCAAATCGTTCCCGGAAGACACCAAATTGCAAGTGCTGAACGGTCGGTTTGGTCCCTACATCTCGTTTGAAAAAGCAAATTACAAAATTCCAAAAGGCGTAGTTCCCGCAGAATTGTCTTATGCCGATTGCCAAAAAATAATCGCAGAAGCCCCCGCCAAGCCAGCCAAAGGCCGGCGCGGCGCAACAAAAACTACAAAAACGACGGCAAAGACGACAACGAAAAAAAGCACAGCAGCAACGAAGGCAAAGCCGAAAGCAAAAGCTAAACGGCCTGCGGCAAAAAAGAAGTCGTGAACTGTGATTTTATAATGGACTTTATCGTATTAAGGTAAGCAACTGATTATCAATGCCCCTGTCGTTTATTGAATATAAACTCTAATGATTATTTTGATGGGTATATGATTTTTTGGACGAATTATAATCCCGTTAGGGATTAAAGCTCGGTAGAAAAGACAATCTACCTCACCCCTGCATGCCGTAGGTAAGCGACCTTTTACGAATCCGGTTTTCTACCCCTCCAAAAACGCTTTCACAATCTCTTTGCCAAGTGGCGTCAGGACAGATTCCGGATGGAATTGCACCCCATGCACATCATAGGTTCGGTGCCGCAAGGCCATGATTTGACTGTTTTTGTCGATGGCAGTGATTTGCAACTCTTTGGGGAAATTTTTGCGATCTACAATCCACGAATGGTAGCGACCCACTTGCAAAATTTCCGGCACATTTTTAAAAATGCGGTCGGGTTCCGTGATGCCGATTTGGTTTGAAATGCCGTGATACACATCTTCCAGATTGATTAATTGACCGCCAAACGCTTCTGCAATGGCTTGATGCCCCAAACACACACCCAAAATGGGCTTTGTGGGCGCAAAACGCTTGATGAGCGGCAACAGTAATCCTGCCTCCGACGGAATCCCCGGACCGGGCGACAAGATGATTTTATCAAATTTTTCTACCTCGTCCGGCGTAATTTTATCGTTGCGATGCACTTCTATATCCTTATAGCCCAACTCTTTAACCAAGTGAGCCAAATTATAAGTGAATGAATCGTAATTATCAAACAGTAATATCTTCATGCCTGTTTATTTTGTTTTACTATCGTTGAGAAACTTCCGTGCCGCCTCAATCAATGTATCGCGATTTTTTTGCACATCCGCTTTGGTCAAACTAACAACCATATCAGGATCGATACCGCCTTCAATGTCTTGCATTTGCGCATTATACATCGGGCAAGCAGAGAAACGAACGCCCCAACCGATGGGAATTTCGGACGAAAAAGGCAAACCCGACCCGCCACCCGTACGATCACCAAGCAGCGTCACATGGGGTAGAACAGACACCGAATTGACAAAATCGTTGGTCGCACTGTAACACCGGCGATTGGTCAACACCACCACATTGCCTAAATAAAGCCAGCGACCGGCTGCCGGTTCGATGTAGGTCGGCTTCGGTTTGGAAAAATCAGTATGCCCCTTTCCTGTTTTGTGCTGCATATAACCGGTTAAGGTTTTTTCCTTTGCAAAACGGGACGCCAACATCTCGGCATAGCTCAAAACGCCGCCGCCATTGTTTCGCACGTCCACAATCATGCCGTGACACTTGCGAAATTTATATATCACATAGTCCAAATTGGTTGGTCCGATGCCGTTCATAAAATCGGCATAGCGCACATAGCCAATGCTATCTTCAAGCATTTTGTAGCGCATACCGCCGGCAATCTGATAGTCGGTGCCTAAATAGCCGTCAATCAACTCTTGCTCATAATTCTCCGGATAATCTTCGTACCAGTCCCAATAGCGTCCAAGATCGAACGATGAAATCAGGTTGACATGCCCATCTTTCACTTCCCGCAGCATATCGCTCAAGACTATAAACAGCGAATCTTGCTTCATATTGTTGGTGATTAACGGCTTGTATTTCGTATGCACAGCATCCCAATCGACGTTTTTCTGTTCAAAAAAGCAATAATGTTCGTCCATGATTTTCCACAAAGCCTCAAAATTACCCTGCGGCGTATTGTCAAAATCGTCCACCTCAATGCAAGTGCACAACAGCAACGGAAACAGCAAAAACCAACTCTTTTTCATTCGTTTGATGGCATAAATTGTTTGACAGTTCGTCCCGGCCGGACAGTGAAATATTTTGAAAATCCGATGAAAAACGTATTGGAATGGATGCGCGTATTAACGTCGTTAATTTTCGTTTCATACATCCAATTGATGTATGAGAAGCGAATGGTGCGCGATTTAAACGGCAATTCGACCGTCAAGATGTTGCGCATCGCCAAATAATTGTGAAACGAGGAAAAATGCACGATTCCATCATTATCGCCCAAATCGTAAATTTCATAATAGGATTGTCCAAATTCAGGCGCGTACAACACCCCCACAGCAGGTACATTCAACTGATAGCGCAATTTGACAGGCTGTTTTTTGATCTGAAACTGATACGCAGCAATGCCCGAAATACCCAAATCCAGATGTGTTTTAAGCGTAGCCGGATTATTGCCGTTGCGCAAATTGTAAACACCGCCCACCTGACCGTCGGCTTGCAATCCTGCAAACAACTGAAACCCATTTACCGGCTTGAAACGGCGATACAGTCCAAAATCATATTCCAGCATCGCCATATAGGTCGATGAAGTTTGCGAGCGATTATCTCCCAACGCCACATTCAGATTAAAAAGTTGCTGCATCGCCATATTTCCGTCCAGCAACCCGGTCATGTGCATTTGCTCGTGCATCAATCCGAAATTGCTACCCTTATATTCAAGTGGCGACAAATACGTATCATACGTGGATGCCGCACCCACGCCCACAATCGTGGATTGATACTGTTCTTGCGCAGCAACGCTCAAAAACATAAATGCAGAAAAAAACACCCATTTATATCGTTCACTCATAATTCATAACTCATAATTCATAACTAAAAGAGTCGTTTTTGCCCCGTGAGCTCATCAATAATCTCATCCAACGGCTTGTCGTCGTCGTCAGGTTCGATGTCAATATCGGCACTTGGCGCCGTGTCCTCAGCAGGCGGTTCGGGCAGGCGTTCCGGCGCCAATTCCTTGATAGTCGCCAATTCAAAAGTTGTTATCCTTTTACCTTTCGCTTTGAACCCTTTGCAGGCGATAAATTCCTCTACGTCAATGATTTGTGTGCCCCGGAAAGCGTCGTTGCCACCATGTGTGATTTCGACACGCGGATAAACGACATCCGTCAACAGCACCAATTTGGAATCGGGATTTTCACCCACGAAATTTTGTTTGCGCGGACTGCCCTCGAGCGTGAACCGCTTGAGATACGGAAATCCCTGTTGGTCAGCGTCATAGAGCACCGCTGACCACACTTTATTGAGGTCGTATTTTTCAATGCGGGTGATGTTGCCTTGATAATGGTTGCCCGAATCGAACGTCGTAGTGTAGAAATCGCCGTTGGATTCGACCACCAGCACCAAATCGTCGGCAAAAAATTCGCCCAAAAAATCGCCGCGACCGTCATAATTCAATCGCAACACATCTTTGTCAAACCACACCTGACGACCGCCCAATGTCGAACCGCCTTTCGACTTAAGCGTAATTTTGTGGACGTCCGCCTTCGTCAAAATGTTACCCATCGAACTGCGTCCTTTGATAGCCACATCGCTGAAATTTTTATCAAACACCAGCAATTTTTGACGGGGTTTGGGTTTCAACAGCACTTTCACCGTTTCTGCCTCGCCATTAGGATTGGCAGAGAAATACAGCACACGACTTCCGTCTTTACCCTGCGTCACGTCATAATCCTTGTCGCGCGTGATTCCCGTGACCGAAAACCGCTTGATGTAGCATTTTCCCATTTTCCCATCGCGGTAAATCGCATTGTAAATCGTACGGTTGTCGTTGCGCTTAAACACGTTGAGGTAGAGCACATTCTTGCCCACAAACATTTTCTCGCTGACTTGCACAATCTTATATTTGCCGTCTTTGTAGAAAATAATCACGTCGTCGATGTCCGAACAGTTGCACACATATTCGTCGCGTTTCAGTCCGTAGCCGATAAAACCTTCCTCACGGTTGATATACAGTTTTTCGTTGGCTTCCACCACTTTGGTCGCTTCAATTCGGTCAAAACTGCGAATTTCCGTCATGCGCGGGTGATCTTTGCCATATTTATCTTTCAATATCGTGAACCAGCCAATCGCATAATCCACGATGTGCTCGATATTATGGTTGATTTCATCGATTTGCGATTTATAATTCGCAATCAATTCGTCGGCTTTTTCCTTATTAAATTTCAGGATGCGACCCATTTTGATTTCCATCAATTTCAGCAAATCATCACGGGTAATTTCCCTTAGTGGTTTGTCATTGCGGGCCTGACCCGCAATCCCCTGAAAATAATCGTTCAATCGTTTAAGAATATGCACCAACGCAGCGTCCATATCCTTAGCGTTTTCAAATTCCTTATCCTTATAAATACGTTCCTCAATGAAAATCTTTTCCAGCGAAGCAAAATGCAACATTTCCTGCAACTCACTTTTCTGAATCTCCAATTCCAAACGCAGCAAATCGA
The DNA here is from genome assembly GCA_031261285.1 of Candidatus Symbiothrix sp. GTDB lineage: Bacteria > Bacteroidota > Bacteroidia > Bacteroidales > Azobacteroidaceae > Azobacteroides. Next base: position 9,362 of record JAISKM010000035.1, on the reverse strand, counting down.
CGGTATGATTGGTCACGTGCCGCAAAACATCCGACACATTTAAAAATTTCGGCTTGTTGTCCTCACCAATGACGCAACAGTTGGGCGAAGCACTGATTTCGCAGTCGGTGAACGCATACAACGCGTCAATCGTCTTGTCGGACGACACACCCGGCGCCAAGTGAATCACGATTTCCGCATTTTTGGCGGTCATATCGTCAATCTTGCGAATTTTTATTTTGCCTTTATCGTTGGCTTTGAGAATCGATTCCGTCAGCGAGGAGGTCGTCCGCCCAAACGGCACTTCCGTAATCGTCAACGTTTTATTATCCACTTTATTGATTTTCGCGCGAATTTTAACCGAACCGCCGCGTTCGCCATCGTTATATTTAGCCACGTCAATGGAGCCGCCCGTCTGAAAATCGGGATACAACGTAAATTCCTCATCGCGCAAATACGCCACAGAGGCATCCAAAAGCTCATTAAAATTATGCGGCAACACTTTCGACGACAATCCAACCGCAATCCCTTCCACACCTTGCGCCAGCAAGAGCGGAAATTTCACCGGCAAAGTAATCGGCTCCTTGTTTCGTCCGTCGTAAGACAGTTTCCATTCCGTGATTTTCGGGTTAAAAACCACATCCAACGCAAATTTCGACAGGCGCGCCTCAATGTAACGAGGCGCAGCAGCACCGTCGCCGGTAAGGATATTTCCCCAGTTTCCCTGACAGTCGATGAGCAAATCTTTTTGCCCCAACTGCACGAGCGCACCGCCAATCGATGCATCGCCGTGCGGGTTAAACTTCATCGTGTCGCCGACAATATTCGCTACCTTATTATAGCGCCCATCATCCAATCGCTTCATCGAATGGAGCACACGCCGCTGAACAGGCTTCAGCCCGTCGTTGAGATGTGGAATCGCGCGATCGGTAATCACATACGAAGCAAAGTCCAAAAACCAGTCCTTATACATCCCCGACAGCACCTGATGCTTGTCGGCGTCCGTATTTTCAGGCACCACATATTCGGAATGTTCCTTCGCAACCTTCTCGCTATCAATCAAATCGTCTAAATCTTCTGCTTTCATAATTTTCTTTTCCGAACTGCAAAGGTACGAAAAAATTATTAATGGTTAATGGTTAATGGTTAATTTTTCAGAACCGCCCGTCATTCCCGTGCAGGCGGGAATCCCATTTATCATTAACCATTAATCATTAATCATTAGCTTCAGACTTTATTGCGTGGATGATGTTCCAAAATTTCACTGCGCAGGAAATCCCGGTCGAGGTGGGTATAAATTTCGGTGGTCGTGATTTTTTCGTGCCCCAGCATCGCCTGAATGGCGCGAAGATTGGCGCCACCTTCCAACAAATGGGTCGCAAACGAGTGGCGAAACGTGTGTGGACTGACATTTTTGTGAATGCCGGCAGCCTCCGTGTAGACTTTCACCAAATGAAAAATCATGATGCGAGAGAGGGCGGTACCGCGCCGGCTAAGAAATAAAATATCCTCAAAACCATGTTTCACCTGGATACTATGGCGATCCATAAGATACAGTTTAATCTCTTTCACAGCCGTTTGCGAAATAGGAATCAGCCGTTGTTTGCTGCCTTTACCGACCACTTTAATAAATCCTTCGTCGAAAAAACAATCCGAAAAACGCAGTCCAATCAGTTCCGAAACACGCAATCCACAACTGTAAAGCGTTTCCAACATCGCTTTGTTGCGTTGACCTTCCGCTTGCGACAAGTCAATCGCCGCAATCGTATCATTAATTTCGTCCAAAGTCAGAAAAACAGGCAGTTTCAACCCAATTTTAGGCGATTCCAGCAGTTCGGTAGGGTCGGTGTCAATGTAGCTTTCGAGCAACAAATACTTATAAAACGAGCGAATACCCGACAATACACGCGCCTGCGAACGCGGATTAATCCCCAAATCATGCAAAGCACTCGTCATCGCCTGCAAATCTTTTAATTTCGCTTCTTGTGGAGCCACTTGCCGGTCTGAAAGAAACGTCAACAACTTACTCAAATCGTCCATATACGCATCCACCGAGTTACCGGAAAGCGATTTTTCCAACATTAAATAAGTACGATACGACTGCGTCAGTGACGAATTTGATTCAATTTTCATTCTTTTTATGCCCCAAATCAAAAATTAATTGTAATTTTGTCCCCAAAGATAGTAAAAAATTATGAATTATGAAAATACAAATCATCAATGGTCCCAATCTGAATTTATTGGGCGTACGCGAACCGGGTGTTTACGGTTCCGAATCCTTTGTGGACTACTTTGAAACGTTAAAAAAATGCTATCCAACCATCGAACTGGCTTACTATCAGTCGAATGTGGAAGGTGAAATCATCAATAAAATTCACGAAACAGGCTTTTCGTTTGACGGTATTATTTTGAATGCAGGCGGCTACACACACACCTCCATAGCCATTCACGACGCCATCAAAGCGGTAAACACGCCCGTCGTGGAAGTGCACATCTCCAATGTACACGCGCGCGAAGACTACCGGCACTTGTCGCTTATCACAAGCGTCTGCAAAGGCGTCATCGCCGGTTTCGGACTCGACTCCTACCGCCTTGCCATCGAATCGCTGAATCATTCTTTTTAAGATTTTTTTCAAAAGTTTGCATTATTATAGCAAAAATAGTGCAAAATGTTTGCATATTAAAAGATTTGCCATTACCTTTGTAGCGTTAAATTTTTAACAAAAACAATTGTAATTCTTAATCAAATGCACTATTTTACACGACTCAAAGCCTTTCCCAATGGTGGACGTATCTACATCATGGATGGATTTATCAAAAAATCTGACTATGAAGATTTACTTACAATTGCATATTTCTTTGCACAGCAAGGGCACGTTGTACAAATTCCAACAGAAGTTCATTATAAAGATGAAAAATATAAACGTATATTTGGCAATTTGACAGGAACAATATACGAAAGGAAATGCCCCGATTTGATAATAGACGGCGTGTTTTATGAATACGAAAGTTTTGTTCCTCCGTTCAAAAAAGAAAAAATACGCCACATGATTTCAAAGGGCTTGCAACAAGCATCGCGAGTGATTATTAAGAACGGGGGTGCTGATGATAATTTTATTCAAAAATGTATCTTGAACCGAATAAATGAGAAAATTTTCCGTTATCAAATTGATGAAGTCTGGGTGTTTGAAGAAGGAACATTTAGAGTTTTGTACAAACAATAATAGGAGACCGAAGTCTCCTATTGTTGACATGTACAGTAACGGTACCAATCCGTCCTGCGGACAACCTATCCGTAGAAAGGCTAAATATCTTCTCTGTTTCCAGTCCGAGTCATAATTGGCTATGACTTTATCTTTCCGATATCTGCCACAAAGGTACAACATCTTTTTCAATTATCCAAACATTTTTGAAATTATTTTGAAAAAATTTGGTAGTTTCAAAAAAAAGTCGTTCCTTTGCACTGTCATTCCCGCCTACGCGGGAATCCCATACTATAATATGAATAAAAATATAAAAATATAGGCGTATGATAAAATAATGTGTTAAAACACACATTGTAAGACATTGGGGGAAATATTCTGGTTCAAGAAATCTAGACAATTTCAACACCATCAGAATAAATAAGGAGACTTCGTGTTATAAAGCGCGGGCAGATTCTGTTTATTTGGTGGTGTGGGTAGTCTAGAACCTCTTGAACCGATAAATTAGAGTTTGTCCGCCCTCTTTTTATGTGTGTATGCGAACGAAAAGGGCAAACAATTTGAATTAGCACTATTAATTTTAATTGTATAAGAAAATGAAAAAAAGAATTTTATTCAGAGGATTGCGGATCAAGTCCGCAATGACAGTTGCGTTAGCGATTGCCTGTTTTCTGGTAACTGGTAACTGTTCACTGGTAACTGCCCAAGTGGCTATTGGTGGGGATGGCACCGTCACGCCCGGTGCGTTGTTGGATTTATCACAAGCCACTGATGCCGGCGGCTTGTTGTTGCCCCAAATTGAGAGTGCCGACACACTTATTGAGGAGTTGAGAAAACCCGGCATGATGGTTTACAACAAAACGGACGGAAACGTTTACACTTACACAGGCTCTTTCTGGAGTGCCGGCGGTTCCGGCAATGGAGGGAATGGTCCGCTTCCTGAAACTATCAGTGTTTCTGCTCATCCGAGTGGTGCAGTACAGGTGGATGAAACACAAACTCTAACAGCAACTGTCCTGCCTGTCAATGCCGGTTGGACAACTGTCAACTGGAGTGGTAATGTGCCAAGTGTCGCTCTGGTTGATGCTGTCGATGGTAGTCCTAATACAGCCACAGTCACCGGCATACATAACGGTACAACTACTGTCACTGCGTCAGTGGATGGAATTTCGAGTGCGCCGTTTACTATTGTGGTGGGCATTCCGGCAACCGGTGTTACTATTACCGGAGCTACTTCTCCTGCAAATTTAGCAGTTGGTGGTAAAACCTTGCAGTTAGGCTATTCTCTTACACCAAACAATTCTACCGACGTGGTTACTTGGCACTCTTCCGACGAAACAGTCGCAACTGTAAACAGTGCCGGCCTGGTATCTTCCTCCGAAGCTACTACAGGTACTACTACTATCACGGCTGAAGCAGGCAACGCCACTTCTGATCCATTCGTTGTCAATGTAGTTACTTGTGGCACCCCAATAATTGGTGCTTCCGGCTTTGAATATCCGACTGCTAATTACCACAGTGCCACAAATGGCTTGGAGAACTTGTGCTGGACGATTAGCAATCTGACCGAGACCGGTCAATCCTATACTAACTACCCAAGTCAGACTGCAAATCGCGGATACTATTACACTTGGACAACTGCTGCTACTCCAGTAGGCAACGATCTTTGTACACGAAGTTTGGGAACAGGATGGCATCTTCCAACAGTGGCGGAATGTAATCTGCTGGTTGCGGGTTATAGCTCATTGTCGTCTAGTGAAAAAGAATATTGGTCAGCACCATCCTTAGCCGGAAATGGATATAGGATTAATACTAATACTTGGTCAGGTTGGGGTCTCGGAATGTATCTTTGGATCAGTGATGGCACGACATATAAACTAGTGAACCAAGATTTTCAGTCTAATACTGGTTTACGTGTGAACATAGGGGGCTGTTGTGATTGGGTGGCAATGAGTGATATCGGTGTCAGATGCGTACGAGATGCGTTTTAACGACATGCTGTAATTGGGTAGATAGATACGATTTTTTCTTTTTTTTTGAAAAGATTTGGTAGATTCAAAAAAGATGATTAACACGGGGGATGATTGTTTCCATCCCGATAGGGATGCAGGGAACAAAAAAAATAAATTTATAAAATTACAAACAAATGAAAAAAATAAAATTAGTTATGGGATTGCGGGTCAAGCCCGCAATGACGCCATCATCGGTGCGGATCAAGTCCGCAATGACATCATCACCGGTGCGGATTACATCCGCAATGACACTGTGCGCGATAATTGGCTTGTTGGTAATTGGGCTTAGCACGCTAAGCCCCTACACGGCAAACGCACAGATTTCGATTGGTAGTGTGAACGATTCTGTCACAACCGGTTCGGTGTTGGATTTAAGTCAAGGCTCCGGTGGATTGCTTTTGCCGCAAGTGAGTGACACAATTGATGCTACGCGCACAGCCGGCATGATGGTGTTCAGCCTGGCTGACAATAAAGTTTATACCTATAATGGTGTCACTTCCACTTGGGTTGCTTTCTAAGGCTGAAAGCCTTATATATCCTAGCCCAATGGCAACGCCTTGGGTCATTAATTTCAGTACAGGGCAACGTCCTGTAATGATAATAATAGTTTAAGAAAGAGCACCCGCACGGGTTTTTGTACATAGTTTCGTTTCGTTTTTCCTGTGCGGGTCTCTTTCTTTTATAAAATTAATCCCGGCACGAGAGTAACACTACTGCCTCAAGCCGACGGCGTGATACTTACACACATCAAGACATTGCTTTTGAATTTGCTTCATGGGTTAGCTCCGAATTTAAGCTCTATAAGTAATTAATTTTTCAAATTTCTTTCCGCAGGCGGGCAACAGGAATCCCAAGCCCCTCGCGGTATTTGGCAACCGTGCGTCGCGCTACCTCGTAACCTTTCTTGGTCAAAAGCAGCATCAAGGCTTCGTCTGACAATGGTTTAGACTTATTTTCCGAGTCGATACACTTTTTCAAAATCGCTTTAATTTCTCGCGTAGACACCTCCTCGCCTTGCTCATTAGTAAGTCCTTCCGAGAAAAAATATTTGAGCAGATAAACGCCCCAATTGGTTTGAACGTATTTGCTGTTGACCACGCGCGACACGGTCGAAATGTCACATGCGACAATCTCTGCCACATCTTTCAAAATCATTGGTTTCAAAGCACTGTCTTCGCCCGTCAAGAAAAAGGCTTCTTGAATCGTCATAATCGCCTCCATCGTGTTGCGGAGCGTGTTTTGACGCTGCCGAACCGCATCAATAAACCAGCGGGCGGCGTCCGTTTTTTGTTTGACAAAAGCAGCTGCATCGTCGTTTTTGGCATATTGATTCAGCATTTCTGCAAAATCGCGACTGATGTGCAATTCGGGAATCGTTTGCTCAGACATACTCAAAAACAGTTTGCCATTGATAGTTTCCACCGTGAAATCGGGCGTGATTTGTGCCATTTTAGTTTCCGTAGCACTTTCCCATGCACTTCCGGGTTTCGGATTGAGACTCACTATTTCCTTCACCGCGCGCTTGAGTTCAACATCCGAAATACCCAATCCACGCGTAATTTTGTCGTATTGTTTTTTTGAAAACGCCTCAAACTGATTTTCCAACACAGCGTTGGCAATTTGTCGATCAGGCGTTGCCTCTTTACGTTCGAGTTGAAGCAGTAAACATTGCTGCAGATCCATCGCCCCCACGCCTGCCGGATCCAAAGACTGCACTATAGCCAAAACTGCTTTCAGTTCGTCGGGCGACACTTCCATACCGTATTGAAACAGTAAATCGTTCGACACATCGTTCAAATCGCGTCGCAAATAGCCGTCATCTTCCAAATTTCCAACCAAATATTCCGCAATTTTAGTCGTCCGCTCAGACAATTTTTTCAGTTGCAACTGATGCAGCAAATACTCATTAAACGACTCCGCCTCCGAATAGGGAATTTCCGTGTGTGGTTCGCTCGAGGACGGATAATTGAACGCATAATCCGGCACATCATCCTCCGTCAAATAATCGCCCAAATCATCACCCGACGCTAAATCATCGCTCAAATCGTCTTTAGCAAGCTCTGTTTCAGACGATTGCAACTCTTCATCAAGGGCATTTTCCGGCTCATTGGGCAATTCTGTACTCAGTTCCAAAGCAGGATTATCTTCCAATTCCTGCATCACACGATCCTGCATTTCAAGGGCAGTCAACTCCAACAATTTGATTTGCTGAATTTGCAAGGGCGACAGCTTTTGCTGCATTTTCAATGTCTGTTGTTGCCGTAGTGCCATAATTCGTTAAAAAACTACTCGGCTGGGAGCTGTGGATTTTCGGACAATACTCGCAAACCGGTAATATAGCGTTTGGCATAATAGCCCGAAATCAATTCATCGTAACGTACTCCACGGGCTGTAGAGGCATGAATAAAACGAACATTGCCGTCGCCGTAATTCTCCACCACAATACCCACATGTCCGGCTTTCCCTTTCCCGGAACGACGACTCGTAAAGAAGATCAAATCGCCCGGCTTCATTTCTTTTATATCAACTCGTTGACCCTCAGTAATTTGTCGCTTACATCCGTGCGAAAGTTTATACCCAAAATTCCTGAATACAAACGACGTAAATCCCGAACAATCAAACGATTTAGGTCCACTCGCACCATAATGATAGGGCGTACCCAAATATTCCGCCGAATAATTCAAAATATTCTGCACCAGCGAATCTGGAGAACCATTACTACCATTATACGTAGAAAGATTACTACCATCATGCGCAGGAAAATTATTACCGGTATGCACAGGAAGAGTGCTATGATTATCCGCAGGAAGACTGCTGCGATTGTCCGTAGAGAGACTGCTGCGCTTACCTGTCCGAATATCAGAATCCCTCGCCTTTTGAATCGCCTGCATTAACTGCTCGTCAGTCGGATCGACGCCTTGTGCTTTTGCCGAAATCCCGACAGTCAGCAACAGAAAAAAAACTATGTTTTTAACATTCATAGCGCAAAATTACAAAATAGTTGACAAACCTCCAAATAAAATTCGCAAAACGGCAAAATAATTCAAAAAAACTTGCACAATTCAAAAAATTGTTGTACCTTTGCAGGCGCAAATTTAAAGCAATGGCCGCGTAGCTCAACTGTATAGAGTAGCTGACTACGGATCAGCCGGTTACAGGTTAGAATCCTGTCGCGGTCACAATAGGGGCAGAGAATTTTCTGCCCCTACGCTAAAAAATAAGGCCCGGGTGGTGAAATTGGTAGACACGCCACTTTGAGGGGGTGGTGCCGGTTTTCGGCGTGTGAGTTCAAATCTCGTCCCGGGCACATTTATGAATCCATTCAAAAATCTGCTATCTCTGTTTTATCCCTCACTTTGTGTTGGTTGTGGTGCCGCCTTGATGCAAAATGAACAATTTGTATGTTTGGATTGCCTCCATAATTTGCCGAAAACGAATTATCACCTCCACGATACCGCTAATAATCCCGCTTATGACCGTTTTGCCGGAAAAATACCGGTGCAACAAGCTGCGGCTTACCTCTATTATAGCAAAGAAGGATTAGGACAAAAATTAGTGGGCGAACTGAAATACCAGGGCAATGTCGCTTTAGGCAATTGGATTGGAACTTATCTGGCGCATGAATGGCGAAATTCAGAATTTTGGACAGATGTAGATTATATTATTCCGGTACCCCTTCATCCTAAAAAACTCAAAAAAAGAGGCTTTAATCAGGCGGAAGTTGTGGCACGAGCTATTGCAACAGAACGTCACATTTCTTTGGAAACACACAACCTCTACCGCGAAAAAGCGAATACAACCCAAACGAAAAAAAGCGGCTTTGAACGTTGGCAAAACACCCAAGGAATTTTTAATGTGCGTAACGCCCAACTGTTTGAAAATAAATGTATTATCCTGTTCGACGACGTATTGACCACCGGAGCCACTCTCGAAGCCTGTGCCCACGCCCTACTCCAATGCAAAAACATCCAACTACGTATTTTAACCCTCGCTATTACCACCGGTTAAATAAATTACAAAAAAACCTGTTAAGTTTATAAAACTTAACAGGTTTCTAAAAAACGGCAGCTATCTACTCTCCCACAACTAAATGCAGTACCATCGACGCTATCGGGCTTAACTTCTCTGTTCGGAATGGGAAGAGGTGGAACCCCGACGCTATAACCGC
>JAISKM010000006.1 GCA_031261285.1 Candidatus Symbiothrix sp. | reverse complement strand
CTACTATCGCGCCGGGTGCCATTAGCGTGGTAGCTAAGGATGGATTTGGAGAAACGATCATGACCGTACCAAGTACTCAGACTGTGGTGATCATCCAGAAAGCAACCTCGATTACCGGTTTACCGGCAACAAAGCTAATTACAAGCGAAATACCTGTGGCTGCGATGTCGTATACTGTCCAACCAAGCCTTACTAACGATAAAAGCGTGGTGTGGACATCGTCGAACGATTCGATTGCAACAGTGACGGCGGGCGGCAGTATATTTCCGCATAAAAACGGGACATGTATCATTAAAGTCGCGATGATGGATAATCCGTCGATATACGCGGAGTGCGTGTGTACCGTGTCCGGTGTATTCGACTACTGCATGGTCGAATATGAAAATAAATGCGTGTCGTATATTACGACGAATAAAATGAATAAAGCCGCCGCCGCAACGCATTGCACCTCAAATCTGGGTACGCTACCAGCGGCGGCTGACGTTCCTGGCATAATCGCTAAATTGAATGAATTAGGAATCTACGCACCTAACGGAACACATGTGGTGACCGGTGCCGCTCAACGCGTCGACACAAACGCAAAAACAATTTGCGGTGATGAAGGTAGATGGTCGCAATATACATACTATTACCAACCTACTATATATATATCAAATGGTATTTGGGGTGTAAGCGAGGTAGCTAACGGTTATAGTCTTGAAACGTGGTGTCCTAATTATGGTGGGACTACTGCTAAAACCGACCCAGCATCGTACAGCGTAGCGTGTGTACGCGCAAAATTGAATTGATTACAACAATATACAACATTTTGTAAATTAATCGCGCTGCCTGTATATATTGCTACTACGTGTGTACTAAGTGCGTCTGTCATTAATGGGATTTCGGGAGATAACCTTGGAGATAGCGGCTTAGTTTATAAATCTGAACTGTGATTTTAGGATGATTTTGTGATTGGCATGATTAAAAAAAATCATGTTAAATTTTTTAATCACTCTAAATCACAGTTCAGACAATTTTTTTTGCACAAAAATTTGTGAATATAAAATAAATGTTGTAAGTTTGCAGACGTTAATTTTAATAAATAATAAAATACTAGTGAAAATATGTTTAAAAATCATCCTAAAGGCTTATATGCCTTAGCGTTAGCAAACACAGGCGAGCGATTCGGTTATTACACCATGCTTGCCATTTTTACGCTGTTTCTGCAAGCGAAGTTTGGATTATCCGGTGCCACAACCAGTCAAATTTTCGGTATATTTTTGGCTGCTGTCTATTTTATGCCTCTTGTGGGCGGTATTATAGCTGACAAATGGTGGGGATATGGAAAAACAGTAACCGTCGGTATCGTTGTTATGTTTGTTGGTTATGTGCTAATGGCTATTCCTTCGGAAGCCATGGTTCCGATGTTTGGTGCATTGGCATTAATTGCGATTGGAACGGGGTTGTTTAAGGGGAATTTACAGGTAATGGTGGGTAATCTTTATGACGATCCAAAGTATCAAAGCAATCGCGACAGTGCTTTCAGCCTGTTTTACATGGCAATTAATGTGGGCGCAATGTTTGCTCCTACGGCTGCGGAAAAAATGTATGAGCATGTGCTGAAAAAGGCACATCTGACATACGATGCTCAAATTCCGGAATTAGCGCATAAGTTTCTTAATGGGACTATTAGTCCGGAACAAACTTCTACGTTGACCGATTTAGCAGCACAACAAAATGGATCAACCGACTTAACGGCATTCAGCCATTTGTATATCAACCAACTTTCGGAAGGTTATAATTATGGGTTTGGTGTGGCTTGTGTTTCATTGGTTTTTTCCATGTTGATTTATCTTGTCTTCAAGAATACATATAAACATGCCGATTATAATTCAAAAGAGTTGGCTGCTAAAAATGCTGCTGAGGGCAAAACTGCAGAACCTGAATTAAGTCCAAAAGAAACAAAAGATCGCATTTGGGCGTTGATATTAGTGTTTATCGTAGTAATCTTTTTCTGGATGTCGTTCCACCAAAATGGATTGACGATGACTTTCTTTGCACGGGATTATACGTCCCCAACAATGGGTGGTTTTATGCGTATCGGCTTCAATGTCATTAACTTAGCATTGGCAGTTGTGGCAATTTATAGTCTGTTTAGTGTTTTTCAATCGAAAACGGGTAAGGGCAAAATCATATCGGGAGGTATTTTGTTGGCTGCTGTGGGCACATTGGTTTACCAGTACGGTTTATTGCCCGAAACAATCAACATTACTCCTTCTATTTTCCAACAATTTAATCCGTTCTTTGTTGTGGCATTGACTCCTGTTTCTTTGGCAGTGTTTGGTTATTTGTCGAACAAGAAAAAAGAGCCTTCCACTCCCCGTAAAATTGGTGTAGGGATGTTGGTTGCTGCGATTGGTTTTGTGATTTTATCCGTAGGTTCTCTTGGATTATCCAGTCCCGCAGTTTTGCATGAAGGAGTAAGTCCAATTCTTGTTTCACCAAACTTGCTGATAAGCACCTATCTTACACTGACTTTTGCGGAATTATTGCTTAGTCCCATGGGAATGTCATTCGTGACGAAAGTGGCACCTCCCAAATACAAGGGAATGATGATGGGTGGTTGGTTTGCAGCCACAGGAGTAGGCAACTATCTCGTTTCTATCATAGGTCTGCTTTGGGCAAGCGGTATGGAATTGTGGCAAATATGGGGTGTATTAGTCGTATGCTGTGTGCTTTCGGCAGCATTCATCTTTGCCATCATGAAACGTCTCGAAAAAGTTGCAAAATAACACTAAGGAGATTGCGGGACAAGCCCGCAATGACAGTATGAAAAAAATAATTTTTATTTTAACATTATTATTGAGCGTCTCCACGAGTTGGGGACGTTCAACTTTGCCGTTCAACGAGGGCTGGCTGTTTCAGAAAGCCGACAGCTTGTCGGTAGCGGTGGAAGATGCGTGGCAATTAGTGAACGTGCCGCACACGTGGAACGCGGAAGACATGCAGATTAAAAAGAATAGTTTTTATGCGGGAACGGCTTTTTATAAAAAAACGTATACGCCTGATGCCGCTTTGGCTGACAAACGCGTGTTTCTGCGCTTTCAAGGCGTAGCTTCGGTGGCGGATGTGTACGTCAACGGACAATTTGTAGACAATCATAAAGGCGGTTATGCAGCGTTTGCAGTCGAAATCACCAAAGCGCTGAAATACGGCGAAGCCAATGAAATCGGTGTTAAAGTGAACAATTCGCCGCGCAAGGACGTGATTCCGGTTAACAACACGCTTTTTGGCGTGTATGGCGGCATCTATCGACCTGTCGAACTGATTGTGACCGAAAAAGTGAACATCGCGGTAACGGACTATGCCTCACCCGGGGTTTACATTCGTCAACGGGACGTGACTAAAATGGGGGCTTATATTGACCTGAAAGTCAAGTTAGAAAATAAGGACAAAACGGCTAAGCCTGTGCGTCTGCTGACCACTATTTACGAAGCAAACGGCAAAATAAAAACCAAGTCTGAACAGTCGGTGAACGTTTTGCCGCAAGGGCGACAACAAATTACGCAAAATTTAGTTGTCTACACGCCGCATTTGTGGCAGGGTCTGGACGATCCTTATTTATATAAGGTGGTGACACAAGTGATTGCAGACGGAACAGTCATTGACGAGGTGGTGCAACCGTTGGGCGTTCGAAAATTTGAACTGAAAGCCGCCGATGGAATGTATCTCAACGGCAAAAAAACACCGATGTACGGCGTGTGTCGCCATCAGGACTGGTGGGGTTTGGGCAGTGCATTGACCGGCGAACAGCACGACACCGACTTGTCGATTATCAAGGAAATCGGGGCGACCACCATTCGTTTGGCGCACTATCAGCAAGCAGAACGGATGTATGCGAAGTCCGACAGCATCGGATTCCTCGTGTGGGCGGAGATTCCATTTGTGAACCGCGTGACTACGGAGGAAGCTGACAACGCCAAGCAACAACTGGTGGAATTGATTCGACAGAATTACAATCATCCTTCGATCTACATTTGGGGACTTCACAACGAAGTTTACAAGCCTCACGACTACACCAACGCGCTGACGGCAGCGTTGGACGATTTGGCGAAAACGGAAGATCCCGACCGCTACACGGCTTCGGTGAGCGGCTACAGCACGGTGTATCAAGCGACCAATCTCAATGCCGACGTGCAAGGCATCAACCACTATTTCGGTTGGTATGGCGGCAAAATCAGCGACATCAATCAGTGGGTGGAAGGTATGGAAACCAATTTTCCCAACTACAAGGTCATTTTTTCAGAATATGGCGCAGAGGCAAACGTCAGTCAACAAGAAGAAGTGATTGGTGAAGTGGGACGTTATTTCTCACAGTTTTATCCGGAAACGTTTGCCACCAAATTTCATGAAATCCAGTGGAGCGTGATTGCCAAACATCCCTATTTGTTGGCATCGTACATCTGGAATACATTCGATTTTGCGACCCCAGTCACCACACAGGGCGGCGTAGAGGCACGCAATATGAAAGGGTTGGTCACGTTTGATCGCAAACTCAAAAAAGACCCTTTCTACTGGTACAAAGCCAACTGGAGCAAAGAGCCGGTACTCTACCTCACACAGCGACGGGCTACCGAACGTGAAAATCAAGTGACGCCCGTGACGGTTTATTCCAATGTCGGCACGCCTCGCTTGTTTGTCAACGGCACAGAAATCACGGCATTCACACACGGCACAACCGCTGTGCACTACATTTTCAATGATGTCCCTCTCAAATTAGGAGAAAATCAGTTGCGCGTGACTGCCGAAAAAGGTGGCAAATCCTACGAAGATGCTATCGTGTGGAACTATTCGCCCGACAACAAAAAAATAATCTCCGGCGGGCAACCGAAAGAAAAGACGCAAGAGCACATTGGGCTTTGATTGGAGATTCTTGTTCAAAACAAATGATATGCCTCTGGCTTTCAGCCCTCAAAATAGTTGTGTGACGACCCCAGGCGATGCCTGGGGTAATCATTAGTTCAACAATCGCTATTCAAATACCCACACAGCTATTTTCGCATCTTGTGAAACATAACACGCTTCAATCCCCACGTCCACCGATAGCCACTTGTGCCTGCACAGAATTCACACTTACTATTTAACAGTTTATCACCGGTTTTGGGGACAAAAAAATAATGCAATTTATTTTTGCATGATTTATAATTTATTAATATCTTTGTCCTATGATTGAACGCACGTTAATTTTAGACGGTACGGATCCAGCCACTTTTTGGGGGATCAATAATGCTAATTTGCAGTTAATTAAGTCCCTGTATCCTAAATTGAGGATCGTGGCTCGAGGCAGCGCGATGAAAATTGTCGGCGACGAATTGGAATTGGCGGCTTTTGAAGAAAAAATCAAGGAAATGGAAGCCTTCTGTCACGAATACAATTTGTTGACGGAAGAAGCCATCGTGAAAATCGTCAAGGGACGTTCGGGCGCAGAACCCGTCAAGCACGACAATCTGATTATTTTCGGGATGAACGGCAAGCCGATTGTGGCACGCACCGCCAACCAGCAAAAGATTGTGGATGCATACGACAAAAACGATTTGGTGTTCGCCATCGGACCGGCCGGTTCGGGAAAAACCTATACAGCTATTGCGCTGGCAGTCAGAGCATTAAAGAATAAAGAAGTCCGTAAAATTATTTTAAGTCGCCCCGCTGTGGAAGCCGGCGAAAAATTAGGTTTTCTGCCGGGCGATATGAAAGAAAAGATTGATCCGTATCTGCAACCGCTGTACGACGCTTTGGAAGATATGATTCCGGCCGCCAAATTGAAGGAGCACCTTGAAAATAAGGTGATTCAAATTGCGCCGCTTGCTTTCATGCGTGGACGTACGCTCAACGATGCGGTCATCATCCTCGACGAGGCGCAAAACACCAATATCCCACAAATCAAGATGTTTTTAACGCGCTTGGGGATGAACGCCAAAATGATTATCACAGGTGATGTGACGCAAATCGACTTGCCGCCATCCGTGCAATCGGGCTTGAAACACGCCCTTAATTTACTGAAAAAAGTACCCGGAATCGCGCAAATCGAATTGGATAAAAAAGATATTGTGCGCCACAAACTTGTGCAGCGCATTGTAGAAGCATACGAAAAAGCGGATAAACCTAAATCCTGAGATGCCTCTACTCCGAGCCACAGGCGAGCGGAGACACCCCTGACAACAAGCATTTTTTAAGGCTGCTTACCAATGTAAGCCAAAATACCGCCGTCGACATACAAAATATGTCCATTTACGAAATCCGACGCATTGGAAGCAAGAAATACCGCAGGTCCTGCCAAATCTTCTGCCTCTCCCCAACGGGCTGCAGGCGTTTTAGAGATGATGAATGCGTCAAACGGACTTCTGGAACCATCGGCTTGACGTTCACGCAAGGGGGCCGTTTGCGGCGTAGCGATATAGCCCGGTCCGATGCCATTACATTGAATGTTGTATTCCCCGTATTCGGAAGCAATGTTGCGCGTGAGCATTTTTAAACCACCTTTAGCAGCTGCATACGCCGACACTGTTTCGCGACCTAACTCGCTCATCATCGAACAGATATTGATAATTTTGCCGCTGCCTTTTTTGATCATGCTTGGAATCACGGCTTTAGCCACGATAAACGGCGCATTCAAATCCACGTCAATCACCTGACGAAAATCGGCAGCCGACATTTCAACCATCGGAATGCGTTTGATGATGCCCGCATTATTGACCAAAATGTCAATCACACCCACTTCGGCTTCGATTTGTTTGACCAGCGCGTTCACTTGCTCTTCGTTGGTCACATCGCACACATAGCCTTTGGCATCAATACCGGCAACTTTGTAGGCAGCCAAACCTTTATCCACAAATTCTTGTTTCAAGTCGTTGAATACAATTTTTGCGCCTGCTTTTGCAAAGGCAGAAGCCAAAGCGAACCCGATGCCGTAAGAGGCACCCGTCACTAAGGCGATTTTTCCTTCTAATGAAAATTGATTGTTCATATTTTTGTATTTATTTTATTGTTACGATAAACGGTTTCGCTAATCTTGCTTTGAATTTTTCGAGATAATGTTGAAATTCATCGACCGTTTTAAATCCAAATTCCGACCAATTATAGCCGGTATAATAGGTGACAGGCATATTCGGTTGATAAGTGGTGACGCCCAATATGTGCGACGTTCCATCCGAATGCACCACCGTTTTATCAAATCCGGCAGGATACAAAACGGCAATCGTCACGCCTGACGCCTTGTCTGTGGCAGGCTCCTGATAAAGGATATAACTTTTGTCGGAAGCGATGATGGGGCGATCTTGCGTATCACGTTTGACAATCCCTGCTGCAACGGGCGTAGGGGTATCAAATCCGTATTCCTGAACCACTTTTGTCAACTGTGAACCCGCATCAATCGAGAACGTGCGACTTTCGGCATACGTTTTTCCGTCCACCACAACCGGTTTGTAAATCAATTTGAACGTGGTACGAAGCGGTCCATTCTCTATGACTTGAGGGGTGACAAAATTTTCGTTCAGCACCAATTGATCCTGTGGATAAGGTGCCATAGCACCGGCTCCCAACGTGCGGCCAACCTTATAATCGTCCAATCCTTCGCCATTATCGTTGTGATACGGGATATGGTTTTCCAAATCGTTTTTGTACCATTTGTCGACAACCAAGGCGTTGGTGCGCTTATACCAGACATCCAATCCATTGCTGGGACCATCAACCGGAATCAGTGCCTGCCCATAGATACGGAATGCCACGCGGTCGTTTTCCCAGGCAAAATCGTCTTTACGCTCCTGAATAAAACGGCCGTAAGTTTTGGGCGCAAATTCCTGTTTAGCACCGCTGACAACGGTGAATGTGGCTGTTTCATTCTGTCTCAATCCGGATTGAAACAGTAACAACCCATCGGATGTGACTTGTGAGGGGACAATTTCCTGTTTGCGATTGTGCACTTCATACACTTCGCCTTCCTTCAATTGAATCCAATTTTCCAATTTTGTGAGCGGGAGTTCGACCAACTCGTGAGAGCGGTCAAACTCGCTCGGATTTTGCACAACGATCTGTAAACCGGCAGCTTGCACCAGCGTTGACGTCAGCAAAAGCACTCCTAATACTTTAAATTTCAGTCTGTTCATCTTCAATTAACCATTAATCATTAACCATTAACCATTACCGAAGTTTATCTGCTGAAAAAGTGTCCATATCGTTATAATCCAAATTTTCACCACACATGGCCCAAATAAAGGTATAGTTAGCCGTTCCGGCGGCCGAATGAATCGACCATGACGGCGAAATCACTGCCTGTTCATTATCTATAAAAATATGGCGTGTTTCCTGCGGTTCTCCCATAAAATGGCAAACAGACTGTTCCTGAGGCACTTTAAAATAAAAATAGGCTTCCATGCGGCGGGAGTGTGTATGCGGTGGCATCGTGTTCCAAACACTGCCTTCGTGAATTTCCGTCAATCCCATTTGCAACTGATTGCAGGGAACGATTTCGCTCAAAATAATCTGATTCAACGTGCGTTCGTTAGACAAATTCTTTACGCCCAATTCTTTAACACGACGCTTGGTAGAATCGATTTTCGCCGTTGGGTATTCTTTGTGAGCCGGAGAAGAGGCAAAATAAAATTTCGCCGGCTTGCTCGCGTCTTTGCTCTTAAATTGCACATCTTTGGAACCGCGTCCCACATACACTGCGTCTTTGTAAGTCAAGTCGTAATCTTTGCCGTCCACCGTCACAATGCCTTCATTTTCAATGCAAATAACGCCTAATTCGCGTCGTTCGCAAAAATACTCGGAACGAATCAAATCGACCGTTTCCAATTTCAAAGCTTCTTTCACAGGCCAAGCGCCACCGATAATCAGACGGTCGTTGTGCGTATAAGTCATTAATACGGAATCTGCTTCAAACAGTTTTTCCACTAAAAATTCGTGCCGCAACTGAGCGGTATCGTATTTTTTTACATCATTGGGGTGCGTGCCCCAGCGTTCTTCAATACTTGTTTTCATATTTTAAATTTATTTTTGCAAAGATAAGCATTTTTTTTGAATTTCTATTTTTTGAAAGTTATTTTTAATTTTTTTGCAAAAAACTCATAACTCATAACTCATAACTCATAACTTCTTTGTATCTTTGCAAACTAAAATACAGGTTATATATGAAAAATACGCTTACAACAACAGATTACAAGTTTCAGGGACAAACGAATGTGTATCACGGCAAGGTGAGAGATGTGTATTCCATCGGTCAAGATACATTGGTCATGATTGCGACGGATCGCATTTCGGCTTTTGATGTAATTTTGCCGCAAGGCATTCCATATAAAGGACAGGTACTCAACCAGATAGCTGCCAAATTTTTGGATGCCACTGCGGATATTGTGCCGAACTGGAAACAGGCAACTCCCGACCCGATGGTCACGGTAGGTGTTCGTTGCGAGCCGTTTAAAGTGGAAATGGTGATTCGCGGTTACCTGACCGGCAGTGCATGGCGCGAATACAAAGCAGGCGCTCGCACCCTCTGTGGCATTGCTTTGCCCGATGGGATGCGCGAAAATGAGCGATTCCCCCACCCCATCATCACGCCCACCACCAAGGCGGATGAAGGTCACGATGAAAATATTTCCAAAGCAGAAATCATCGCCCAAGGACTTGTGAGCAAGGATGATTACGAACAATTAGAAAAATATACGCAAGCATTATTCCAACGGGGCACCGAGATTGCTGCTCAAAAAGGCTTGATTCTCGTGGACACTAAATATGAATTTGGCAAAAAAGACGGCAAAATCTATCTGATTGACGAAATTCACACGCCGGATTCGTCACGCTATTTTTACTCCGAAGGTTATCAACAACGCTTTGAAAACGGCGAAGAACAAAAGCAACTCTCCAAGGAATTTGTACGTAAATGGTTGATGGAGAACGGTTTTCAAGGACAAACCGGACAAAAAGTGCCCGAGATGACGCCCGCCTATTGCGAAAGCGTATCGGAACGCTACATCGAATTGTATGAAAAAATCACCGGCGAAAAATTCATCAAAGCCGGCGCCAATAATGTCGCCGAGCGCATCAAAACAAACATAAAGGCGTATCTAAACTCTAAACTCTAATAACTAAACTCTACACTCTAATAACTACACTCTAATGATGGATTTATACGGATTGATTGGATTTCCGTTGAAGCACTCCTTTTCCAAGGGGTATTTCAACGATAAGTTTAAGGATGAGAAAATTGACGCCGAGTACGTCAATTTTGAAATTCCTGCTATTCAGGACTTTAAGTCGGTGATTAAAAACAATCCGAACTTGAAAGGACTGAACGTCACAATTCCGTATAAAGAGCAAATTATCCCGTTTCTGGACGATTTAGACAGCGATGCGAAAGCGATTGGTGCCATCAACGTCATTAAATTTGACCGCTCGAAAGGCAAACTCAAACTGATTGGTTACAATTCGGATGTCATCGGATTTAAAGAATCCATCACGGCAGCCATCGAAGCTGGAAATCATAAAAACGCCCTCATTCTGGGCACCGGCGGAGCAGCCAAAGCCGTTTTTCAAGGATTAAAACAGTTAGGTGTCACATCCACGTTTGTTTCCCGCACGAAAACAGTTACCAGTTACCAGTTACCAGTTACCGGTTATCAGTTACCGGTTATCAGTTACCAGGAATTGACGCCGGAGGTCATGGCAACAAACACTGTGATTGTCAACTGTACGCCGGTCGGCTTATGGCCCCACGTAGACGAATGTCCGAACATCCCCTACAACTTGCTGACAAACAAACATTTACTCTACGATTTGCTCTACAATCCCAACGAAACACAATTCATGAAACGCGGCCTGGAGCGCGGCGCCACCGTCCAAAACGGCTTAGAAATGCTCCTCCTCCAAGCATTTGCCGGCTGGGAAATTTGGTCTTGAACTGTGATTAACGTGTCTGAACTGTGATTAAAATGATTTTGTGATAAACTATGATTCAAAAAAAATCATAGCCTGTCATTTAATCACTTTAATCACAGTTCAGACTATTTAAACGCAAACACTGTTTTTGACAGAAATACTTCGCCCGGCTTCAAAACCGTTGTCGGATATTCCGGATGATGGATGCTGTCGGGATAATGATGGGTTTCCAAGCAAAAAGCTGAGCGTTTGGGATACGTGTGGCCGTTTTTGCCCACAAAGCTGCCGTCTAACCAATTAGCGGTGTAGAGTTGTATACCCGGCTCTGTGGAGTATACTTCCAGCGTAATGCCTGTTTTGGGCGATTGCGCCTTGGCTACAAAACCAGTGTCGCCTTCCTTTGCCTTGTTCACGATGTAGGTGTGGTCGTAGCCGTTGCCCCACGTCAATTGCTGATTGTCATCATCTATGCGTTCGCCAATCGTGTGAATCGAACGAAAATCGAATGGTGTGCCCTCCACTTTTTCAGGATTACCCAACGGGATAGCGACATCATTTGTCGGAAGATACGTGCCGGCATTGATTTGCAACTCGTGATCGCCCACATAAGGGTCGCCCTCGCCCGACAGATTGAAATAGGAATGATTGGTGAGATTCAGAATCGTCGTTTTGTCCGTAGTGGCGCGATACGTAATCTCAACGGCATTAGTATCCGTCAAATGATACGTGACCGTGACAGTCAGATTGCCCGGATAGCCTTCTTCTCCGTCTTTGGCGAAATAAGTCAATTCAAGTGTCTGATTATCAATCTGTTTAGCATCCCAAACAACGGAATTGAAACCCTTGATACCGCCATGCAACGCATTCGGACCGTTATTAACCGCCAAAGTGTAATCTTTGCCGTCTAACGTGAATTTGCCGTTCGCGATACGATTCGCCACACGTCCGCAAATCGCACCGAAATACGGTTCCTGATCGTTCATGTAGTCGTCAATGTTGCTTTTTCCGAGCACTACATCCACCAACTTGCCGTTTTTGTCAGGCACTTGGATAGACACAATCTTGCCACCCCAATTAATTACTTCCACTTTAGAGCCGGTCGAATTGCTCAGCGTGTATAGACGGACTTGTTTGCCATCTACTATTTTTTCAAAATTTGCTGTGTTCATACTATTTCTATGATAAAATTAATACTCTAACTCGTCCTGTCGACCGTAGTGGAGACATCCCCTGCCAATTAGCCAACATAAAATTACGCATTCGACCGGTCACTTCGCGAAATATCCAGCCTTAAAAAGATAAACAAAAGAATCGTAAACGCCCACAACGACGAACCACCGTAGCTAAAAAAGGGCAACGGAATACCAATCACCGGCATAATGCCAATGACCATTCCGATATTGACCGCGACATGAAAGAAGATGATACACGCCACAGAATAGCCATAGACGCGATGAAACGCCGATTTTTGCCGGTCAGCCAAATAAATCAACCGAACAATCAGCAACAGAAAGCCTACAAGAATCGCCACAGAGCCCAGAAAGCCCTTTTCTTCACCAATCGTGCAGAAAATAAAGTCGGTGTCCTGTTCGGGAACGTATTTCAACTTGGTTTGCGTGCCATTGAGGTAGCCTTTGCCTATAATGCCACCCGAACCGATAGCAATTTTTGACTGATTAACATTGTAACCCGCGCCACTGGGGTCGTCAATCACGCCCAAAGCCACCTGGATACGCGTTTGTTGGTGCGGTTCCATGACCTCGTCGAACACATAATCGACCGAATACAAAAAGCCCACCGAAGCGAGAGCAAACAACGCAATCCACGTATAGCACGCCTTTCGCTCTTTGATATACAGCCCTAAAAGATACAATACACTACTGCCAAGCAGTACCCAAGCCGCCCAGCACAAATTAACCGGATAAAGTCGATTGACAACAGCAGTCACCACACCAATTCCAAGCGCCAGCCAAAAGATATTTTTAATTGACTTCGAATTTTTGGCATAAATCAGCAGTAGCACCACAATAAACGCCACAATGATGCACAGCACCATAAATTCACCTGCCGGC
This sequence comes from Candidatus Symbiothrix sp., assembly GCA_031261285.1. Classification (GTDB taxonomy): domain Bacteria; phylum Bacteroidota; class Bacteroidia; order Bacteroidales; family Azobacteroidaceae; genus Azobacteroides. The sequence goes on along the minus strand of JAISKM010000006.1, from coordinate 22,207 downwards.
GTCAATGGATTAAGTATTATTTCCGTGGCATACCGAATCACCAAAATGAAAAAGAGTATCGCCGCACCTCCGGCAAAGAGCACTGCTCCGGGCATACCTTCGCGGTAGAGCACAAAGAAAAATGCCAAAAAGACCAATGCCGATCCGGTTTCTTTTTGCAAAAAAATCAGCACCATGGGCAATAGAATGAGCATCAGAATACTCAACATGCTTTTCCCGCGCGTGAGATCAAACCGGTAGGTGCTCATGAGTTTTGCCAGCGCCAAAGCGGTGGCAAATTTGGCAAATTCGGCCGGCTGAATACGCACCGGACCCATCACAAGCCACGATCGCGACCCTTTGATGTCGGGCGCAACAAATATGGTTACCACCAGCAGCGCAATAATCGCACAATAAATCCAGAAAGAAAATATTTCGAACCAACTGCTTTCAATCATCAGCAGCGAAAAACCGATGACGACCGATGTGATAATCCAAATCATCTGCTGTCCCGACCGCCCCGACAAGTCAAAAATACTTGCATGGTCGAAGTCGTAAGTGGCTGCATAGACACTAAACCAACCGGCAATCACCAATATCCCGTAGAGGGTAACGGTGAACCAATCCAATTCTTCCCATATATTAGACTTTCGGAACGACATTGCGTAATATTTTAGCGTTTCTCAAATACGTTTCAGCATTTTTATCTCGAACGTCCCCTTTGAGGTATTTCTCAATCATCAGTCGACCCATCGGCACAGCATAAGTCGCTCCGAAACCACCATTTTCAACAAACACCATAACAGCCACTTTGGGGTCGTTCATAGGTGCAAAACCCATAAAAATAGAGTGGTCTTTGGCAGCATTTTGAGCCGTTCCCGTTTTACCACAGACCTCAATATCCGGAATATTAGCTTGATGACATGTACCTCCCGGACCTGCAACAGCCCATCGCATACCTTCTGCCACTGTTTCATAATGTTGACGATCAATACCCGTATAATGCGGATGCGTGTAAATACTATCTAAAGGGGTATCCTGTATCCGTTTGACTACGTGGGGCGCATAGTAATAGCCACGATTAGCAATAGTAGTTGCCAAATTACAAATCTGAATGGGTGAAAGGAGCACTTCGCCTTGTCCGATAGAGATTGAAATGACCGTGAATGGATTCCAACGACCCTTATATATTTTGTTGTAATAGTCACTATTAGGTATCAAGCCTCGTTTTTCGTCAGGCATATCCACGCCCAGTCGATAACCAAACCCTTGTGCCACCATGTGGTCACGCCAAGTGTCCATCGATTCTTGAATATTCTTGTATTTTTTGCTGTTCAGCATGTTCATAAGTCCCCACGCAAAATAGGAGTTACAACTGTTTCCAATTCCCGGGACCAATGCTAAAGGAGATGCATGACCATGGCATCCCGGATGTCCACCACCCAACGGGAAACCGTGGTAGCAAGCAAATTTCGTTTCCGGCTCGATGATACCTTCCTGCAAAAAGGTCAGTGCTTGAGCTGTTTTGAACGTAGAACCGGGCGGATAGGCCCCATTCAAAGCCCTATTGAGTAACGGCAAATAAGGGTCTCTTTCCAGAGCCGTGTAGGCGGTACCAAATTGTCGCCCCACCAGACTGGCCGGGTCATAGCCGGGAGAGGACACCATGCAAAGGATTTCGCCCGTCTTCGGCTCAATCATAATAATGGTACCCAACTTGTTTTGCATCAATGTTTCGCCATAAATTTGCAAATCCATGTCAATCGACAGCGTCAAATCTTTTCCAGAAGTAGAAGTAACATCTTGTTTGCCGTCGTCAAATTTACCTTTAATGCGTCCGTGAGCATCACGCAGTAAGATTTCAATGCCTTTCTGCCCGCGTAGATACGGTTCGTAAGACTTCTCAAGACCTGTTTTGCCGATGTAATCGCCTCGTTTGTAATACTCGTCCTTTTCAATGTCTTTTTTGTCCGCTTCGGCAATATACCCAAACACATGCCCTGCATTAGGATATGTGTATTCCCGAATCGTACGTTTTTGGATGTAAAAACCGGGAAATTTGTAAATCGATTCTTGCAAAATGCCGTATTCCTTATTACCAAGTTGTGGCAAAAGCACTTGAGCCGTGTAGGACGAATAACCGGGGTTCAAATTTTTATTCTTGATGTCCGACAGACGTTTGCGAAAATACTGAATATCAATGTTGACCGCACGACAAAATGCCAGCGTGTCAAATTTTTCCGTTTCACGCATCACAATCATCACATCATACGCCGGCTGATTGTAAACCAACAGTTTATCGTTACGGTCACGCATCAGTCCGCGCGACGGATATTGCACCCGGTTGAGAAACGCATTGCTGTCTGCACGGTCTTTATAGTTGGAACTAAGCACCTGTAAACGAAACAGTTGAATGACATATATCGCCACCACCGAACAGATGATCAGCACTAAAACCGTCTTCCGTGAATTGGAATTAAAATCATTGGTTCTCATCGGCGTGACAGTCCTGCATTATTCATGTTTTCAAAGGCGAAAATCAGCAAAAACGTCAGCAAAAAGCTGCCTACAATGCGACAAAAGAGAGTCCACGGATCAAACAGCGACAACGCCTCCGTGATAAACAGGATCATAGTAAACGCAAACGTCATCACGCCGGCATAGCGCAAAAACAAAGCCTGTCCAAACGTGTTGAACGAAGGGGTATAGGATTCAAAAATGTCGCGAGGCGCAAACAATTTCAGCAGATAAAAGCGCAAAAAACCAATAAGAACACACGCTAACATATTGATTCCAAGCGTATATTCAAAAATATCTACAGTCAACCCGATAAGTGCAGAAAGCAACAACACCATATTGCGATTCATGTCGCCCGGCAACTTAATAATAAAGTAGATATAAGCCAAAGGCGTCGCATATCCAAAAAGGTGAACCTTATTGAACAGTCCTACTTGCAAAAACACGAGCAGGATAAAGAGCAATATTTGTTTAATTCCCGAAATTGACATTTAGGCTGCAAATTTACACATTATTTTTTATTTTTTGATGATTTATTGAAAAAAATAGCTTTAGTCGAGCGCTTTCTCCACTTCCTCCGGCGAAAAACCTTTTCCGCACGCATAGCGCATCAATTTGAGGCGAATTTCGTAGTCCGTTTTGCCCTTGACTGTTTTGCGTTTGACGGTCAACAGTTGGCGCAAGCGGTGAATTGTTTCTTCGGGATTCAGTTTGCCGAGGGCTTCACTAATCAGGTTGTCCGGCAACTGTTTTTTCTTCAATTCATAGCGGATTTTATGAACGCCCCAGTGGCTGTAAAGCGATTTGTCGTGCACAAACGCCGCACAAAAACGCTGTTCATCCAAAAATTTCTCTTGTTGCAGGTGTTGCAACAACTTTTCCTGCTCGGCCGGCACTAATTCCCAAGCATCCATCTTTGTGCGGATGTCGCTCACACACTGCTCCTTGCGACTACAAAGCGCCGCCAGACGGTGCAATGCCTGTTCGTAGGTAGGAGTGTTGCGTGCAACGCCCTTACTGGATTTTATTATTTTTTCGTTTTCCATAAGGCGTAAATAAAACGGTCTTTACCTGAAATATCTTGACTGATTTGAACGTCAGTATATCCTCTCTCGTTCAATAGTTGGACAATTTCTGCACCAAAACGCGCATTAATTTCAAAAAACAGTTGCCCGTAGGGGCGCAACAGGTTTCGCCCTATATCCGCAATCCGCTCATAAAACACAAGAGGCTCATTTTCAGGCACAAACAAGGCTTCGTGCGGTTCGTAATCCAACACGTTGGAGCACATATCGACCTTTTCCGACGGTGGAATATAGGGCGGATTGCTGACAATTATATCGTAGAGTGTAGAGTGTAGAGTGTAGAGTGTAGAGTGTAGAGTGTAGAGTGTAGAAGATAAAATATTTTGTTGAAAAAAATGCACATTTACGTGATTCATGTCCGCATTTTTACGAGCAACTTCCAATGCTTGTTCGGAAATATCCAACGCGTACACGGTTGCATCAGGCAGTTTTTTAGCCAAAGCAATCGCGATACAGCCCGACCCCGTCCCAATATCCAAAATCCTGCACCCTTCACCCTTCACCCCGTACCCTGCACCCTTTACCTCACACCCTTCACCCTTCACCTCACACCCTTCACCTTTCACCCGAAGTATTAAATCCACCAATTCCTCCGTTTCAGGACGCGGAATAAGCACGTTTTCGTTCACCGCCAATTTCAATCCATAAAATTCCGTTTCTCCTAATATATAGTGTATCGGACGATTTTTTTTCAATTCGGCGACAATCTTTTCAATTTCAGCCACTTCGTTTGCAGATAATTGCGTATCTTTGTCGCGCAACAAGGCATGTATGTCCTTTTTGCAAACAAACTGTAATATCAAATCGCACAGCACCTTTTTCTCCGTATCAGAGTAAAACGCTGGTAACCGGTCACTGATAACTGATAACTGTTTCATGGCTACAAAGATAGTGAAAAATTTGGAAGAAAAATACATGCGTCGCTGTTTGGAACTGGCACGCAAAGGATTAGGCTACGTGGCTCCCAACCCGATGGTGGGGGCAGTGATTGTGTGCGATGGCAAAATTATCGGCGAAGGCTACCACCGTAGATTTGGCGAAGCGCATGCCGAAGTAAATGCCATTCATGCGGTGCGTGAACCTGATTTATTAAAGAAATCAACGCTGTACGTCAATTTGGAACCGTGTGCGCACCACGGCAAAACGCCCCCATGCGCAGAATTGATTATCGAACAGCAGATTCCAAAAGTCGTGATTGGACAAATCGACCCCTTTGCAAAAGTAGCCGGGAAAGGCATCGAAATGCTCAAGAAAGCCGGCGTGGACGTGACCGTTGGCGTACTAAAATCCGAGTGTGAAGCCCTCAACAAGCGTTTCCTGACATTTGTGACCCAACAGCGACCCTACATTATTTTGAAATGGGCACAATCGGCAGACGGTTTTGTCGACCGCAATCGCACCGTGGGCGACGGTCAACCGGCTGTTCGTTTTTCAACCGGATTCACACAACAATTAGTGCACAAAATGCGCGCAGAGGAGGCTGCCATCGTGGTAGGCACACGCACATTAAAGTTGGATAATCCACAACTGAACGTGCGCGAATGGTACGGCAAAGACCCAATCAAACTCATCGCAGATAGCACTAAACCCCTGAAACAGTGGCTAAAAGAACTCTACGAACAAGGCATCCAATCGCTTATCGTAGAAGGCGGTCCCACCCTGCAACAAAGTTTTATTGATGCGGGATTGTACGACGAAATTCGCGTGGAAACAAACGATTTGAGATTAGAAGCCGGCGTGAAAGCCCCGTTAATAAATAAAATGCTTATCCGCAATATTATCCCAAGACCCAAGGCGTTGCCGTTGGGTTAGGATATGTAAAACTTTCAACCTACACGGATTCGTTTGAATGATTATCCGTGTTTAACTTCGGCTTCCGGACTAATCTTTTTAATTAGACCTTGCAACACATTGCCGGGACCAATTTCGATGAACTCGGTCGCGCCGTCGGCAACCATCGCCTGCACCGATTGCGTCCACTTGACCGGAGCGGTCAGTTGGGCAATCAAATTAGCTTTGATGGTGTCGGGATTCGTTTCACCTGTTGCTGTCACGTTTTGATAAACAGGACATTTCGGGGCAGAAACAGGCGTTGCAGCAATTGCAGCAGCTAATTCTTCGCGTGCCGGCTCCATCAACGGCGAGTGAAATGCACCACCCACAGCCAGCTTCAATGCCCGTTTCGCACCGAGTGCCAACAATTTTTCGCAAGCAGCATCTACACCCGAATTAGTGCCTGAAATCACGACTTGACCCGGCGAATTGTAGTTGGCTGCTACTACGATGTCATCAATAGCGTTGCAAACATCCTCAATCGTTGCATCCGGCAACGCCAAAATCGCTGCCATCGTGCCGGGTGTGAGTTCACATGCTTTTTGCATCGCGAGTGCCCGTTTGTATACCAATTTCAAACCATCTTCAAACGACAACGCACCGGCTACTACCAATGCCGAAAATTCGCCTAAGGAGTGTCCGGCGGCCATAGTGTAAGACGTCACTTCGTTGGATGGGATTCCCGCCTGCGCGGGAATGACAGCAGTCAATGCAGAAATCACGGAATGTAAAAAAACCGCGGGTTGGGTCACTTTCGTTTGGCGCAAATCTTCGTCTGTGCCCGCAAACATCAAATCGGTGATGCGAAATCCCAAAATGTCGTTTGCTTGTTCAAAAAGTTCTTTTGCCTGCGCAGAACTGTCATATAAATCTTTTCCCATGCCGGCGAACTGCGCGCCCTGCCCCGGGAATACGGCTGCTTTCATATTAATTACGAATTAAAAATTACGAATTACGAATTGTGTTCGACCCCTACGGGGTCGGATGTTTATAGCTGGTATTTACTATAAATATACGACCCCGTAGGGGTCGAACATAATTTATAATTGTTTTTACAATGCTTTGATTTCTTTTAGGACATCGTTAGTGGCGCGAACGGCCGCTGCACTCTTTTCAAAGAGGGCTTGTTCTTCCGCGTTCAATTTCAGGTCTACGATGCTTTCTACGCCATTTTTGCCGATTACGGCCGGAGCACCGATGCAGATGTCTTTTTGTCCGTATTCGCCTTCCAAATAGACGCAAGCGGGAATCACACGTTTGTAATCGCGAACAATCGATTCGGCTACATACGCACCTGCTGCACCCGGAGCATACCAGGCAGATGTGCCCAACAAGCCTGTCAAAGTGGCACCACCCACCATCGTTGCGGCCACTACTTTGTCTAATTCGATGTCTGAAAGCAATTCGGAAACCGGACGACCATTCAATGTTGCCAAACGTTTCAACGGAATCATTGTGGTGTCACCGTGTCCACCGATTACCAGGCCTTCTACTTGCGCAGGGTTGGCTTTCAAGGCGGTTGACAGGTAATATTTGAAGCGAGAACTATCCAATGTGCCACCCATACCAATCACGCGGTTTTTAGGCAAGCCGGTTGCTTTCAATGTCAAGTAAGTCATCGTATCCATTGGGTTGGAAATGACGATAAAAATAGCGTTAGGAGAATACTTTAAACAGCTGGAAACCACGGATTTAACGATACCGGCATTCACACCAATCAGTTCTTCGCGCGTCATCCCCGGTTTGCGAGGAATACCTGAAGTCACGATATACACATCCGAATTAGCAGTGACTGCATAATCGTTCGTCACACCAATTACATTAGTCTCAAAACCCAGTGTTTGAGCGGTTTGCATCATGTCGATTGCTTTTCCTTCAGCCACACCTTCTTTCACGTCGAGCATGACCACAGTGTCAGCGATTTTACGAAATGCCAACACATTTGCACACGTAGCGCCTACGTTTCCTGCGCCTACAACGGTAATTTTTGCCATATTTTCTTTATTATTTTATGTTTGTTATTGCTTAATTGGGCTGCAAATTTACAACATTTTTCCGAATAAAGCAAGCGTCCTGCCCTATTTTGCAGATTTAAACAATTAACCATTAATCATTGACCACTAACCATTATTTTTTGTATCTTTGTCGCCTACTTTAAATAAAAATGTGTTGTTATGAGTGGAAATAATTGGAAAGAACGGCTGAATGTGGTGTATTCGACCAATCCGAATTTTGCGTATGAACACGAGTCGAATGAAGCCCCGGAAACGCTTCCAAAAGATAAGCAACTGCTTAAAATTCAGTTGGATAAGCGTAATCGAAATGGCAAAAAAGTCACGCTGATAACGGGCTTTGCCGGCTCGGACGATGACTTGCAAGCATTAGGCAAACTCCTGAAAACGAAGTGCGGCGTAGGCGGCACCGCCAAAAACAACGAAATCATCATTCAAGGCGATTTCCGCGCCAAAATCTCCGAAATTTTGCTCAAAGAAGGCTACTCAAAAATAAAATCCATATAAAAATAGCTTGGAAAATCCTATGAAGAAAAAAAATGGTCTCTTAGATGGAAATAAATTTAGGTCCTTTGCAATTTTTCCGGTGTACAATCAATTAATTTGGCTTTTTCAAAACTGCATTCGATGACTATGGATCCACCAAATCCACACTTGGTTAATGTGGTGGATTCAAAGCTACACTTAGTCAATTTGGCAAACCTAAATATGCAATTAGTTAATGTGCCGGAATTAAATATACAATTAGTTATAGTAGCAGTATTAAAATTACAATTTTTCAAAACACTTCCAGATAAATCAGAGTCAAAGTGATATATGTTTTTTACTTCATTATAGGGTTTAAACAAATAATCAATTAGCATTTGAATAATTACAGGACATTTGATTGAGGGATTAGATTTTCCTGTTCCCTTATAAAGTGTCGCCGAATTTTCACGCAAATAGCTACAAAACAAGTTGTGTACTATCTGACGGTAATTTTCGTGTTCAATAGCTATCTGATGCAAGACATGGATACCGCCCAAAACAACAGCAGGGTTGTCATTGCCTAAATGACCTATGGCATTGTTAAAACGTGTGTCCACATTGCTTTTTTCTATCGCTGTAACACGTTTAGCAGTATAATATAATGCAATACAAGCGACAATGCCGGCAGCAACTGTTAAAAATACTTTGAACAATTCTCCTTTAGGATTATCCTTTGTAAAAAAACGACTAAGACATTCATAGTTACAGATGAAAAGAATTAGTATGAAAATTAAAACTAATACCACAGGAGTAAATTTATCAATCAAAGACAATATCCTTATTGTTCGTAATTTATCTTTCATAGTTTATTTACTTTTTATACCTATCAATTTCACATAAAACATTGGACGAAACAATGCTCATTCCGTCCAATGCAAAAAATTAATGACCACAAGTTACACGAGTACATTCACACCTATTACCAGCTCTTTTTAGTGCTTCCAATTTAACTTTTGGAGAAAAAGCTGGAGGCGTAGTTCCTTTCACCCCATAAGTACTCGTATTAATGTGACATTTTTCACATAATACTTCTGCATTTTCTAAACCATTTCCACCATCACGTCTTTTATGATGGATTTCTAAATTAACTTTTCTACTACATCTTGCCATTGTTTTTTAGTGTTTAATTTTTGCCTACTCTATTCAGTTTTCAGCTTCCCTTATATAGATATACAAACAACACTTCCGTTGTTTACTTTATAATTATTTTTTGACTTTCATTATTCGCTTTCACAATATAAATGCCTTTATTCAAATGAATTTCAGCACTGCCGTTGATAACGGATTGATAAACTTTTTGTCCTGAAATATTGAATACAGAAACGGATGCGGTGTCTTTGGTTTCAACTGCTATACCGTTTGGGATAGTATAAATTTTGATTTTCTCTGTTTTATTTACTATCAAAATTTCAATGTTATTAGGAATTTCTTGCTGATTTTTGAAAATCGGTAATCCATTAGCTGTAGATTCATTGCTCGACATCTTCCAAACAGAATTGAAATCCCACTGCAAAATTTCTTCTATCCACGACTGGGATTGGAAAGAAGCAAGAGATTGACTTTTCCCATCTTTACTTGATGAAGCTGGCGCACCCTCTATTGTGCTTCCATTTACGGTAATCGTGGAAAGAGCATAACAATTTGTAATGTTCTCGCCATTGTTGTATCCAACTATTCGTCCTGCTGCCGACTTTCCTGTAATAGTAGTATTGGCAGTAAAACAGTTGCTGATTTTAGAATTAGAGTCGTTGTAGCCGCAAATTCCTCCGGCATAAGCATAAGAAGAATATGAATTAGAAGAATAAGCATAAACTATGCCGGTATTATAGCAATTAGAAATTGAGCCTGAAGATACCAAACCACAAATGCCACCTGTATAAACATTGGAAGAAAAAGAAGAAGAAAAAGAAATATCACCCAGGTTATAGCAATTGGAAATTGTAGTCGAAGATGCTCTCCCACAAATACCTCCTGCAGAATGACCATCTGTAACTGTTGCCAAATTATAGCAATAAATTATTATTGAATTCTCAGCAAATTCACAAATACCACCAGAAGTTGTTGTTCCCTTTACCCCTAAATTTTGAATAGTTGCCCCAGATAAATATCCAAACACTCCGTCAGTACTATTCACTTCAATTTCATGTCCACCACCATCGAATATTCCACGAAACGGCTGACCAGCAGAATAGCCAACAGAAGTTGTTAGCAAATTTGAGCCTGTGAGGTCGTTTGTCAACAAAAAATACTTGCCATAACTTATCCCCTCCTTCACGGATGTACCTAATGTTTCCATATCTGCTTTAGAGGAAATCAAATAGGGGTCTTGTTCTGTACCCGAACCACCGCTGTATGTTTGAGCGGAAAGTGTGCCCACTACTAAGCATAAGCACACAAAAGTTATTAGAATCTTATTCATGATTTGTTTATTTTTTATGCCATAAAATCTAAATACGATGTATCCGGATTATTTTTGAAATATTTCACTAATTCTTTAATGGTATTTTGATTATCAATACTCATCTTTGTGCGCAAATTAATTTCCCCTGTAATCTCAAATTCTTCTAGTATATTTAATATTTCAGGGTCTGTAATAATACCCTCATTAATAAGAGCAATAATCCGCTTTTTTAAATCTAAATTATTCATAACAATAATATTTTTATTTTTGCCTACTCTATTCAGTTTTCAGCGACCCTGTTTTTGTGCCAGCCATTTAAACACAAAAATGGCATGAGTACTATTGAATATTACTGCATTGAGGCACTCGAAAGCCCAAGATAGATAATAAACAATAGCTCATGCCAAATCGATATAGATACTATGAGTCTCTATAAAAAATGACATGAGCGTTTTTGCCTATTATCCCCTACCTATTAAAATTTTCGAGTTTTCAACGCAGGAATAATGTCATAAACGCTTCTATTTCGTATGTCCTTCTAACTATCAACGCTTTGAATCGTTAGAATTATGCAACAAAGATACAGGTTTATTTTTGATTTTCAAATTTTTCAGCGATATTTTTGCAAATTATTTTGATTAGCCTTGCTATTTTTGTTTTTTCAGAAAATATTTCGTATCTTTGCATAAAAAAACAAAAGCTGTGAAGCAGAGAATATATATTGATACTTCGGTTGTTGGCGGATATTTTGACAAAGAATTTGCCAACGCAACGAATATGTTGTTTGAACGATTTGATTGCGTTCAGATGAAAAATGACATTCAAGCAAAAATTTATGCTGAAATTAAAGGCATGAATACAAGCGAATTGTTGTCTTATTTTAACACTCCATTTGAAAAAAAAAGGAAGCAATTTGCTAATCATTGATTGACGAATTGAGTTTCTATTTTTGATTTTCAAATTTTTCAGCGATATTTTTGCAAATTATTTTGATTAGCCTTGCTATTTTTTGTTTTTTCAGAAAATATAAGTTAAGTAAATTAAAACCCCGCATCGGTTTGATGCGGGGTTTTTACCGACAAAGCAGCTCTGCCGGATTTTTGTAAGTAAATACCAAATCAGAGTTTGATTGCTGCTAATTCTTGACCTAATTCATGTAAAGTATTTTCAATCTTACTCTTTTGATTATCTGAAATATAAGTTTTACCTATGCGATATTGTCGCATCAACGAAGGATTGATTCCCGCTTTTTTTGAAAATTGTGTGACATTAATCCAATTGTAATAATCAAACATAGATGCAATGTCGTATTCATACACAAACTCTAAATCTTTCAATTCATCGTGTATTTCTTGACCGTTTTCAGTATAGGACAATTTCATTTCTCTAACTGAATTTTCAAAATCTGCTATTGCTTCCTCCACAGTATTTCCATCCCCAATAATTGTGTGATTAATGTCGGGCGTAAAAACACCATACGTTCCGTCTTTTCCTCGTTCAATTAATGCTCTTGTTTTCATGTTGTTCGTGCTTTTTATTGTTTGCAGACAGGGCTTAAAACCCTATCTGTTTTTTTAGTTTGTAGTACAATCCAGGCTTCACTTCCTGAGAGCCATGTCGCTCAATTTCAATTTTATAATCTTTGTCCGGATGTACATAAATATCATGTTTTCCACCATTTCTTTGAAACAGCCAACCGTTTCTCTCTGCAATTCTTCTTAACTCTGACCATTTCATATTGGATTTGTTTTTAATTACCTCGCAAAGATATAGCATTTTTGTTATATATCCAAATTTTTCAGCACTATTTTTTGTGAAATCTTGAAAAAAACTCATAATTCATAATTCATAATTCATAATTATTTATTACCTTTGTCGCCGATTTTATACAATATAATGTCTAACGATTAGTAAAAAACTTGAATTAAAAACATGAGTGAAGAAAAATTGAACACTCCCAACGCAGAGTTTGATTGGGAATCGTACGAAAAAGGTGAAACAAATCGTGGTGTCAGCAAAGAACAATTGGCTGAAACTTACGATCAATCATTAAGCAAAGTCAACGACCGTGAGGTTGTGAACGGCACAGTGACCTCGATGAACAAACGTGAAGTCGTGGTAAACATCGGCTACAAATCCGATGGCGTGGTTTCAATGAACGAATTTCGTTACAATCCCGACTTGAAAGTGGGCGACGAAGTGGAAGTGTACATTGAAAGCCAGGAAGACAAAAAAGGACAACTGATCCTTTCTCACAAAAAAGCCCGCGCAACCCGCTCTTGGGACCGTGTGAACGAGGCTTTAGAGTCTCAAGAAATCGTAAAAGGGTATGTGAAATGCCGCACAAAGGGTGGTATGATTGTCGACGTATTCGGCATCGAAGCTTTCTTGCCGGGTTCACAAATCGACGTGAAGCCCATTCGCGATTACGATGTATTTGTTGACAAAACCATGGAATTTAAAGTGGTTAAAATCAACCAGGAATTTAAAAATGTGGTTGTTTCTCACAAAGCACTCATCGAAGAAGAGTTAGAAGCACAAAAGAAAACGATTATCGCCGGACTTGAAAAAGGTCAAATCCTGGAAGGGATCGTTAAAAATATTACCAGCTATGGCGTATTTATCGACTTGGGCGGTGTAGACGGCTTGATTCACATCACTGATTTGAGTTGGGGTCGCGTGTCGCATCCGGAAGAAATCGTTGAGTTGGATTCTAAAATCAATGTGGTCATCCTGGATTTCGACAACGAGAAAAAACGGATTGCCCTCGGTCTGAAACAGTTGACTCCGCATCCTTGGAACGCACTGCAAGAAGACTTGAAAGTGGGTGACGTGATCAAAGGTAAAGTCGTGGTGATGGCTGATTACGGTGCATTCATCGAAGTAGCTCCGGGCGTCGAAGGGTTGATTCACGTGTCTGAAATGAGCTGGACACAGCATTTACGCAGTGCGCAAGACTTTATGAAAGTGGGCGACGAAGTGGAAGCTGTGATCTTGACGTTAGACAAAGAAGAACGCAAGATGTCGTTGGGTATCAAACAGTTGAAGTCAGACCCATGGGAAGGCATCGCTGCGAAATTCCCTGTCGGCAGCAAACATACCGCGAAAGTGCGTAACTTCACTAACTTCGGCGTGTTCGTGGAAATTGAAGAAGGCGTTGAAGGCTTGATTCACATTTCCGACCTTTCATGGACGAAAAAAGTGAAACATCCGAGCGAATTTACAAGTGTTGGTGCAGACATCGACGTGTTGGTGTTGGAAATCGATTCCGACAACCGTCGTTTGAGCCTGGGTCACAAACAGTTGGAAGAAAATCCTTGGGATGTGTTTGAAACCATCTTCACAGTAGGTTCTATCCACGAAGGAACGATCATCGACTTGATGGATAAGGGTGCAGTCATCTCATTGCCTTACGGCGTTGAAGGGTTTGCAACTCCGAAACATTTGGTGAAAGAAGACGGAACTTCTTGCAAGGCAGACGAAAAATTGGACTTCAAAGTGATTGAGTTCAATAAAGATTCTAAACGAATCATCTTGTCTCACAGCCGTATCCATGAGGATGCTGCGCGTGCTGAAGGCAAAAACGTGCCTTTGACGGAAGATTCTGCCGATGCTCCTGCATCAGAAAAGAAAGCCGCTAAACGTGTAAAGAAAGAGAAAGAAGAAGCATCTTCTCAAGCTCCAATGGAAAAAACCACGTTTGGTGACATCAGCGGCTTAGCTGATTTGAAAGCCAAGATGGAAGGCAAATAAAAATAATGGTTAATGATAAATGGTTAATGGTTAATGATTTAGCGTGGGCGAATAAATGCCCATTTATCATTAACCATTAACCATTTATCATTAACCATTATTTTTTTAGTTTGCGAGTTCGGAGATGAATTTGATGCGGACGAGGCGAATTTCTTCTTCGGTGTATTCTTTTCCGAGTTCTTCGATGGCTTCTTCCATGCCGTCGGTTTCGGATTCTTGGAAATAGGAGCAGATGTCTTCGATGTGTTCTTCGTCCATCACCTCGCTGAGAAAATAGTCGATATTAATTTTCGTGCCTGAATAGACGATCGCTTCGATTTCATCTAACAATTCGTTAAATTCCAATCCTTTGGTTAATGCAATATCGTCCAGAGCCACTTTGCGGTCAAGACTTTGCACAATAAAAATTTTCAATTTTGATTTGTTGGCAACCGTGCGAATACGCAAATCCTCGGGACGTTCGATTTCATTTTCGATGACGTGACGCTGAATCAGCTCAATAAATTCCTGACCGTAGCGTTTCGCCTTACCCGAACCCACGCCGGGAATGTTTTGCAATTCGTCGATGGTGACGGGATAAGTCGTTGCCATAGCCTCCAGCGATGGGTCTTGAAAAATCACATAAGGCGGCACGTCTAATTTTTTGGACATTTTTTTGCGCAAATCCTTCATAATAGAATACAATACAGGGTCGACGGCACACGATGCACCGCCACGTATCGGCGTTTCGTCACGATCGTCATCGTCAAAATCCGTTTCTTTGGTAATCAAGAACGGTGTCGGATTTTTCAAGTATTCGCGTCCTTCGGGCGTGAGTTTGAGCAAACCGTAATTCTCGATATCTTTGTTTAAATAACCCGCTATAAGTGCCTGGCGGATCACGGTGTTCCAGGTTTTCTCGCCGGTGTCTTTACCCGTACCAAACATTTCCAATTCGTCGTGCTCGTAGCTGAGGACGCCGGATGTTTTTTTGCCTTGCAAAATATGGATGACATGATCGCCCTTAAACTTATCGCGCAGCACTTCAACGGTTTCCAACACCGAAATCAGCAAATCTTTAGCTTCGATTTGCTTTTTGGGGTTCAAACAATTGTCGCAACTCCCACAATTATCTTCGTTGTATTCCTCACCAAAGTAGTGAAGGAGCACTTTTCGCCGGCAAACGGATGTTTCGGCATACGCGCGCGTTTCTTCCAGCAGTTGTTTACCTATTTCCTGTTCGGAAATCGGTTTGCCCTGCATGAATTTCTCTAATTTCTGTAAATCTTTGTTGACATAAAAAACGATACACTTGCCTTCGCCGCCATCGCGTCCCGCGCGTCCCGTTTCCTGATAATAGCCTTCGAGGCTCTTGGGAATGTCATAATGAATCACATAACGCACATCCGGCTTGTCGATTCCCATCCCAAAAGCGATGGTTGCCACGATGACATCCGCCTGTTCCATCAAAAACTTGTCTTGATGTTCGGAACGTTTCGAAGAATCCATCCCGGCGTGATAGGCTAATGCTTTGATGCCGTTTGCCTGCAAAATTTCGGCAAAATCTTCCACACGTTTGCGCGACAGACAATAAATAATGCCTGATTTGCCTTCGTTTGCCTTGATGTATTTGACGATTTCTTTGTCAATATCCTGTGTTTTCGGGCGTACTTCGTAATACAGGTTCGGGCGGTTAAACGACGATTTGAACACCGTTGCGTCCGTCATCACTAAGTTTTTTTGGATGTCGTGCTGCACTTTGGGCGTTGCGGTCGCAGTCAACGCTATGAGCGGACGATTGCCTATCTCATTGACAATCGGACGAATACGACGGTATTCCGGACGAAAATCGTGTCCCCATTCGGAAATACAGTGCGCCTCATCGACCGCGTAAAAAGACACAGGCACTTCCCGCAAAAATTCGACGTATTCATCTTTGGTCAGCGATTCCGGAGCCACGTAGAGCAATTTCGTTTTGCCTGCCAGGATGTCATTCTTTACCGTCTCAATCGCTGAGCGGTTGAGGGAGGAATTGATGAAATGGGCGATGCCGTCTTCCTCACTGAAATTGCGCATCGCATCGACTTGATTTTTCATCAGGGCAATCAATGGCGAGATAATAATCGCCGTTCCGGCCATCAACAATGCCGGCAACTGATAGCAGAGCGATTTACCGCCGCCGGTCGGCATCAACACAAACGTATCCTTTCCGGACAAAACGTTTCGGATAATAGCCTCTTGGTTACCTTTGAACGTGTCAAAACCAAAATGCTTTTTGAGTGCCTCTGTCAGAAAATTTTTGCTAAACTCTGTCATTCGTAATTCTTATTCAATAACAAAGATATACTATTGTTTTGATATATTCCAAATAAATTAACAGTTTTTTTTGAAAAAAATCATTATTTTTTAGATTATGATGCTACAGCATATTGCAGGGCATTTTTTTCAATGTGATTTTTGGCATAATCCAACGTCACATGCAGCTCTTTTTGCTCCGTAGAGGGTATTTCGAACATGGCATCGATCATCATATTCTCGGTAATCGAACGCAATCCGCGCGCGCCCAACTTAAATTCAATCGCTTTTTCGACCACAAATTCCAACGCCGCTTCGTCGAACGTCAGTTTCACACCGTCCATTTCAAACATTTTAATGTACTGTTTGATAATCGAATTTTTGGGTTCCGTGAGAATGGCACGCAAAGCCGCTTTGTCTAAGGGCTGTAGGTAGGTCAGCACCGGCATACGACCGATGATTTCGGGAATCAATCCAAACGATTTCAAATCTTGCGGCGAGATATATTGCAGCATATTGTTTTTGTCGATAGCAGTGTTATGAGCAGGCGAAGTATATCCAACCACCTGGGTATTAAGTCGTTGCGAAATTTTTCGCTCGATGCCGTCAAACGCGCCACCGCATACGAACAAAATATTTTTCGTGTCAATAGCAATCATGGGCTGATCGGGATGCTTGCGTCCACCTTGGGGCGGCACGTTGATGATGGAGCCTTCGAGGAGTTTCAGAAGTCCCTGTTGCACGCCTTCGCCGCTTACGTCGCGCGTGATAGAGGGATTGTCCGATTTACGGGCAATCTTGTCGATTTCGTCAATAAACACGATGCCGCGCTCGGCGTCTTTGATTTTGTAATCCGCCACTTGCAGCAGGCGCGTCAGAATGCTTTCAATGTCTTCGCCCACGTAGCCGGCTTCCGTCAGCACAGTGGCATCCACAATCGCAAAAGGCACTTTCAGCATCCGTGCGATGGTTTTTGCGAGTAATGTTTTTCCCGTTCCGGTGGCACCGACCATGATGATATTGGATTTTTCAATTTCCACATCATCGTCGCTATCCGCTTGCATCAGGCGCTTGTAGTGGTTGTAAACAGCCACCGACAGATAACGTTTCGCATCGTCTTGACCAATCACATACTGATCTAAAAACGCCTTTATATCACGTGGAAAAGGTAACACGCCGTCATTCCCGCGAAGGTGGGAATCCTTCGATTGTGAGTTGCCCTGAGACTTGCCCTGAGACTTGTCTTGTCCTTTGCCATTCTTGATGGCGTCCTTCAAAATAGCTTCTGCACTTTTGACGCAATCGCCACAAATCATTCCGGACACACCTGTGAGCAAGAAACTGACTTCCCGTTCGGAGCGTCCGCAAAAATCGCAGTATTGTATGGGTTTTTTCATTTTATTTCTATTATTCGTGCAAAAGTAGACAAAAAATCAATACTTTCCAAATTTACAATGTCGTTTTCACCCGCACAAACAGTCAGCGCAAAGTCGTCCAAATGAAAGAAGTGAAACACAGACACACTCCCCTCTCCTTCGACATATCGGGGCAAGCCCTGCGGAAAGGGGTTGGGGGTGAGGCTTGAATTATACTTAAACAGGCTCTCTTTTTCTGTCCACAATCGAAAGAACAATAAGTCTTGCTCTGCGCCTGAGAGAGCAAGCAGTGCACTGTTTTCGGCTTCGGAGAAGCAGCGTTTTGCTACATTGAGTTCTTTAGAAGTGACCGGTTTTATTTTCTCCACATCCACTCCCACCTCGCCGGCATCCGAAAAAGCGGCAGCAGCCATATTCTTGCTGTGTGATAAACTGAATTTAATTTGCGGCAACCGGGCAAAATAAGGTTTTCCGAACTCATCGTAAGAAAATCCGCTGTCCTTTTCGCAGCAATTCAACCGCGACAAATAGTCATCACACAGTAAACCCACGCCCAGACTCAACGCCCTACCCTTTGGAAAACGATAAGCCAAAGCCTTCTCCTGTCTTACAGACGAGAGAAGGCTTAGTTTGGACTTAAATAAATCTTCGTCAAGCAGCGGCGTTACGTCAACTGTTAGTACGTGAATCATTCAATGCGTGGTTTCTTACTCCTCAAAATTTCATCCACCATTCCGTATTCAAGGGCTTCTTGGGCGTTCATCCAGAAATCGCGATCGCCGTCTTGTACCACTTTTTCGTAGGGTTGACCCGAATGATCGGAAATCATCGTATAAATCTCCTTTTTAATTTTGATGATTTCACGAGCGGTGATTTCGATGTCGGAAGCCTGTCCTTGAGCACCTCCCAGCGGTTGATGAATCATCACGCGGGAGTGCGGCAACACATAGCGCAACCCTTTTTCGCCGGCAACCAACAGCACCGCAGCCGCAGAGGCAGCCATTCCCGTACAAATCGTTGATACCTTGCTACTTATGTATTGCATCGTGTCGTAAATGCCGTAGCACGCATACACAGACCCGCCCGGCGAATTGATGTAAAGCATGATGTTTTTACCGGCTTCGGCCGATTCGAGGTACAGGAGCTGTGCCTGAATCACGTTGGCGGTGTATTCGTCGATTTGCGTGCCCAGAAAGATGATGCGATCCATCATCAGTCGTGAAAACACGTCCATTTGCGACACGTTTAGTTGACGTTCCTCCAAAATATAAGGCGTCATACTCGCGGTGACGGTCGCGTATTTGTCAAGCACGTTGGAATTGATGCCCAAGTGCTTCGTTGCGTAATTTCTGAAATCGTTTGTCATGTTTATGAATTTTTATGTCATTGCGGGCTTGACCCGCAATCCCCTGAAAACAAGAGGAACATTTTGAATGAGGGGATTGCGGGTCAAGCCCGCAATGACAATTAATTAAATAATTTTTGAAAATCCTCGAGAGAGATGTCTTTGGGTTGCAGGGTCGCTTGCTCTTTGAGGACGTCGATGAGTCTGTTTTCGTAGACTTTGTCTATGAGGTTGCGCACTGTTTCCTGTTTTTTCATCATCTCTTGCACGTAGTTGTCCAACAAGTTGCCGGGCACATTGTTCATACCGTATTGCGCAAATTGAGTGCGTGCGGCATCTCTCGCCACGTTTTCTACATCTTCTTTGGTGATATCAACCTTGTTGTCTTTCGTGATTTCGCTTTTAATCAACTGAAATTTCAAGTCGGCAATGATTTTGTCGTAATCGGCGTCGATGGATTCCGGCGTGCGCTCGGGATTGGAGGTCGCCAACCAGCGTTTCAGAAACGCATCCGGGAATTTGGCGTCTTTCGCCTTGTTTTCCAACGCTTTTTTCGCGTCGAGCAAGAACCGGTAATCACTTTCCGGTGCTAATTGAGCCGCGATTGTTTCCTTGATTTTGTCGCGCAATTGGGCTTCTGAGGTCACAGTGCCCGGTTCGTAGATTTTATCGAACAATTCCCGATTGAGTTCGCCCTCGGTGTAGCGCGTGATTTCTTCAATCTTGAGGGTTGCTTCGCCCGTGTGATTTTTCACCTCCTCCTTGTTGATTTTCAGCAAAGAAGCTAATTCGGCTTCGTGTCCTTCAAAGGCTTTGTAGGGGTTAAACGTAATTGTGTCGCCTACTTTTGCGCCGTCAAATTTTGCTTTTTCGATCGCATCTTTGATGAATGACGGCATTAGAACCGCATTTTCAACCGTTAATCCGTCCGTTTCGGTCAGTGTGCCTTTAACCAAATCCTTGTCTTGCACTTGGTCGACTTGCGCGTAGGTGCCGTAATTGGCTTTATAGTTGTTGATTTGCTTGTCGATCATGTCTTCGGCAACCTGAATCGTATAATACGGGAGCTTATCTTTTTTCGTCAAAGCGGCTTTGATTTCCGGTGCCAAACCAATATCGAACGTAAACGTGTAATCTTCCTGTTTGTCGAAATCCAGCGGATTCACTTCGTCCTTTGAAGGCAGCGGCTCGCCCAAAATAGGCAATTTTTCTTTGTCGATATAGTCTCCTAAAGCATTGGCTACCAATGAATTGATTTCGTCAACCAGCACTGATTTTCCATACATGGCCTGAATGCGTCCTTTAGGAGCCATTCCCTTGCGGAAACCGTCTATCACGGCTTTTTGCTGAATATTTTTCAGCGCTTTTTCCACTTTCGGTTGATAATCGGCTTTCTCAACGGTGACGGTCAGCGTTGCGCTAACAGGATCGCTGTTTTTTTGTGTAACGTTCATTATTTTATGTTATTTTATTTTTCGCATTTTAATTAGGATGCAAAGGTATAAATAAATTACGAATTACGAATTACGAATTACGAATTTTTTTGAAAAATTTTTCAACAGAGGGGAAGAATAGAGTTTATAGATTCTCTTTCAGTATTTTTTTGATGGGTAAAAACAGTCGTTCCAGCAACGAGATGTCTTCCGTGATAATATCTGCTTGCCCTTGCATGTTCGGCAGATACGGTAAGTCTTTTTTATAAGTAGTCATTAATCCCTCCGGAAGAGTGATTTCTACCGCATAATATACCTGTTCGCCCGACTTGACCGGAACGAGAGAAATATGTTGCACCGTTCCGCGCAAAATGCCGTATTCATTTTCCGGGAAATTCTCGATTCGGATATTGACGGTTTGTCCCGGTTTTACTTTTCCCGAACGCGCAATCGGGAGCGACGCTTTGCCGATTAGTTCAATCTTTGTATCCTCTCCCATTGTTGGGGTTCCCGCCTGCGCGGGAATGACAGTTCGCCGTTGGTCGGGAATGACGGTAAACACGTCTTCGCCCGCACTCACATTCTGATTCGTTGTCCAAAAGTTAGTAAACGTGATTGTGCCGGTGATGGGAGTGATTAACACATAGCTCTGTTCCCATTCCTGAATGGCTGTTTTCAGTTGAGACACAAGCGATTGAAGTTGCGTTTGCAGTCCGTTTAGTTTCTCAATATCCTGATGTCCTGTATCTAACAGCGATTCTTTCAGTTGCGCCAGTTGTATCTGCATAGTGTTGAGTGTAGAACGCATCGTTTCACACGACAGGGCACTTTGTAAACTGGCGTTTTTGGATTTCTCCAATTCTTCGTGCGAAATCATCTCTTGGGCATGAAGCGTGGAATCCCGCCGGAATTGATTTTGAACAAGCAGGTGTTGTTCTTCTGTGATGTGTTGTTGGCGAAGCAGATTTTGATACTGCTGTTCGTACTGCACAATCCGCTCGCGGGTCATCATTAGTTTTTGCGGATAATACAACAGCCGTTTGTACTCCCTGTATTCAAACAAGGTGGTATAAAACGAGGAATAACTGCTTTGCAGATTGCCGAGTTTCAAATCTTTGTCCGGCAGCGGCGGCAACGAGGGCAACGTGTCATTCCCGCGCAGGCGGGAATCCAAACAATGGGAGAGCACACTGCTTTGCAAATAATGCTTTAACGTCAACACATCTTGTGTTCGGGCGGGATTGTCAATCACTGCCAGATACTCGCCTGCGGTTACTTCCTGATTATCTGCTACATACAATTCGTTCAACTTGCCGGACGAATGGGCGACAATCGCTGCCGGTGGCGTGGAACCGGTCAGAACAACACTCGACGAAATAATGTCCGGATACTTGAAAAAGGCACTCCCAATGATAAGAATTAGCACAATAACAGCCAGCACCGTGATCCCCCACCGCAAAATCCAAGGCGGAACACCGCCAAGAATTTCTTGAAACTCCTCGCTGCGCAATGCTATTTTGTCTTCTTCGTTCATGTTCTCGTTGTTACTTTCGTTTATTTCTATATTGTTGCTTTCGCTCATTTTTTGTTTTTTTATTTTGTGCGTTTTCGACCCAACGGGTCGCATGTTGATAGAAAACACCACAACCTCGCTTGACGTACGACCCCGAT
>JAISKM010000162.1 GCA_031261285.1 Candidatus Symbiothrix sp. | reverse complement strand
ACGCAGCGCCTGCGGTAACCGTACCGTCGCCACCAATCGCCACTTGTGCAGTTGCGATAGTCTGTCCACAGATGCAGACAAACATCAATACTAATATCTTTTTCATTTTATTTGTTTTTAATTTATAACTCATTAAAACTTTATCAACTTAGTCCGGTATTTTCAACAGTTTGTTGAGATACGCACATAAAAAAGCGCCAACCGGATTCAAATTTATTTGTTATCTGAGGTCTTAGGAAACCTATCCAGCCAAATAAACAGAATCCGATTCGCGCCGAAGCGTGATCGTCTTCATTTACTCTTTGCTGGATGTGAAATTTCCTAAGTTTCAGATACAAAGATGTAAGCGAAAAACGCCTTTTCAATATGTCTTAAAATGTGCGTATTAACACATTAATTTATGTCATAAGCCACTATTTTTTATTTTAGATTTATATTATGGGATTCCCACCTGCGCAGGAATAACACTGCAAAGTACGGCATTTTTTTTGAAACTACCAAATATTTTTGCAAAAATGTTTGAATATTTAGAAAATATGTTGTACCTTTGTGGTGTAACATTAATAATAAGTGCATCATGTACAGGCAAATATTTACTCCCAGCAAGAAAAATAGCAAAGTTTCTATTGCTATTCCTCACGAATGGTATGGTCAAATGGTTGAAATCATTGCTTTTCCTGTTTCTACGCCTGTTGTGTCACAGAAAAAAATAAATGATGACGCTTTTTATCGACTCAGTGGTGCATGGGAATCAGACCAAGATGCAGAAGAAATGGTTGCTGAAATAAGAGCGACGAGGACATTTAGAAAAAAAGATTTGTCATTTTAAATCCATACCTCATGAAATACTTGTTAGACACTAATATTTGTATCTTTTTCTTTCGTGATAAATTTAATATTGGTTCTATTTTGAAAAATAGAGGACTTGACAATTGTTGTATTTCAGAAATTACCTTAGCGGAACTTCGTGCTACTGCTATTCAAGCGGGCTTGACTCTTGTTACCGATAACACAAAAGATTTTGAATACCTGGCTAATATTGAAATAGAAAATTGGGTTGAAAGGTGAGTGATTGTTGGAAATAATTTATAATTTTGCCGGAGTGTTTTACTTGAAAATTCTGTATATTATGAAACGGTTTTTCTATTTTATCGCTGCCATTTGTGCAGCCTCTTTATTTTCCGCGATGCCTGTGGTAGCGCAGGAGGAAGCATCCAGATTTGTATCTGAGAACTTTAGTCCTACTACCACCTACTATGTGGCGGAAACAGGTGCGGATGCCGTTGGTAACGGAACAGCAACCAAGCCATTTAAAACAATCAAGTATGCTATTGAAAATACGCCGGTAGCAGGAGGACATGCCATTGTCGTGAAGTCGGGAACTTATACAGGAGGCTATATCACGACCAAGTTTGAAAGCCCCGTTTTAGTTAAAGCCGAAGTTCCTTACAAGGCTATTTTGAAAAATAGCGCAAGTCATCGAGCCGCTTATTTAGATCGTGCTGAAAATATCATTATTTCAGGTTTTGAAATTACGGGCAATAAAAGCTATCCCCTTGGTAATGGTAGTACAAGTGCATACGTGTTTCAAATTGATATGTGTAAAAACATTGTGCTGGAAAACAATATTTTGCATGACAGTTACAATAATGATATTCTGAAACTCAACAATCGCTCACAGAGCTGTGTTGTGCGAGGAAACATTTTTTACAATCAAAATGACTATGGTGGTGATGAGCATATTGATGCGAATGTGCTTTATGATGCGATCATAGAAGACAATATCTTCTTCAATGATTATGCCGCCTCTGGAAGATCGTGTGCCAATAAAAGCCAACCTTTTGTATTGGTTAAATCATCCGGACTACAATCATCGGGGAAGCCGGAAGATGCCAGTCGCAACATCAGCATTGCTCGCAACGTATTTCTCAATTGGTGGGGTGCTACCGATCAGTCCTTTTTGCTGCTTGGCGAAGATGGTCAAAACTTTTTTGAAGTGAGCAATGTGATGGTGGAAAATAATTTATTCATTCATAACGAAACAAAAACGGCTGCCCCCAAAGTGAATCGTATGTCCGGCACTTGGAGCATAAAAGGTGTTAAAGACATCACTTTCAGATCAAATACAGTCACCGGATTTATTCAACACAGTTGGGACACGAAAAATGCAACTTCAGACGGATTTGGCTATGCGTTAAGAGTTGGTCATGAGAGTCAAAATCTAAACAACGAAAACATTACGATTGTGAATAATATATTCTCTGATCCAACCGGTAATATGGGTGAAATTTCGGGTGGAAACAGTCAATATTTAGTCAACGGAAAAATAGATAACAATTTGTTTTTTAATACCGGTAACGCCATCCGTGACAATGCTGCACACGGATTTACCATCTCATTGGATCAACATGCGATTATAGCTGACCCTGAAATTGAAAAAAATCTATCTGGAGTCACTACGCCCGTGTGGAGTGCCTCTACAAATAAGATTGGTGGACAATCGACTTCAATTGAAGAAGCTCGCTTAGCTTTAGTTGCGAAATATGCTACACCGCAATCGGCAACTTCGCCTCTCATCGGCAAAGCAGATAAAACAAATTTGCCGGAACGAGATATTACCTATAATTTACGTTCATCAGATATTGGAGCCTACGAATTTTCAACTCCACCGAAGACAACAGACACTATTTCTGCGCAAGAAGTGGTCGAAAAAATAAAAGTCGGATGGAATTTAGGAAATACGTTGGACGCTTGTGATTATAAAAAAGTTGGCATCGACGCTGTTGATAATTCGGCAGTTGAACGGTATGAAAAATTATGGCAAAACCCGGTTACGACACAAGAAATGATAGATGTGGTAAAAAATGCCGGTTTTGGAGCTGTGAGAGTGCCGGTCACGTATTACGACCATATTGATACCAATAATGTAATTGACCCCAAATGGCTTGACAGAGTAGAAGAAGTGGTCAACTATGTGTTAAACGATGACATGTATTGTATTATTGATGTACATCATGATGCAGGCATGTACTCCGGAGGCAGTTGGATCAGAGCAGATCACGAGGAATTTGAAACAAACAAAGAAAATTTAGAATTGCTTTGGACACAAATAGCCAACCGGTTTAAAAATTATGACCACAACTTAATATTTGAAGGGATTAATGAAATTGTCGATACTAATAAAGACTTTAGCTGGACGACAGGCTATCAAAACACCCTGACTGTCTATAAATTAAATCAAGTATTTGTCGATATTGTACGTTCCACAGGAGGAAATAATGCAGACCGACTATTGATGGTAACCACCTTTTGTGGCGTTACCGATCAACAAAAATTAGAATTATTTACGCTTCCAAACGACAATGTGGAAAACAAAATTATACTGACCGTGCACGATTATGCCCATACAAAAGCGGACATAGATAAAGTAATGAACCGGTTAAATAACTATGCCGTTCAGAGAAATATCCCCGTGATTATAGGCGAATTTGGAACGACAAGTAACGATTTAGGTTCAGAAGAAAATAGAGCAGAAATTGCCGGCTACTATGTTTCGCAAGCAAAGAAATTAGGCATCACATGCTTTTGGTGGGATGACGGAGGTAACTATCAGTTGCTAAATAGAAACACCTTGAGTTGGCGATTCAATTTAATTTTGAAAGCCCTTATAGATGGAAGTGAATCAGAAGTAGTAGACATAAAAACCATTGATATTTCCTCTCTGTCCTTGGATAATGCGAAAGTAGAAATCTACAATACTCTTGGCATCCGCCTCGCTCGTGCCACAGAGCCGGGTATTTATCTGATAAAAGTAACGACTGATGCCGGACAAAGAATAGTTAAAATACGGGTGAATAAATTCTAAATTACACTACTTCATACATCGGCACTTCGATTAAGAGGATGCGGGCATTTTCGGATTGGGCGGTTATTTTGACTGAATCGGTGTCCCAGATGCCCATGCCGTCGCGTCGGGAGAGTTTTTGTCCTTCCACGTCGAAGTCGCCTTCGATGACCATGACCCATAGTCCGTGACCCTTTTCTTTAATTGTGTAATCAAACGAATAACCTTTGTCGAAGATCCCCGTGTTAAACCAGGCATCCTGGTGAATCCACAGCCCTGCATCGCCGGGATTGGGCGATACGATTTGTATCAGTTGGTTTTGCTGTTCAAAAAAGTCAAATTTTTGTTGATCGTAGCGTGGGGTTACATTTTCTTTGTTTGGAAACACCCATATTTGAAAGAAATTGACGTCTTTGTCTGAGTTGCCGTTAAATTCGCTGTGCGTAATGCCGGTGCCTGCACTCATGACTTGTACCTCGCCGGAGCGGATGACGCTGCCGTTGCCCATGCTGTCTTTGTGTTCCAAATCGCCGTATAAAGGGATGGAAATGATTTCCATATTGTCGTGCGGGTGTGTGCCAAAGCCTTCGCCGCCAATGACAATATCATCGTTGAGAACGCGCAACGCACCGAAATGCACGCGTTCTTCGTCATAATAATTTGCAAAACTGAACGTGTGGTGCGTATCTAACCAACCGTGATTTTTGTGTCCTCTTGTGTTTGCTTTGTACAGTACTGTTTTCATGATACTCATTCTTAATTGTTTATATTAGTTAAACGCTTTTTAGAGGGTAATTGTTTTGATCGCGTACATTAATTAAATCACAGGGCATTGCCCTGTGATAAACTATGTGAGGCTTTTAGCCTAATGCACCGACTAATTCGCTGACTGATTGGATTTTATGTCTATCCAGATACTCATTAATGCCTTCAACCACTTTGACGGAGATGGTGGGGTCTATGAAGTTGTAGGTGCCTATTTGGATGGCTGTTGCTCCGGCGAGGATAAATTCGACGGCATCTTGCCAGTTGGTGATGCCTCCGAGTCCGATGATGGGGATTTTGACGGCTTTGTGGGTTTGGTAGACCATTCTTAGGGCTACGGGTTTGACACAGGGACCTGATAATCCGCCTGTGACGGTTGACAAGAGTGGTGTGCGGCGTTCTACGTCGATTGCCATGCCCAGAAGCGTGTTGATGAGTGACACGGCGTCGGCGCCGGCGGTTTCTACGGCACGTGCGATTTCGGTGATGTCGGTCACGTTAGGTGATAGTTTGACTATCAACGTTTTATTGTAGACTTTTCGCACGGCTTTGACGATTTCGGCTGCTCCGTGAGGAGAGGTTCCGAAAGCCATTCCGCCTTGCTTAACGTTTGGGCAGGAGATGTTGAGCTCGATCGCCGGAATGTTGTCTAAGGCGTTGATTTTTTCGGCACAGGCGACGTAATCTTCGATGGTCGAACCGCTGACATTCACCATCATGTTAGTGTCTATGTCCTTGATATCCGGATAGATATAGTTGATGAAGTAGTCGACGCCTTTGTTTTGCAAGCCGACGGCGTTGAGCATCCCGGACGGTGTTTCTGCCATGCGTGGGTAATCGTTGCCTTCACGAGGGGTAATAGTCGTGCCTTTAACGAAAATACCGCCAATTTTGGACAAGTCCATAAAATCGGCATATTCCAAACCGTAACCAAACGTGCCGGAGGCCGTCATCACGGGATTTTTGCACTTGAGTGCACCTATATTGATACTTAAATTTGCCATGTCAGTTGATTGATATTAAATACCGGTCCTGCGGTACATACACAGATGTTGCCGTAGGTTGTTTTTTCCACGCAGCACAAACAGGCGCCGATGCCGCATGCCATCTTGTTTTCGAGCGATACTTCGCATGGAATAGTGTGTTGCTTGGCGTATTTGGCGACTGCTTGCATCATGGGTTTGGGACCGCAGACGTAAATTTGTGCTATGGTGGACGGGGTGTCTCCACTACACGCCGCCGGCGTTCCGGTCGACATGACGCCACGTTGGGACGATATAGCGAACGTTTGCAGGATGGTATGGTTGGTGACGAAACCTTTTTCGCCGTGAGAGCCGTCCTCGGTGGTGGTGTGCACTTCGCCGTATTTTTCAAATTCAGCGAGTTGCAACAGGTGGTTGACGGTTCGTCCGCCTAATAAAAATAGGGGTTGATGACCTAACTCTTTTAGTTGTTTGCCCAAGTATAATAGAGGAGCGGTGCCTGCGCCGCCACCGATTAGGAGAAGCCTCCCCCCGCCCCCCGCCTCAAGAGGGGGAGTTATTGCCTCTCCTCCTCCTCTTGAGGAGGGGGCTGAGGGGAGGCTAAAGCCGTTTCCGAGGGGAAAAACGATGTTTAGTTGTTCGCCAACCTTGAGTTCACTCAATTTTTTGGTTCCTGCACCTACAAGCTGTACTAACAGCCATAGTTCATGGGTATCGTAGTCCACAAAATGAACGGAAATTGGGCGACGGAGCAAAGTGTTCGGCGCGTTCGGCACCAGAATTTGAACAAATTGTCCGGGAACAATCTCCGGCAATTCATCGTTTAAGCGCACTTTCAGCAAACAAAAATCGGCACTCAGGCGTTTATTTTCGCTTACTGTCCAATCGGCAATGTGTTTCATATTTGTACTTATTTATTTGTCTTGAACTGTGATTTATATGATTATATGATCCCTATGATTTATGGTGCAAAAGTACAATTTTTTTTTCAAATAATCATGCTCATCACCAAATCATTTCAATTACAGTTTAAGACAATTCCGGCGCAAACGTGTCAAAGGTGTTGTCGGCATAATAAATGATTATCTTAGTGATTTTTTTAGCCACTATTTTTTCGACTATAACTTCTTGATACTTAATCGTTTCGGGTACTTTTTCGGGTGATTTATCCGGTGTTTCCTTGCGCTGTTCGGACATTTGCGGACGTTGGGATGGATACG
Organism: Candidatus Symbiothrix sp.; assembly: GCA_031261285.1. Classification (GTDB taxonomy): domain Bacteria; phylum Bacteroidota; class Bacteroidia; order Bacteroidales; family Azobacteroidaceae; genus Azobacteroides. The sequence goes on along the minus strand of JAISKM010000162.1, from coordinate 2,932 downwards.
GCTGCTCCTGATTCGGGAATAGTGGTAGCTGCCGGGGATCCTGTTCTTTGGTTTTATACATCTGACCTTCTCCAAGCATCAACCATTCGGCACTGATGTTTTCGTATTTTTTCAAAATCGCTTGAAGGATAGGGGTGCTTACATTCTCATTGCGATTCAGGTTTGCCGTCATCGTCTGCGGATTGATGCCAATGTGCGCGGCAAAGGTGACGGGAGTGTATCCGCCATTGTCCATGATAATTTTTATCCGTTCTTTCATATTTGTAGGATGTATTTATATATTTGTAGTTGTTTGTTTCACGCTACAAATGTATGAAATATTTTTTAGTTATACAAATCACAAATGTATTTGTTTGAATACAATTGCATTATAAAAATGTATTTAGAGAAGTTATAAAATTGAAGGACTTTAATGTATGGGGTTGTTTATTTATTATAATTTACTTTAGATAAAAGTTATAACTAACTGATATTTAATTGTGTAAACAATTTATTTTAACATTAAGAATACGTACAATGGCTTGTAGGGGTAGTTTTTCAAATACCTCTCTCCTACCCCTAAATTACGACTTTAAATAATTATTTATAACTAACTGATTTTCAATAGATTAAATATTAAAAATAGATATTGTTAATAATTGTTAATACAAAGAAATGCAAATATAAAAATATATGTTACAATTGAAAATCACACTTCCAATATAAAATACAAGTGTGTATTTGCTTGATTATTATGTAAAATATATGCAAATATATTTAATCAATTACATTTGTATATTTTTTATTTTACAAACTAATTCATTAATCACGCCAGTGATTGATTTAAACTAAAAATTTTTCACTACCTTTGTGCCGAATAGTCAATCGGTCTGTCGCCTCATTCAAAATGGGGAGGAAAGTCCGGACAACACAGAGTGCCCCACCACCTAACGGATGGCTGTTTGCGAGAGCAGAGTAAGGTAGAAGAAAAGAACCGCCCGGCGCAAGTTGGGTAAGGGTGAGAAGGTGAGGTAAGAGCTTACCGGTCTGTTTGGCAACAGGCAGAGCCGTACCTCTTGGGGGTTGCAAGATCATGTACACCGGCGTATGTAGGGCTACTCGTCCGATGCCGGGGGGTAGATTGCTGGAGCTTACCGGTGACGGCAAGTCGAGATAAATGGCAGACGCCTGCTTGCAGGCACAGAATCCGGCTTATAGATTGGCTATTTTTTTCAATTGTCATTCCCGCGCAGGCGGGAATCTCACAATACAAACAAAAAAATGAAACTAAAAAGCATTCCTGAGCAAATTAAACAATTGGTGCTATTCGTCACGGGTGGCATTTGGCGCATTTTGCCGCAAGAATTGACGAAAAAGAAGCGGCGCAACTATACGATTTTGAAAGTCATTATCTTGGCTGTCAAACGCTATCAGGCGGAACATTTGCAACAGCGCGCTTCTGCCCTCACCTACTCCACTTTTTTGTCGTTGATTCCCTTGTTGGCGGTGCTGGTGGCGATTGCTAAGGGGTTTGGATTCCAAACGATTGTGGAAAGTCAGTTGTTTGAACACTTTCCCGGGCAACAAAAAGTGATTGGTGAAGCCTTTACATTTGTGGATTCCTATTTGGCGCAAAGTCAAAACGGAATTTTCTTGGGGATTGGATTGGTCATGTTGCTTTATACGGTGTTTAATTTGATTTCGACGATTGAAAATTCCTTCAATCAAATTTGGCAAATCAAGCACGGACGCTCCTATTGGAGGCGTATGACGGATTATTTCTCCGGTTTTTTCTTGATTCCGGTGCTTTTGGTTTGTTCGTCAGGGGTTTCTATTTTGTACGAAACTACGTTCGGAGGCATGAAAGAGCATTTCGTGTTGGCTCCGATTTATGAAATTTTGTTGATGATTGGTCCGCTCATTTTCAGTATCATCCTGTTCACGGGCTTGTATCTCTTTTTGCCGAACACTAAGGTGCAACTGAAAAATGCCCTTGCCGGCGGTATTTTTGCTGCTATCGGCTTTCAAGTCTTTCAATTTCTGTACATCAGCGGGCAGATGTGGGTGTCGAAATACAATGCAATTTACGGCAGTTTCGCGTTCATCCCCCTACTCCTGTTGTGGATGCAGTTGTCGTGGGTGATTTGCCTGTGTGGTGCAGAAATCGCGTTCGCCTGCCAAAACGTCGAAAATTACGATTACGAGCAAGAAACGAAAAATATTTCGCGACGTTACCTCGATTTCCTGACTTTGTCCATCGCGTCATTAATTCTCAAACGTTTCGAGACGACGTCCCCACCCTACACGGCTATCGAAATTTCCAATCATTTCAAACTGCCTATCCGGCTGGTCAACAAGATTTTAAACATCCTGATTGACATTCATATCATCAATGAAGTTAAAGACGTGGATGCCTACCCCAACTACCAACCGGCCATCGACAGCGACCTAATCACGGTGCGCTATGTGCTCGAAAAAATCGACCAATATGGCACGGAAGATTTCAAAACCAACTACGAACAAGAATTTGCGCCCGAATGGGAAACCATCCTCCAAACTCGCGAAGACATGTTTTCCGGCAATGGAAATCGCTTAGTAAAAAATTGTTAATGGTTAATGGTTAATGGTTAATGATAAATGATAAATGGTTAATGATAAAGGCTCACCAGTAAAACCCTGTGTTTGAGAAGACCGAAGGTCTTGAATATGAATAACCCCCAGTGAAGCCCGATAGGGCGACTGGGGGAAAGATCAAATGCTCTCCTCTGCGCAACCCCGAAGGGGTTGAATATAAACCAATTAAGATAAGGATTTTTCATCAAAATCAACACCGTATTCTTTAAAAATACGCATTAATTCATCCTTAGAACTTTCCTTTTTGTGATGTTCTTGTTGATTTTTAATGTAATTGATTATGCTTTCTTTATCTTTAAAAGAATACGTAAATGCAGCA
>JAISKM010000070.1 GCA_031261285.1 Candidatus Symbiothrix sp. | reverse complement strand
ATGAAACACTCGTAGGAACGAGTGCAGTCACCGTTGATCTTCCAATCACGAGTGTAACGATTACGCCTCCACCGGCTAACATAGCGGCAAGCAGTCACCTGCAACTGGAAGCAACGTATCTGCCAACCGAGGCTGATGCAAGCATCACCTGGTCATTAAAAGAAGGCAGTGACACGCGAGTAGCCACAGTCAATGCAAGCGGCGACGTGACCGCCGGCACCCGCGCCGGCACGGTTGATGTCACGGCAACAGCCAAACTCACCGAAAGCGAAGTGGCCATAAACGTAAATCCGGTACAGCCGGCACCGATCAATTTTGATACCGGCGGCCATGTACCGTTGGAACTGGGTGATGTATTGACAGTCACAACCAATCTACCTGCCGGAGCAACAAGTCTTACGTGGACGTATCCGACCGAAAAGTTCTCGGGCGAAACCGGGAGTGCTGCGAATGAATATCTACTGACATTGATTCAAGGATCGGAAGATGAAGAACTGTCGGAATCGTCAATAAGCGTTGTGGCGAAAGCAAGTCACGGAGGAGAGAGCCCGAGTCGGGAGGGAACTGATGATGTGATTGCCGTAACTAACCAATGTGATGGGGGTGTGATTTATGGTGGGCTTTGCTGGGCATCGGCGCAGACTACTGTGGCAAATGCGAATATTGCGTGCAACGGTGGGTGGCGCGTTCCGACTGTTAATGAGTTAAAAACTGCTGCTGGCCTTACAATATTAGGGTTGAGTAATGCAAACTACTGGAGCAGCGATATTTATGATACAGGTACGGTGATTGGGGGGTGCAAATCAAGGTCAAGGTCCGCTGTGAACGGATCGTCTGGAACCACAATTGCGATTTCCGTTGTGTCGGCCACGCCCGGAACCGAGCCAGGTTTTGGTGTGATTAACGTGTGGGAAACATGCAATATGATATCCTACGCGGCAACATCGTGTAGTTCCGCCAATGCGGGTCAAATCATATACATTATGGCTGCCGATGCACAGACTTGCACACCCGCTTATACTTATTGGTATGGATATTGCGCAGCCACCGCCGGTCAGCCTTGCGTCGTGCAACCTTTGAATAATACTGCAATCCTAAAATGCATCAAATCGATTTAATTTAAAGCAGATTTTTATAGATTTAGATGGCGGCAGAGCGTCATTTCAAAACGCAGTGGGACGCTATGCGTTCGGATAGGGGTTGGTTCAAACTATCATTAAAACTGGCGGAAAAAGTTGCAAATAAAGGCTTTCAGCCTCCATACAACTAATTACATGATTCTCTGCTAAGCTACCCCTAAATCCCCTAAAGGGGACTTTGCCGCATCATTAGTCGCCCACTCGCAGTCGCTAAAGCCCCCTTCAGGGGGGTTGGGGGTGATTTCGAGGAGTGTCGTTATAATTTTAAGAAAGAGCACCCGCACGGGTTTTTGTACATAGTTTCGTTTCGTTTTTCCGGTGCGAGTCTCTTTCTTTTCATCCCGGTTCAATTTTTTTTCTTACCTTTGTGCCAAAGTTAGTTATTACAACGCATGAAAATCTTTGAAAATTATTCTTTGCTGGAACATAACTCGTTCAGGCTCAACGTGAAGACACGTTGGTTTGTGGAGTATGAGTCGGAAGACGATTTGCACAAACTGTTGAGCGACGAGTATTTTTTCTCACAGGCATTTTGGCACATCGGCAACGGTTGTAACTTGCTGTTTTTGAGCGATTTCAATGGCGTGATTGTTCATTCCGGCATCAAAGGCATCGAAAAAATTTCCGAAGATGCAGAGCATGTGTTGCTGAAAGTGGGTGCAGCCGAAATTATGGACGACTTCATTCAATACTGCGTCGACAAAGGCTGGGGCGGCATCGAAAACCTGTCGCTCATTCCGAGCGAGGTCGGTGCGAGTGCGATTCAAAACATCGGAGCGTATGGCGTGGAAGCGGGCGATTGCATCCGGGAGGTACACGCTTACGAAGTCAAAACAGGCGAAAAACGCATTTTCAGTCGTGCCGAGTGCGAATTTAGCTATCGTCATACTTTTTTCAAAAAACCGGAAGAGCGTGGCTTGTATTACATCACGCACGTGGTGTACGAACTTTCCAAACAACCACTATTCAAATTGGACTACGGCAATCTGCGCAAAAGTTTGGAAGGCCAGGAACTTAACTTGAAACACGTGCGCGAAGCAGTCATCGCCATTCGTGAATCCAAATTACCCGACCCAAACGTGCTGGGCAATGCCGGCAGTTTTTTTCTTAACGCATACGTCTGCAAAGCGCATTTTGAGGCTTTGCACCAACAGTATCCCGGCATGCCGCATTTCTTTGAACCCGAAAAGACCGGTGACGGCAAAGAAATTGTCAAAATTCCGGCAGCATGGCTCATCGACCAATGCGGATTCAAGGGTAAAACGCTCGGCGGGGCAGCCGTTTACGACAAAAATCCATTGGTGCTTGTCAACAAAAACAACGCGACAGCGGACGATATTGTAAGTTTGGCGAAAGAAATCCAAGCGACCGTCAACGCCAAGTTTGGCATCGAACTCTCGCCGGAAGTAAATTACATCTGATGTTTGTTTGGAAAACTCAATTAAGTTGCTTACCTTTGTGGCACTATTATAAATATCTTTGTTAACATTGTAGAGTATGCCAAAGGAAATTAAATTTAGCTTAGTTTACCGTGACATGTGGCAATCGTCCGGTAAATATCAACCGAGAGTTGATCAATTGAAACAAATTGCCCCCATCATCGTGGATATGGGTTGTTTTGCACGGGTAGAAACCAACGGCGGTGCGTTTGAGCAAGTGAATCTGCTGTATGGTGAAAACCCCAATCAGGCGGTTCGCGCCTTTACCGCGCCGTTTAATAAAGCCGGGATACAAACCCACATGCTTGATCGCGGATTGAACGGTCTACGAATGAATCCGGTGCCCGCCGATGTACGCCAGTTGATGTACAAAGTCAAACACGCGCAAGGCGTGGATATCACCCGTATTTTCTGCGGACTAAACGATCCGCGCAACATTATCCCGTCGATTCAATACGCCAAAGAAGCCGGCATGATTCCGCAAGCGGCTTTATGTATCACCCACTCGCCGATTCACACGGTGGAGTATTACGTTGATTTGGCGACACAACTCATCGAAGCCGGCGCAGAAGAAATCTGTTTGAAAGACATGGCAGGCATCGGTCGCCCGCACAGCATCGGACAGATTGTCAAAGGGATCAAAACACGTCACCCGAATATCCCGGTTCAATATCACGGACACACCGGACCGGGATTTTCCGTCGCGTCGATGTTGGAAGCCGCCAAGAATGGCGTTGATTATTTGGATGTGGCAATGGAACCGCTTTCGTGGGGCATGGTGCATCCGGACGTGATCACGATTCAAGCACTGTTGAAAGACGCCGGGTTCTTGGTGCCGGAAATCAATATGGAAGCGTACATGGAAGCCCGCCGTCTGACGCAAACGTTCATCGACGATTTCCTGGGATTTTTCATTGACCCGGGCAATAAGATAATGACCTCTCTATTAGTCGGTTGCGGGTTGCCCGGTGGCATGATGGGGTCGATGATGGCGGATTTGAAAGGCATGCACAATGCCATCAACATGGCTCTCAAAGAACACGGCAAGAAAGAAGTGACGCTGAACAATTTGCTCGTTCAGTTGTTCAATGAAGTGGAAAGTATCTGGCCAATGCTCGGAAATCCGCCGTTGGTGACTCCCTTCAGTCAATATGTGAAAAATATTGCCCTGATGAATATTTTTTCGGAGGCAAAAGATGAGCTTCGCTTCTCGATGATAGACAAAGATGCCTGGAACATGATTCTCGGAAAAATGGGAAAACTACCCGGAAAATTAGATCCGGAAATCATTCAATTGGCAAAAGTCAATAATCTGGAATTTTATGACGGTGATCCGCAAGCACCATTTCCCGACGAACTGGATCGTTTTCGCGAAGAAATGCAAGAATTAGAGTGGGACGAAGGTCCGGATCAGGAAGAACTGTTTGAATTTGCGATGCACGAACGGCAATACCGCGATATGAGATCGGGAGCTGCCAAAGAGCGTTTCAATAAGGAATTGGAAGATGCCAAAGAGAAAGCGGGTACGCCAATCATTATCAAACGTCCGGTCGTAGAAATTCCGATGTTCAGTTTTGACGAAATCACGGCCATCTATCCCAATGCCAAACCGGTACATGCGCCTTGCAAAGGACAAGTCATCTGGCAATACGATGTGATGGATGCCTCTACGGCTCCATTCGAGGGAGCGTCGATCGAAACAGGCGAAAATCTATGCTTCATTCAAAATAGTTACGGAATAGAGCCTGTAAAAACCGGATACGGCGGCACAATCGTCGGCACGTATGTCAAACAAGGCGCACAAGTGCAGAAAGGCGAAATTATGGCGTTTATCAATTGAAATAAACGCCGGTCGTTAAAGGAAATTCAAAAGAATTTGCCCTCTTTTTAAGGATGTTATATCTGTCCCCTATAAATGGGAAATATAACATCCTTACTTTATTTTTATAGAGGTATATTTGCGCATTAATTTAATACTCATGAAAAAGTTGTTTATTTTATTTGTCTTGGTTTTGCCGGCAATGTTGCATTTGGAAGCGCAGGTGGCACTTATTGAGTCCTCCGGGTGGCTGGAATCGGCGTTCGTCAAATGGTCACCACTGGCAGATGCTGACGGTTACAATGTTTATGTTAAGGCTGCGGATGCGCAAGAGGCGGATTACCAAAAATTAGATGGCATGCTGGTTCGCCGGTATGCGACTTATTTCCGGGCGGATGCCTTGGGGTTGAAAGCCGGAAATTACCAACTAAAAGTGGTGCCGGTGTTGGATGATCAAGAAAATACGGCACAAGCAGCCGTTTCGGAAATCCTGAATGTCAAAGCACATACGCGCGAAGGCTTTGCTTTTTCTGTTCATTCTCCGCAAAAAACAGCCTCAGGCGCCTATAATGATGACGGAACGTTGAGATCAGGTGCCCGGATACTTTATTTGACGGCAGCTAATGCAAAAACAGTGCAGTTGGGTGTTGTGGTAGATAATAAAGGAAAAGTGGAAACGCGCACAGGTATTGGCGACATATTACAGGGAAGAGAAAAAGGATATGACAACGCTCCGTTAGCCATTCGCATGATTGGTAATATAACCGGAAGTGATATGATCGATCAAATCAACAGCCTTTCGCTTTTAGACTCAAAAGGCAAATCGGCTACCCCGATGAATACCACGATAGAAGGGGTTGGTGAGGATGCAACGGCTAATGGTTGGGGCATTCATATCAGGGAATGCGTGAATGTAGAAATTCGGAATATCGGATTTATGAATTTTCCCGATGATGGCGTTTCTTTGGAGGAAGGAAATAAAAATATCTGGGTGCACAACAACGATTTCTTTTACGGCAAAGACGGCGGTGGCGACAAAAACAAGGGCGATGGTGCTCTTGACAGCAAAACGTCAGGCTATTCTACTTTTTCTTTCAACCACTTTTGGGATTCCGGAAAATGCAATTTGCTGGGCAACGGCACCGAGCCTGTGGAGGTGTTGACCTATCATCACAATTGGTATGATCATTCCGACAGCCGTCACCCGCGCGTACGCTTTCATACCGTACACGTTTACAACAACTATTATGACGGCAATTCCAAATACGGTATCGGAGCAGCCAAAGGCGGACCGTCCATTTTTGCAGAAAACAATTATTTCCGTCATTGCAAAAAGCCGATGTTGATTTCGTTGCAAGGTACGGATGTGTGGGATGCGGCAACTTCTTCCAACAAGTCTGCTAACGGCACTTTTTCGAGCGAAACCGGCGGCATCATCAAGGCATACAACAATGTCATTGTGAATCCCGGTCGTTTTGTGCCTTATGGTGACACCGGCTATCCCAACCCCACGGTGGATTTTGACGCAGTGGTGGTGAGCAGTCGCGAGGAACCGGTTCCAAGCAGTATCAAGACGTTCAGCGGCAACTTCACTTACAACAATTTTGATACCGACCCGAATGTTATGTATTCCTACGCAGTACAAACGCCGGAAGAGGCCAAGGCAACGGTGATGCAGTATGCAGGTCGCGTGAACGGCGGCGATTTGAAATATTCTTTTCCTGACACGGAAGACACCAATGACGCAATTATTTCCGCGCTTTCCGCACTTGTCAAAACATACAAAGGCACTGTCTTGGAAATCGGTGGTGTTGATACAGGCAACGCCGACCCCGGTACTAATCCGGGAACAGACCCCGGTACAGACCCCGGTGCTGATCCGGGTAGTGGTGCTTGCGTCAAGGAATACATTCAGGCAACCAGTGTCAATACCGACAACGCATTCACGATCACAGGGAAAGGCACTACGAACGGAGGGACGCAGAGCTATAAAGGTGTATCGCTAACCACAGGATTAAAAATGGAAAGTAGTGCGAGCATTGTCTTTACAACCACTACGGATGGTGCCACTTTGATTGTGGGTGTGGTAGCCAACAAAGCAAGCAGTTCTTTGAAACTGAATACCGTCAAAACGATCACCGGTATTGGAACTACTTTTGAAGAAAGATCGCTACAATTGGGAACTGCAGGCACCTATACTATTGAAAAGGGTGATAACGAAAACTACATTTATTATGTAGTTGTAAAAGAAACGTGTGCCCCTACCGGTTTGTCGCCGGTTGGTGCAGAAGGTGCTGTTGTGGCAACGAAGTATTACAATTTGCTTGGCAATCAGATTAACCAACTGCAACGACACACCATCTATATCCGCGAAGATGTATATGAAAACGGTGCGGTGAAACGCACAAAGCTGATTTATTAAAAGGATCATTTTTACCTGATTTTCCAAACAAAACAACCTTAGTAGCCTAATGTGAATGTAATGAACCCTAACCTCATTACCTTATTTAATGGCAAGAAATGAGGTAATGAGGTTGGTAGAACAAAGTAAGAGACGATTTATTTGCTACTGAGGTTGTTTTGTTGAAAGCAAATGAGGTAAAAATGAGGTAAAAAACAGTTTGAATGTAAACAAAAAAAATCTAAATATCATGAAAAAGCGAATTATACAAATTTTAGCACTGTTCGCAGTATTGCTGCTAAGTGTGGGAAATGTGAAGGCACAAACATTTCAAGAAATTACGGGAGAAACAACGTACAATTTGACAAACGCAAATATTTCAGCCAGTGATTTTATTACAAACTCTACAAACAATTGGTCTGGTAGTAAAACCTATTGCGGTATTACAGATGATTTTTATAACTTGAGTTCTAGCAGTCGTACTTTGACAATTACCATTAAAAATGTAGAATCTTTTGCTTTGTCTGTTCATTCTAGCTCTAATCGTCATTACGATGTAGTAATAGGTAGTCAAGCATCTCAAAAAATCACACATTCAGGAGGAAATTGTGAAACTAAAACGTTTCAAACAAATGACACAGGAGAACTTACCATTGTTATCAAGGGAGATGACGGTTCCGTTTATCCGACAAGTATCACATTCTATCCGCCCACTATACCGGAGACCCCCTCGATTGAATCATTTAAAATCGGCGAACAAGAGGCTGACATTGATGATGAAGAAGGAACGATTACGGCTACATTGCCAATAGGAACTGATGTGAGTGCTATTACTCCGGCGATTACTCTTGGCGGTTCGGCACTGTCTTATACTCCGGAAGGCGCACAAGATTTCACAAGTCCGGTCATTTACACAGTTTTCGATGATGAAGATCCTTCTGCTGATGGTGCAGCAAGCAAAGCGTACACCGTAACACTAACTGTGGCTACCTCTTTGAGCGATGATGCGACTTTGAAAGATTTACAATATAATGGAGAAACCGTTGCCCATTTTGATCCGGATACTTATAGTTATGACATTGAATTGCCTTATGGTTCGGCAGTGCCGGAACCGGAGGATGTGACCGCAGAAAAAAATTATGTCAATGCAACAGTGGATGCTCCGGAACGGACTTCCGACACTTTCCCAACTGATATTTCCGTATTGGTGACAGCAGAAGATGAAACTGCAACGCAAACATACACCATCCATTTTACAGAAAAAGCAGCAAGCACGGATGTGTCGTTGCAATCGTTGAAAGTGAATGGCAACACGGTAACGTTGGTGCCCGAACAATTAGAATATACGGTGGATCTACCTTATACGACGACCGAAGTTCCGACGGTAACAGCTGAAACGACAGATGCTAATGCATCGAAAGTGATTGCTCCTGCTGAAAGTTTGGAGGGTCAGACTTCCATTGAAGTGACCGCAGAAGATGGCACGACAAAGGCAATTTACTTAGTTAGCTTCAATCTTTTGCCGGCACCAACCGCTGCTGATGATGTCGTTTTGTATTATGGCGATGCCACTAATTCAACGACGAGACCTTATCTGTATAACGCTGCATCCGGAGCCGTATCCGGTGATTTAGCTAATGCATGTACAACGAATGCTGCATATTGCACTCCTGATGGTATTACGACTGCCTATAGAACAGGTGATGTGACGGACTACGTCGTTACATTAAATTCAACTACCGCTCAAGCCATCGAACTGAAGGGTGCAAGCAGTGGTAGTACAAGGACATTAACCAGTTTTAAAGTGGGCGAAACGGAAGTGTTGGGAACTGAAGGTGTTTCACTTATCGGCAGTTTCAATAACACAAGTACCTCTGCGTGTGCTTCGGTTAAAATAACAGGCCTCAATATTCCAACCGGTTCTGTTTTGACTTTCAAATTTTCCGGAAACACAAAGATGAATTATTTAGTTGTGACGCCGGCTCCTCCAACAATTGCTTCTTTTGAAGTGAACGAAGTGTTGGCGACTATTGAAGGAACCGATATTACAGCAGAATTGCCTTACGGAACTGATTTAACTGCCATTACACCGGCGATTACTCTTGGCGGTTCGGCACTGTCTTATACTCCGGCAGGTGCACAAGATTTCACCACTCCGGTTACTTATACGGCTTACAACAGAGACAGTTCGGCAAACACAGCTTACACGGTGACACTGACGGTGGCTTTGAACGACGATGCTACGTTGAGCGATTTGCAATATGACGGAGCAACCGTCGACGGTTTTGATCCGGCTATTGACGAATACGAAATCGAATTGCCCTATGGTTCGGCAATGCCGGAAGCAGGCGATGTGACCGCAGTGCCAACTGATGGCAATGCAAGTGTTGGTACTCCGGAACGGACTTCTGACACTTTCCCAACTGACATTACGGTGTTGGTGATTGCAGAAGATGAGACCGCAACGCAAACATACACTATCCATTTCACAGAAAAAGCAGCAAGCACGGATGTGTCGTTGCAATCGTTGAAAGTGAATGGCAACACGGTAACGTTGGTGCCCGAACAATTAGAATATACGGTGGATGTGCCTTATACGACGACCGAAGTTCCGGCGGTGGAAGTTGAAACAACAGATGCCAATGCCACGGTTAACATTATTCCTGCTACCGATTTAACGGCGCAAACTTCCGTTGAAGTGACCGCAGAAGACGGTACAACAAAAGCAACTTACCTGATTGGTTTCACTGTTTTGGTGCCAACGATTGAATCCTTTAAAATCGGCGAACAGGAAGCGGATATAGATGAGACGGAACGAACGATTACGGCTGAATTACCCATCGGAAGTTCATTGACCGCAATCACGCCGGCTATTACTTTAGGCGGTTCTGCGCTGTCCTATACTCCGCTCGGCGTACAGGATTTCACGGCTCCGGTGACTTATACGGTTTATGATGATATAGACCCAACTGCTATTGGTGCCGGAAACAGAGCGTTTGTTGTGACATTGACGGTGGCTGTCTCTTTAAGCGACGATGCTACTCTGAAAGATTTAAAATATAAAGGAGAAACCGTTACCGGTTTTGCTTCGGATGTGTATGGTTATGACATCGAATTGCCTTACGGTTCGGCAGTGCCGGAACCAGAGGATGTGACTGCCGAAAAAAATTATGTAACGGCAGAAGTAAGTGCTCCGGAAAGAACGGCTAACACTTTCCCAACTGACATTTCGGTGTTGGTGACGGCAGAAGATGGGCTTGCAACACAAACATACACGATTCATTTTACGGAAGCCGACCCAAGCACGGATGTGACGTTGAAATCTTTGACAGTGGGCGGTAACGCAGTGACTTTGGTGCCCGAACAATTAGTTTATACGGTGGATTTGCCTTATAACGCGACCGTGGTTCCGACAGTACTTGCTGAAGCAACAGATGACAATGCTACGGTTGACATTATTCCTGCTGCCGATTTAACGGTTCAAACTTCCGTTGAAGTGACCGCAGAAGACGGCACGACACAAGCCATTTATCTTATCGGTTTCAATCTGTTGTCGGCACCGGTGATTACATCCTTTAAAATCGGTGAACAGGAAGCCGTAATAGATGATGAATTGGAAACGATTACCGCTGAATTACCTTATGGCTCGGATTTGACCGCGCTTGCTCCGGCTGTAACTCTTGGAGGTTCCGCGCTGTCTTATACGCCGGCAGGTGCACAAGATTTCACGGCTCCGGTGACTTATACGGCTTACGATGCTGAAACTTCGGAAGCTGCCGTTGCCAGTAAAGCTTACACGGTGACACTGACGGTGGCTTTGAACGACGATGTGACGTTGAAATCTTTGACAGTGGGTGGCGGCGCAGTGACTTTGGTGCCCGAACAATTAGAATATACGGTGAATCTGCCTTATACGGCAACAGCAGTTCCGACGGTGCTCGCTGAAGCAACAGACGCCAATGCTACGGTTGACATTACTCCAGCTGCCGATTTAACGGCGCAAACTGCTATCGAAGTGATCGCAGAAGACGGCACGACAACAGCAACTTACCATGTCGGATTTACTGTCTTGCCGGATCCCGGTGCAGGAAAAGAAACTGTTTTCCTGGAAACATTCAATCGATTGACTCCTGAAAACGCAACAGGAAATGCGTTGACCGGCGGTTTAACCGATGAAACCGGCTATGTTGTAGGAGGTGGAGGCAGTGACATGAAGTCTTCCATAGCCGAAAGCATGGATTTGAATGGCGGTCGATTTGCAACGAAAAATTTAGACCTCACCGGAGAAGACGTTACGTTGCATGTAACCTATAAAGTAATCGGTGAAGCAGGTAAAAAATTCCAAATTGATATTGACAAAAGTGGCAGTTCGGGATTGGGTGGTCTTTTAAATGAAGCCGGAAGTGCCGGACCTGCTGAATTGACGACTAAAAGTTTTCCGCTAACGAGTGGAACAACCTCGTCTTATATCCATTTCAGAACGGAAAGTTCCGGCATTGTGGTGATTGACGAAATAAAAATCACAAGAACACCCGCTGGTGCTCCAACCGGCATGGATAATGTGGCTGCCGACAAAGTGGTGAAATCAGTTGTTTATTACGACAGTTTGGGTCGTCCGGTAGATGCTGATTATAAAGGTTTTGTGATTGAACGGATCGTTTATGACGACAATTCGGTTGTTTCACGAAAAATTGTGCGACTACACAACTAATCTAATTTTTAAGGGTGATATATTTGTCCTCTATGAATGGGAAATCTGTCACCCTTGCTTTATTTTTAAAATGCTTACATTTGCATCATAAATTAAAATTAAAAATAAATATCATGAAAAAAACAATTACACAAGTATTAGCACTCGTAGCAGTGCTGTTAATGAGTTCAGTAAGTGCAAATGCACAAAATTATGACTGGAATTTCAGTAATAATTGGGCTGGTGCAACTGCTGGTTATTCTGAGTCAGATACGGTTGACGGTTTGTATATCTATGCAGGTACCGGCACTAATATGGGTGCGATTACCGCAGGTGCTGCAGAAATAGAAGGAGTTAGCTACACTGTCCGTTTCCAATTTAATGGTGCTGGATACTCTGGCGCAAACGCTACAGATGCAGTTCCTACTGTCAATATGCCGACACAACGCTATGTATCTTTCCCTGTTAACGGTAATGTAAAGGTAGATGTTGTAGGAACGACAGGTTCGAGTTCTTCCGATCGGAAAATTTTCTTGACGGATGGGACTAACCTTATTGGCGAGTTTGTGTATGCCGCTGCCGATGGCAAACTCAAACGTACGGTCAACTATACCGGTGGTGCAGCCACACTGTATCTGTTCTGTAATGCAGCCTGCAATATTTATGAAATCATTGTTACCGGAGGGTCTGCCGCTGTTTCTGAAATTACAGCCGACAAAGCAGTCGTATCCGTGACGCGTTACGATGTTTTGGGTCGCCAAATTGATGCTAATTATGAAGGTTTGGTGATTGAAAAAACTGTGTACGATGATCATTCGGTTGCTTCACGGAAAATTGTGCAACCACGCAAATAAGCTAACGAGTGAAAGTGATTTATAGAACTATCCTTTTCGTCTTGTGCCTGGTCTGTGTGCTCACACTTCAGGCACAAGACTATTGCATGACCTCCCCCACCGGATTCGGCAGAAATGCTACCGGTGGAGCTGGTGGTATTGTCGTAACCGTCAATTCGGTTGCTACCTTAAAGGCTGCATTACAAAATACGCCTCCTGCCATTATTGTTGTAACACAAAACATCAACTTTGGAGTAAATGATATGATTAGTGTAAAAGTGACTAACAAAACCCTATTGGGCTTGCCGGGCGTAAAACTGATCCAATCAGGCAACTCCGGAATTTTGGGTTTCAGCAGCGGATCCAACAATTTCATTATCCGCAATCTGATTTTTGAAGGTCCGAGTGCTTGGGATATGGATGGGCGCGATTTGATACAAAACACCAACTGTACTAATTTGTGGGTTGATCATTGCGAATTTTACGATGGTATGGATGGGAATTTTGATAATACCAACAATGCAGACAACATTACTATTTCGTGGTGTAAATTTGGTTATAAAAAACCGTATCGTTACATCGGAATGACCGGCGATGGAAATGGCGATCACCGCCTGACCAACCTGATTGGTGGAAGCGGAACAAATGTTCCTGCCGATGGACATTATAGCATTACCTTTCAGTTTTGTTATTGGTCGGATGGTTGCGTAGACCGTATGCCACGTGCTCGAAATGCCGAATTACATATATTGAATTGTTATTATAATGTAACTACAAAAGATACGTGTGAGATAGATCCGGTATTATCACCCAATGGCACGAGAGGAAAATCTATTACCACCAAAGGCATTAATCTTACCGGTGGAAGTCAAGGAACCACTTGCTATATCGAAGGCGTTCATTTTAAAAAAATTGGTGTAATGGCACAAGCCGCTGCAGAAAGCGGAACCACAGCATCCATGAAATTGGTAGACTGCATTCCGGTAGCAGGAAAAAGCCTGCCTGCCAACGTAGGCACCACTACCGTTGCTCCTACTTATCCATATAGTGCGATTCCTGCCACAGAAGTTGAGGCGGCTATCACGAGCACGCGCGGAGCAGGAGCCACGTTGAATGTCAACACCTCCGGCGAAATCAGTTCACCGACTGCTATTTCCACGCTTTACCCCGAAGATACCGGTGCTAATTCGGATATTTATATTTACAATACGGCAGGTACGCTGGTTTATAAGGGGATTGGCGACACGGGCAAAGCTATTCCGAATACCTTTGCTCAAGGAATTTATATTGTGAAAGCAGGAACTAAAAGTAAAAAAATACGGGTCAAATAACAATCAATAAATCTGTTAAAAATGAATCTATTAAGAATGAAAAAACAACGAAGCGTAACACTGTCCATGATGATGGTGTTATTGATGAATGTGTTTGTTTGCGCACAGATGAATGCACAATCCCGGGTTGTTTCGGGAGTTGTGACCGACCCCACCGGGGAAACGATCATTGGAGCAGGCGTTTCTGTCAAAGGAACCTCTGTGGGCACAGCTACGGATATCGACGGAAAGTATTCCCTGTCGGTGCCTAACGATAAAAACACGTTGGTGGTTAGCTATTTAGGTCTGAAAACCAAAGAAGTTACCATCACGGGAAGTGTGGTTAATGTGAGTCTCGAAGAAGACGCTTCTCAACTGGATGAATTTGTGGTCATCGGTTACGGTTCAGTCAGAAAAAAAGACTTGACGGGTGCCATCAATACGATTAGCGGAAAAGAAATCGTTAAAGTTCCGGTAACAAGTACGGCAGCAGCACTGACCGGACGGTTAGCCGGAGTACAAATTACAACAGCGGACGGTTCTCCCGATGCTGAAATCATTATTCGCGTGCGTGGTGGTGGCTCGATTACCGGCGACAACACACCTCTTTATATTGTTGACGGATTTCCGGTGAGCAGTATCAGTGATGTATCTCCCACAGATATTCAGGATATAACGGTGTTGAAGGATGCTTCTTCTACGGCTATTTACGGTTCTCGTGGAGCCAATGGGGTAATCCTTATCACTACCAAGGGCGCAGAAGGCGGCAAAACCAAAATTTCTTACAACACTTATTTCCAAGGGAAAGAGTTGGCAAGAAAAATTGATGTGATGAATCCCTACGATTACATTATGCTTCAATATGAACGGGCGGCATTGAAAAATTCCGTTTCCAATTTTGAAAAATCTTTCGGCAGTTATGGGGATGTTGACCTTTATCAATACCAAAAAGGAACGGATTGGCAGGAAGATATGTTCAGTCATGCAGGCATCTCTCAATCTCACAACTTGAGTATAACCGGCGGAACAGATAAAACCAAGTTTAATTTGAGCGGGACGTATGTAACCGACAATAGCTTGATGCGTAACACGGGCTATAACCGTACCAACCTGAACTTTAAGTTGAATCACGAGATAGCATCAAATCTTAAATTTGATTTTGGTGCGCGTATTTCCGACACCGAAACCGATGGTTCCGGCACAAGCGGTGGAAGCTATAAAGTGCGTTCGTATGATGCGCAGATGAAAGCTCCGGTAGGTGGTTTAAAAGATGTTGTTGAAATTGACCTGTCTACTCTTTCCGAAGAAGAGTTGGAGGAGTATCTAAAAAGCAAAATGACGTTGGCAGAACTGGCTGCGCAATACTATAAAAAAACAAATGAGCGGAGATACAACTTTACCGGCGGTTTAGACTGGAATATCTTGAAAAATCTTACCTATCGTTTGTCAGGTGGTTATCAATACGCATTCAGAGGTATCAAAAATTGGTATGGACCCTATACCAGTACGGCTATTCAAAATGGTGGCAGTTTACCTCTGGCAGACTGGAACAAGCGGGATGCCAGCAGTTATAATGTCGTGAATACGTTGACATGGAATGGCACTTTTGCCCAAAAACACCGTGTGGATGCGATGCTTGGACAAGAAATTAATGTCAGCGAATCGGAAACGATGCAAATGAACGGTAAATTCTATCAAAAAGACATTACTCCTGAAAAAACATTTGCTGCTATGCAAGCTAATTCCGGAGAAACCGGATCAGCAATCATTAGTAGTTCTTTAGCAGAGCCGGAAAAAATGGCTTCCTGGTTCGGACGTTTTAATTACAATTATGACGAGCGTTATTTAGCAACCATTACTTTCCGTGCCGATGGTTCTTCAAAATTCCTGGGCGACAATCGTTGGGGATATTTCCCGGCGGCGTCTGTGGCTTGGCGTATTTCGCAAGAAGAATTTATGACTAACACCAAAAATTGGCTTTCTAATTTAAAATTGCGTGCCAGTTATGGAGAAGTAGGAAATAACCGAATTGGCAACAGTATGTACACCACACTATACAAAGCCTCCAGTTCTACCAAGAAATATGGAGCCGGCAATATTTTGAATCCTAATTACGAACTGTCTAATTCACAAATGGCAAATCCTACTCTAAAATGGGAAACAACGATTACTCGAAATATCGGGCTTGACTACGGTTTCTTTAAAGAAAGACTTTCCGGTAGTGTGGAGTGGTATTGGAATACAACGAAAGATTTGTTGGTAGAACGTCAAATTGTGGCGCCCGGATATTCCACTATGCAAGAAAATATCGGACAAACATCCAATCGTGGTGTGGAAATAACCATGGATGCAGTCGTTGCTCAAACGAAAGACTTCTCGTTACAAGCCAATTTTAATATTGGATTTAATAAGAATAAAGTAGATAAATTAGCTGATACCAAAGAGATGTCCTATCAATCCGGAGCCTTTTCGACCGATACAAGAGATGCGGATGATTATCGTGTCATCGTAGGACAACCGGTCGGTTTGATGTATGGCTATGTTTATGACGGCATTTATCAGGTGGATGACTTTCAAACTTACGTGGATGCCAATGGAAAAACACAATTCTTGCTTAGCAGTAGTGGAAAATATCAGTTAAAAGAGGGGATATTGGCAAATCCACATTTGGATCCGTCCAATGGTCTTCGTCCGGGAGCCATGAAATTGAAAAATCTGAATGGTGATGATGTGATAGATACCAAAGACCGTCAAATTATTGGCCGGGCAACTCCCAAATTTACAGGCGGATTCGGATTAAATGCGACTTATAAAAATTTTGATGTATCTGCCTTGTTTAATTTTGTCTATGGAAATGATGTTTATAATATGGATAAAATTGTAAGTACACAATTCTATCGCAACTCGGAAGCCAATCTCCGTGACTATATGAATCCTGCCACTTCTGCATGGACTTATTTGGACCGGGCAAGCGGGGAAATAATCACAGATTATGAAACATTGAAATCGGTGAATGCAGGAAAAACATATTGGTCTCCATTGACCTCAGCGGATAATAATCCTGTGGTAACTTCTTGGGCAATAGAAGACGGATCATTCTTACGTTTCCAAAATTTGACGGTTGGCTACACGCTTCCGAAAACTTTCACCAAAAAGTTTGCAAGCAATCAAGTGCGAGCCTATTGTACATTAAACAATCTGCATGTTTGGACGAACTACACCGGATATGATCCTGAAGTTAGTTCCGCTATGCGCAATAGTTCTTCCTCCGGAATTACGCCGGGCGTAGATTATTCTATCTATCCAAAGTCTTTCTCTTGGACACTGGGGCTTAATGTATCATTTTAACTCACAAATTAATAAGAACAACAATGAAGAATCAACTATTATATTTAGCAATTTTCCTTGGAAGTGTCTTTGCGATGACTTCCTGTGAAGATTTTTTGACTACGGAAAGTTTATCTAACGATAATCTTGAATATCTCTGCTCCAATCCGACAGACGCCCGTAAAATGATCGATCGGGTCTACTCTTATTTCACAGAAGACTCCTATACGTCTCGCATGTCTAATAACTGGATGCAAAACACGGATGTTGAACTCGGTCCTGTAAATAAAGCACAATCGGTCGAAAACACCCGTCGTGGTATTTGGGCGATTAATACCCGTGATTTTGGAGATGTCCTCACAGCTTGGAATCACAATTACAATGCCATTGATTTTGCTAATCAAGTGATTGAAGGAATCGAAGCAAGTGAAATGTATCTGAATGGGAACGTAGACATGCAGCAATTATTAGGTGAAGCGTATTGTTTGCGTGCCTATCGCTATTTCCTGTTGTGTAATTTTTGGGCAGATGTACCGTTTGCAACCACTTCTTCCAAATACGGTGTAGATAATAATACGCCACGGGTAGATAAAAATATTATCTATTCACACCTCATTCAAGATTTGGTGAATGTAGAAGAAAATATGATGTGGGCAGAACGGGTAAAGGATGGAGCGGAACGGATGAATCGTGAGTTTGCTATCGGCTTTATTGCCAAGTTGGCGCTCTTCCGTGCAGGTTATTCCATGCAAGCAGACGGAACCATGTCGCGTTGTCGTATCGACGATCAGATTGATCCGGTAACTTATACCGATGAAAATGGCGCAGAACAAACAGCTCAATCCAGCGATGACTTTTACAAAGTAGCCCAAGCGTATTGCCGCAAACTCATCAAATTGAAAGACCGTGCACTTCCTGCCGATTTCAAGAATATTTTCTATACAGAAATCAACTCAGCAAACAAACCGAACGGAGATGTCCTCTTTGAAATGGGATTTATTCAAAACGGCGGTGGTGATGTGGGCTGGTGTATTGGTATCCCGGTAACCGGAGGTAGCAAAGGAACTACCACGATGTACACATTTATGGCTCCGGCTTATGCTGTTTCTTTCGATAAAGAAGACCAGCGATTGAACGTTACTTGCGCGCCTGTTTCCTATCTGTCAGATGATACTCAAAATGCCAAAGGGGCATGGGCTATTGCGCCGGCCAAATGGAATCGCTTGGATATGGCAACTTTTAGTGACGGTAAAAACACCGGTATCAACTGGCCTGTTCTTCGCTATCCGGATGTGTTGTTGATGCTGGCAGAAGCCAACAATGAAATTAATCACGGACCGGATGCTGAAGCGAAAAACATGTTGAAACGTGTGCGCGACCGGGCATTTGTGAATGCCTCGAACAAAACGGCAATGGTAGATAATTATATCAATCAACACAGTAGTTATAACTCATTCAAGAAAGCAATCATAGATGAGCGTGCTTGGGAATTTGGTGGAGAATGTGTCCGCAAATTCGACCTTATCCGCTGGAATTACTACAGCGATGCCATTGTTGATGCTATCGAATGGATGCTCAAAGTGACCATCAATGCACACCAACTTAATCCTGCAGATGGCGTTTATGACAAAAACAAGCCTATCGAAGACTTAAATGTGGCAAACAGACTGTATTACAAAATTAAAGGCGGAATGATAGAGTGGGAAAATGATATGTTCACTGCTCGTGATGATAAAGTAGAGCCATACAAAAGTGCCGAAACAGTTGCTGAAAACGATATTAAAACCGGATACACCAGCGATAATCTGTATCGGGTGGACTTTGCAAAAACATTTTGTTCTGTTTCCGACACAGATCCGGCAACGAAACAACCGTATGGAACAGATGGCGGTGGCGATGCAATCAAGAAAGGCGTTATTTCGGAAAATGTTCTATACAGTTACTTCGGATTAACAGAACCTGCAATCACAAGCGGTTTTGTTCCGGCAACGGCAAACCTTAACGCTCTTCGGTCTATACCGACGCCGTATGTAATGCCGATCCCGAGTTCAAAAGTAACTACTTCTGCGGGTGTTTTATCGAATGAAGGTTATGGTATCCGTAATAAATAATAATACAATAAAGTTATGAAACTATTAAATTCTATCAAATACATGGCACTTTGCTTACTGATTGGAGTGAGTGCCGGCGGTTGTAGTGATGATGAAAATGTGGGAGATGCTCCGCGTCTTTTCAGACCCATCGTTTCCTTAGACAATAAAACAAATAATGTAGTGGCTACTTGGGACAACATCAAAGGAGCTACTGATTATGAATTAGAATTATTTAAAGTGATTGGTGAGGATGCCGACAAAAAACCGGTTTTGGAAAGTTACCGCCAAGCAAGTACGGCTTCATCACCCTATACATTTGCCGATTTGGAATGGGATGAAAAATACGTAGTGAAAATAAAAGCCATCGGCACAGGTATCGCATCGGAAACGTATGAAACAGATGCTATATCGATCAACTATCCTACGAAATTAATAGATGTACGGACGATTGACGTGGCGGCATTGATTTCCTGGAAAACGGACGGTACACCCATTACTTATATTAAAATTGTGCCGGACAATGGAGGAGACACTGTTGAGGAAGAGGTAAGTGCTATCGACTTTAGTAACGGTCAAATCACTATCTATGGTTTGCAGCCGTCAACTGCCTATAAAGCGTATGCGTATTCGGGAGAGGAACAAACGAGTAATACATACGAAGGTCGTATTACCGTTAAGACAGCAGCCGGCGAAGATTTTGATGCCCTCTATGGCCCCGGTAAATATTTAGATTTGCGTGCTTACGAATATCCCGATACACTGAAATCGGCAGAAATAAAAGCCGTAATGGATGCAACGGAAGGACTTGCGATTATCCTGAAAGGTGGATTTTCCTATAAAGTGAACAATACTATCAAGTTGAACAAGTCTGTAGCCTTTGTTACCGGTTTGTCTCTCGAAGGAAATGCAATATTCGTACAAAGTGGTGGATTGCAAAGTAACACCGGTGCGGTAATTGAAAACATTACTTTCAAAAAGATAGATTTCATCAGCGATATTGCTTTAACTACTCCGATTTCTGCAACCACAGATGCAGGATTTGGTGGTCGCCAAGTTTATAATGTAAACGGAACAACTTCTGTGGTAAACAATATGTTGTTTCAAGATTGCAGCATTCAGGGATACCGTGCCATAGTCCGCATGCAAGCCGCCAATGAAGGTGTTCGTAACCTTACATTTGAAGGCTGTACACTCAATGGTATCGGCAATCAAGGAGCTGTCACGACGACCAATTTAGCCGCTTATCTGGAACATGTTACATTCAGTAATTCTACAATTACTAATACAGTCATGTTGTTTGATGCCCGGGTCACGAACTCCGGTTCTCTGAATATTGACATCAAAGATTGTACCTTCTGTTATGCTCCGATGGAAGCCACAAGTAATGGTACGCCTTTATTCCGCTTGGGTGCCACGGCTACCACATTGACGGTAACCAATACCGTATTTGGTCCGTCCATGAAAACTTTGTCAGCTGCCGGTGGAACTTACCAACCGGGCCCAACCGGTGCTATCACCTTGGTGGGTACTGCAACTACCTTGGGAGTGACCAATTCATATAAAACGAATTTTCCTTGGACCACCGTTGGCACAACGACGTATCCATTGGACGGTCTTGAATCTCTCGATGTGGATGAAACCGGATTGTTTAATGCTCCCACAGAGGATAATTACACCATCAAATATAATTTTGCAGGAGCAAAAACGGCCGGAGCAAAAAAATGGAGAATGCAATAGACTGTCAATAAAATAGGCGATCCACGTTGGTGGTAAATAAAAATACTATTAGTTTGTTCTGTCCAATGGTTTTCCTGTGCGGCACGCTCGCCAAACAGGAAGACCATTGGCTTTTTGTCGGACATCAATCGACAAAAATAAAAGTAGATAAACAGACGATCGTTCTGTTATTTTTCACGTGAAGGTATGTGATCATTCATGTTAACTATTCACTAACAGCCAATTTTAAACTATTTCTTTTTTGTCAAATAATTTGCGAAGTATTAAAAAGTTTCCTATCTTTGCGGAGTTTTTTACTTAAACAAAAAACATGAGAATTCACAAAGAAGGGTACAAAATAATTTTCGTCGCCTTAATTCTATTGGTGGCAGTGAATGTTGCGTTGCGTTATGCCGATAAAAATACAATGTTCTACATCATGTCAGGCATCTCTATTCTGTTTTTTCTGATGATTGTCAATTTTTTTCGCAACCCGCGCCCCTTTTTCCCTGACAACACCAAAGACATCGTGGTTGCACCGGCTGATGGTCGTGTGGTGGTGATCGAGGAAGTGTTTGAAGCTGAATATCTTAAGAACAAGTGTTTGCAAATTTCCATTTTTATGGGCATCACCAATGTGCATGTCAATTGGATGCCTATCAATGGTAGAATCATCCATTACGGGCATCAAGACGGCAAATTTAAAGCCGCTTATCTGCCGAAATCCAGTCTGGAAAACGAGCGTTCGACGGTGGTGATTGAACGAAAAGACGGCACACAAATACTTGTACGCCAGATTGCCGGTGCCATGGCGCGCCGCATTGTCACGTATGCCGAAATCGGACACGAAGCACATATCAACGAACAGTTGGGTTTTATCAAATTCGGATCGCGCGTAGATCTTTTTCTGCCGCTTGATGTAGAAATTGAAGTCGAATTGGATCAAAAAGTGTATGGAAATCAAACAGTTGTCGCCAAGTTTAAACAACCTGCCTCATGAATAGTATGAAACACGTACCGAATTTTATTACCTGCCTCAATTTGTTTGCCGGCTGTTTGGCGTGTATCACGGTTTTGACCTACCACAATCAGGAGGGCGCATTCCTTTTTATTGTGTTGGCGGCGGTATTTGATTTCTTCGACGGTTTTGCGGCACGGTTACTAAAAGCCTATTCCTCCACCGGTGCGGACTTAGACTCGCTGGCTGACGTGGTCAGTTTTGGTGTGGCTCCGGGCTTGATGCTTTACACCTATTTCAATAGTTACGAAAGCAGCTATTTGCCACTTTTGGCACTTTTACTGCCGGTTTTTGCGGCCTTGCGATTGGCAAAATTTAATGTGGACACCCGTCAAACCACTTCTTTTCTGGGATTGCCTGTTCCGGCCTGTGCACTGTTTTGGGCTTCCTTGATTCCATCTCTACATTATTTTTCGCCGTCTTTTTCGATGGTGACGATGGTCGGTTTGGTCGTGCTGTTGATTATTTTTTGTTTGCTGATGGTTTCGGAAATTCCGATGTTGTCGTTGAAATTCAAAAGTACGAAATGGAAAGAGAACCAATGGGCGTTTTCAATCATCATCGTTGCTATCATTCTAATGTCTTGCTGTTCAGTTGCTTACCCTTTGTTGGGCGTCTGTCTGTCCATTATAGCCTACATCCTGTTGTCGTTGCTACATAATATTCTGAACTGTGATTAAATTGATTAAATGAGGGCTATGATTTGTGTATGAGGGCGAAAAAAAAAACATTACCGATATTAGAAAACATTACCATCACAGGCGTTGCTGCCGAGGGTAAAGCGCTTGCGAAGTACAACGACTGGGTTATTTTTGTACCGTTTGTGGTGCCGGGCGATGTGGTCGATATTCAGCTGACCCGTCGCAAAAACAGTTACGCCGAAGGGCGCGCGGTGCATTTTCACCAATATTCCGGCCAACGGGCGGAAGCATTTTGCGAACATTATGGTGTCTGTGGGGGTTGTAAATGGCAGATTCTCCCCTACTCCGAGCAAATTCGCTACAAGCAGCAACAAGTGACGGACAATTTGACCCGCATCGGGAAGATTGAACTCCCTGAGATTTCGCCGATTTTAGGCTCCCAAAAGACAAAATTTTATCGCAATAAATTGGAGTTTACGTTTTCCGACTGGCGTTGGATGACGATGGAAGAACTGCAATCCGGCGAAACATTTGACGATATGAACGTGCTCGGTTTTCATATTCCGAACATGTTTGATAAGGTCATGGACATTAAAAAATGTTGGTTACAAGCCGATCCGTCGAATGCGATTCGTCTGGAAATCAAGGATTTTTGCACTAAAAACGGCTATGCCTTTTTCAATTTGAAAAAACAAACCGGATTGATGCGCAACATCATTGTCCGAACGTCCACCACAGGCGAAATTATGCTGATTGTGGTGTTTTTTGAACATGACACAGAGAAAATCAACGCGTTGATGCAACATTT
Organism: Candidatus Symbiothrix sp.; assembly: GCA_031261285.1. GTDB lineage: Bacteria > Bacteroidota > Bacteroidia > Bacteroidales > Azobacteroidaceae > Azobacteroides. The sequence continues at coordinate 43,993 of JAISKM010000070.1, read as the reverse complement.
GGCTGACAAATTTCCGGAAATCACTTCTTTATTATACAGTGTCAATCAAAAAGCCAACGACACGATTACCGACCAGGAAATCGTAGTGTTTAAAGGCAACGACCATATTTTTGAAACAATGGATGCAGGGGCCACGCATGCAGGGGCACAAAATTTTGTGCCCCTCCGGTTCAAAATCGGTCCCAAATCATTCTATCAAACCAACAGCGAGCAGGCTTATGAACTGTATAAAACGGCTCGCGAGTTTGCAGGCTTGACAGGTGAAGAATTGGTGTATGACCTCTACACGGGAACGGGAACGATTGCCAATTTTATAGCGCAACAATGCAAGCAAGTCATTGGTATTGAGTACGTTCCGGAAGCCATTGAAGACGCAAAAGTCAATGCCGAAATCAATGGCATCACCAACACACTCTTTTTCGCGGGCGATATGAAGGACTTGCTGAACGCGGAATTTATTGCCGAATACGGTCGTCCGGACGTGATTATCACCGACCCGCCGCGCGCCGGGATGCACGACGATGTGATTGACACGATTTTGTTTGCCGAACCGCAAAAAATAGTCTATGTCAGTTGTAATCCGGCGACACAAGCGCGTGATTTGAGCCTGCTGGATGTGAAATACAAAGTGACGCGCGTGCAACCGGTGGATATGTTTCCACATACGCAGCACGTTGAAAACGTCGTTTTATTGGAGTTGAAATCATGAAAACGATAGATTGCACTACTTTTCAGGGGGTTGCGGGTGAGATTGCGGATCGGAGCCCGCAACGCAATGACAGCGCCTCTCGTAATGGCAGCGCTTTGAAAATAAAAGTGTGTGGGATGCGCGACGCTGATAACATCTTAGCTGTCAGCCAATTGCCGATTGATTTCATGGGTTTCATCTTTTATAAACAATCGCCACGCTACGACAAAAACCTCAATGTGGAGGCTGTTAAAGCGATTCCGGTAACTATTCAAAAAGTTGGCATATTTGTCAATGCAACCCAAGCAGAAATTTTGGACGCCGTCGAAACATTTGATTTACAAATGGTGCAATTGCACGGCAACGAATCGCCCGAATTTTGCAACACCCTCGTAGGGGCGTATTGCATACGCCCAATAAACAACGTTTGCCCAACAAAAATTATAAAAGCCTTCCAAATCGCATCAACAGACGATTTCAAACGCTGTGCAGAATATGAATCCGTATGCGATTATTTTCTGTTTGACACAAAAACGCCTCAATTTGGTGGTTCGGGAAAGAAATTTGACTGGTCAATTTTATCAGCATACAACGGAAAAACGCCTTTCTTTTTGAGTGGCGGCATTGCGCCGGAAGACGCAGAAGCCATCAAACAGTTGAATTTGCCGCAATTATTCGCTATCGACTTGAACAGCCGCTTTGAAGTAGAACCCGGAGTTAAAGATATAGAGAAGTTAAAACAATTTATAAAACCGGCCCCCAACCCCCTAAAGGGGGCTTTAATGTCCCCCTTGAGGGGGATTTAGGGGGCTAATATCATGAACAAAATAAACGAACTTTTCAAAACAAAAAAAGCGGAGATTCTGTCGATTTATTTCACGGCAGGTTTCCCGAAATTAGACGATACGACTCATGTCATCAAGGCGTTGCAAGCCAACGGCGTAGACATGATTGAGGTGGGGATTCCGTTTTCCGACCCAATGGCAGATGGTCCCGTCATTCAGGACAGCGGCTCCATTGCTTTGCGCAACGGCATGACGTTGAAACTGCTTTTCAGTCAGTTAGCGGCTATCAAACATGAGGTGCAAATCCCGTTGATTTTGATGGGGTATCTCAATTCCGTGATGCACTACGGGTTTGAACAATTTTGTCAGGACAGCGTTGCAAGCGGCATTTCCGGCATGATTATTCCCGATTTGCCGTTCAAAGATTATTTGGAAACGTACAAACCCATCGCCGACAAATACGACCTGAAAATCATCATGCTCATCACGCCGGCAACGTCTGAGGAACGTATTCGACTGATTGATGCACACACCGAAGGCTTCATCTACATGGTTTCTGCGGCGAGTACGACAGGTGCCAAAAACGCGTTCGACACCCCTACCCTCGATTATTTTCGCCGCATCCATGCGATGCAACTCAAAAATCCGCGCCTGATTGGCTTCGGCATTTCCAACCGTGAAACGTTGCAAGCCGCCTTCGCCAACGCCTCAGGCGCCATCATCGGCAGCAAATTCATCACGCTTTTGGCGCAAGGGGATATTGATTTGGCTGTCCACACCCTACTGTTATACAAATAAAAAAATAGTTATGAAGACAATAAAAATCGCGGGATTCTGCGGCAGTTTGCGCAAAGATTCCTATAACAAAAAAGTGTTGAACGTGGCGACAAGCTTAGCGCCCGAAAGTATGGAAATAATAGATGTGCCGTTCGATGCACTGCCCTTGTACAATCAAGATTTGGATACGGAAACGCCTCCGGCCGCCGTAAGTGCGTTTTTGAACACATTAGACACGGTGGATGGCTTGTTGATTGTGTCGCCGGAATACAATTATTCCATTCCGGGCGGTTTGAAAAATGCGCTTGATTGGGCTTCTCGCGGCAAAAATAATCCGTTGCTTGGCAAACCGGTTTCACTGATGGGTGCTACTCCCGGTATGTGGGGCACGGTGCGAATGCAGGCTGCTTTTCTAAACTTTTTTCGCCTGTTTGATATGAAATTGGTGATGAAACCTGAAGTGCTCATCAATGCCGTACAAACCAAGTTTGACGAACACGGCAATCTGACAGATGATTTCACCAAACAAGTGATTCAACAAAATTTGGAAAATTTGAAACTTTTAATCGAAAAGTAAGTTATAAGTTGTAATTCAAAATTTGTTTGTACCTTTGTCGTGTACAAAGAATGTTTTGATGTCTCAATTAATACGCCATACAGGTATTGTTTCAGCGATTGTCGACGATGAAATCATTGTCGATATTCAGCGTATGTCCGCATGTGCCACTTGCGAATCCAAATCTATGTGTCAGTCACTGGATTCACAGACACAACAGATAACTCTGCAAAATGGCAATTACAACCTCCAAGTTGGCGATACGGTGACGGTGACTTTGCAGCGGTCAGTTGGTTTTTATGCGGTGCTATTGGCTTTTGTGATTCCGCTTAGTGTGTTTATCGCGGGGATCATCATTTTTGTGAAAATTTGCCGGCTGAGTGAAGGTATATCTGCTTTGGCGGCGTTTGCAGTAGTTGCTTTGTATTATGTCATCATTCATCAGTTGAATGATAAAATAGAGAAAAAAGTTAGTTTTCGCATCGAAACAAATTAAGAAATAATTGCAAATGAGTTCTACAATTTTAACGACTATACTCATGCTTGGCATACTGGCTATTGGCTTGGCAGTGGTGCTTTACATCGTGGCGCAAAAATTCAAAGTAGTTGAAGATGCGCGAATAGATGAAGTAGAAAACCTGTTGCCGGGTGCCAATTGTGGCGGATGTGGCAGTACCGGTTGTCGTGCATTCGCCGAATTAGTAGTCAAATCAGATGATATTTCACCGCTTTTTTGTCCTGTTGGCGGCAATGAAACGATGGCAAAAATTGCCGAAATGCTTGGCAAAAAAGTGGAAGCAAAAGAGCCGGTGATTGCTGTGGTACGTTGTTCGGGATCGTGCGAAAATCGTCCGCGAACGAATGAATTTGACGGAGCCGTTTCGTGTGCCGTCATGGCAGCTACCTACTCGGGCGATACCGATTGCTCGTTCGGCTGTTTGGGCAAAGGCGATTGCGTGGTGGCTTGTGAGTTTGATGCCATTCACATCAATCCGGAAACGCTATTGCCTGAAATTGACGAAACGAAATGCACCGCGTGTGGCGCTTGTGTGAAAGCCTGTCCTAAATTGCTGGTGGAATTACGCAAAAAAGGACCTAAAAATCGCCGCATTTATGTGTCGTGCATGAATAAAGACAAAGGTCCCGTTGCCCGTAAAGAGTGTAAAACGGCTTGTATCGCGTGCGCTATTTGTCGTAAAAATTGCGAGTTTGAAGCGATTACAATTGAAACTAATTTGGCTTACATCGACGCAGACAAATGCCGTTTGTGCCGCAAATGTGTCGACACATGCCCCATGGGAAGTATCAAAGAAGTGAATTTTCCACCCAGAAAAAAGGATACTGAAATATGATTAAAACATTCAAAAAAGGTGGCGTTCATCCATCTGAAAATAAACTATCGCAGACTGCGGCTTTGGAACAACTGCCTCCCGAAGGTGTTGTAAAGATTTTTTTATCGCAACACACCGGTGCACCGGCAGAATGTGTTGTTGCCAAAGGTGATCGCGTCAAAACGGGTCAATTGATTGCTAAAGCCACCGGATTTGTGTCGGCAAATGTGCATTCGTCGGTGTCCGGAACCGTGCTTGGAATAGAAGAAACGGCTGACTATCAAGGAATTAAAAAGCCTGCTATTTGCATCCAAGTAGAAGGCGACGACTGGGACGAAAGCATTGATCGCAGCACGGAAATCAATCGCGATTTGTCTAAATCAGCGGAAGAAATCAAAGCTAAAATAGCCGAAACCGGGTTGGTCGGGTTGGGTGGAGCAATGTTTCCGATGCACGTAAAATTGACTGTTCCCGAAGGCAAAACAGCCAAAATTCTCATCATAAATGGTACCGAATGTGAGCCTTACCTGACTTCCGACCACCGTGTGATGCTCGAAAAAGGCGAAGAATTACTAATCGGTGTTCAACTTCTGAAAAAAGCCATCACCGTCGATAAAGCCTGCATTGGCATTGAAACAAACAAGCCCGACGCCATTGCACATCTCAAGCAATTGGTCAAAAATTACGACGGCATTGAAATTGTGTCGTTGAAGCCTAAATACCCGCAAGGCAGCGAGAAACAGTTAATAAAGGCGATTACAGGACTTGAAGTGCCCGACCGGGCATTGCCCATCGAAACAGGCTGCATCGTTTCCAACGTCGGTAGTGCTTTTGCCGTGTATGAAGCGGTGCAAAAAAATAAACCGCTGGTTGAAAATAGCGTCACCATTACAGGGAAAAAGCTAAAAAAACAGAAAAACGTTATTGTACGGGTTGGTACGCCTCTTTCGAAATTGATTCAAGCGATTGACGGCATGCCTGCAGATACGGGCAAAATCATCAGCGGCGGTCCCATGATGGGACGCGCCATCAGTAATCTGGATGCACCTACGCTCAAAGGTTCGAGTGCCGTTTTGTTTATGACCGAAAAAGAGTCGAAACGTGGCATAAAATCGGAGTGTATCCGCTGCGCCAAGTGCGTGGATGCCTGCCCGATGGGACTGCAACCATTTTTGTTGTACAAATTGGCTCAGCGGAATATGCTCGACGAGTTGAAAGAAAACGCCGTGCATGCCTGCATCGAATGCGGCTGCTGCTTATTCACCTGCCCCGCCAATCTTCCGTTGGTCGATTACATCAAGTTGGGAAAAACAAGAACTCGCTAACACCCGAATGCCGGAGATTTTACTGTTGTGGAACTGCAGGAGCAGCCGGAGCTTCTTCTGTAACAGTCGGTTCAAACTGCGGTGCTTGATTTGTATTTTGTTGTGGCACAGCGAGATCGAGAATCTCTTTCGTTACATTATCCGATTCGATAACCGTTCCTCTACTCATGGTAAACGAAGCGCCTAAGCACAACACCACCACGATTGTTGCCAACCACCACGTTGCTTTTTCGAGCACATCGTTGGTTTTGCGCACGCCCATCACTTGGTTAGAAGACGCGAACCCGGCAGCCAAACCGCCACCCTTAGAATTTTGAATCACCACAATCAAGGCAAGCAAAATAGCCGCCACTACAATCAATACTGTAATAAAAATATACATTTCTACCTTTATTTTTTTGAATTATTAATCAATTTTTCCAAAAATCGCATTTGGTCTGCAAAGTAACGACTTTTTTCCGGATAATGCAAATTTAATTTGTAAATAATTTCCAAAGCCTTGTCATATTTTTTCTGTTTGATGTAAATTTTTGCCAACGTTTCGGAGAAAAAGCTCTCTGTATCAACACTTTCGTCAGCATTTTCGGCATCTGTTAAAAATTGTTCCGCATAATCGGCGGGAGCAGCATACATTAGTTCTTCGGGCTGCTCATCTGTTTGTTGTTCCAAAAATGAATCAATCGCGGACGGCAACACCGTTGGAGCGTTGGGCGTTGGGGCGTTGGGCGACGGGGCGACCACAAGGGTCGCCCAAACGGGTAATTGTTCAACGAGATTAGACAATTGACGACGGTCGCCGGTGTAACAGGCTGATTTTCGCAGATTGGCATTAAACCGGCTGTCCTTTTGACTCTTCAAATTGAGCGTAAAAAGTACCTGAGCCGTCGCAAAATACGGATATTCCTCCGTCAGCAATTGCAATTCCGATAACGAATGTTCCGTCAAAGGCTTCTTTTGAGCCATCAAATCTATAATTTCGTGTGCTTGCATAACCTTATAGTTTTTTACCAATTCGCCACAGTGGCATTGTAAATCATATCCACCAATTCCGTCACAATTTCACGCACCAAAGTGTCTTCTACTTCCGAGAGGCTGCTGGATGCCGGAAATTCTCGGAATGCGGTGAATGTTTGGTCTACGTCATTGCCTTCCTCTTTGAAGTTGGTGTAGATCACGTGAATGCTGATTGTCAGGCGCGTCTGCGAGGCGTAAGCGTCCTCTTTGACGGCGGTTCCCATGATGTCGTAACCTGTGATTTCGCCCTCGATAGTGATGTCGGCATTGTTGTCGACCGCTGTCAGACGGGTCTGTTCAACGAAACGGTCACGCAACGCGCGGTCAAACGTGGGTGCCAAATTCGGATTCACCAGCGTGGCACGATTCGTGAAGTCTTGTATCGTAATGGTTTTCACGATGTCATAATTCAATTTTCCGCCCTGGAAGCCGTAAGAAAACGAGCAGGCGGTAAGCAGCAAACAATGACCAATGACCAATGACCAGAAAATTATTTTTTTCATTTTCAACTAAAATATAGAGGACAAAGGTAGAAAAAAGATTTCAGATTTCACAGTAATTGGTCTAAAAAATAGTCGGTGGAATATAAACCACTTCAATATATCCTCATGCGAATAGTCATAATTTTTGCGATTTTTGCGACTGGCATAGCCCGTGAAATAGGTTCCTTTGCCTTGTTCGCCGGCTTTCTGTTGAACAATCATTTCTGCCCATCGTTTATAGATATTCGTATCGTGAGAATAATTGATTGCATGATGCTTTGCTCAAAAAGGTGACTATTCTCAAAGATAATCTTCCCGTTAATATCCACCAATCCATCGTAAGTGAAGATAATGCCATCCACCTTCTTTAATAAACTTTTGCGAAAAATGGGGCAAAAAAAATATGAAATTCATATTATCAATCAATCTCTTGCACATTACACTCTAAAAGGTACAAAATAATTGTTAATGCTCAATGGTTAATGGTTAAATTTTTATTTTATATGGTCAAGTTTGCTCTACATTTATGGCAACGTAATTTTAGAAATTGAAAAAAAAGTTGTACCTTTGTAGCTTCTAAAAAATAAAAAATGAATACTAATGTATAATCCAGATATTCAATATAGATGCACGATAATTAGGGGTAAATCCATTTTGAAAATGGATAATTACTTGCCTATTTACTCAGAAATTTTAAACGAAATATGTCCGATTCCGGCAAAGAGTTTTGCTAAAACATTTGATGAAAAATTGTCAGAATATATGAAAGTGGACAGTAATAGTAAGAGAATCAAAAACCACAGAACTGAAAGTGTAGACAAATTACTCGGTCTTATTTTTGAAAAAGAAGGAATTATCTACCTGTCAGATAGATCTATAAAATATTTGAGAGATAATGACCAGCCCGCTTTATTTAAAAGCATTTGCTATAAATTTCAACAACCCAATGGTTCCCAAAAGATTAGTACAACTATTGATAAAATACAACATAATATTTCATTTAAACCATATCATTTTGTATTATCTCTCTTAAAATTGGCACGGCAGAAAAGTGTGCTTTTGACAAAAAAAGAAATTGCATATTATGTGCTGAATGCTTTACAAGTTCTCCAAGGAAAAGTTTCTGTTGACGAAGTCTTATCTGTAATATTATATGACAGAGAAAAAGGATTGAAAAAGGAGGTTGATATCTCTAAAAATTATGCGTGGGGGTATCAACACATAAATGAACAGTTTGATTACTTAAAATTAGCAAATCTTATAAGAGAGGATAAAGAAAAAGTTTGGCTCAATACAAAAGAACAAATCGCAATTGATTATTTTATAGATAATCTAAATAAACCACTCGCTCTTGATTATTCAAAATACAATTTAGAAGAAAAAAAAATTGGTAAAAAAATTGAATCGGATTGGCAAATATATTTTGGAAGTTTAGACCAAATAGAAGAAGATAAATTTAAAACATCAATAAATAGTTTAGATACAGGAAGTTTAATGGTGCCCGAAAGACCGGCAGATTCACAATCATCGACTGAATTGGGAAATGATGGAGAAATCTTTGTATTTAATCACGAAAAAAACATTGTAAAATCTTTCAATCCCAGATTAGTAAACAAAGTAAAACCTTTTTGGAAAATAAAAGGATTGGGCTATGATATAATTTCTATCGAAGCAAGTAGAAATTTGAAAAATCCGGAATTTACAAGATATATAGAAGTAAAAACAACTAAGCGTGTAAGTAAGCCCAATTTTACGGATACATGGGATTCTATAAACATGACTCGCAATGAGTGGGTAGCTGCCGAACAGCATAAGGATCACTTTTATATTTACCGCATTTATTTCACAAATGATGGTACATTTGTCAGTATTATCAATGACCCTGTTAGGAAGAATAATGAAAATATATTATATGCTACTCCCACTACATACAGAGTAGAATTTTCAGATCAGGCAGTGGATGAAAAATTGAAACTTGCCTAATGGAAATAGACGAAAAATATTATAATTATCATGTTGATGATTTGGAGTATGCCATTGTCAGCGAACCAACTGTGCAATATTCTTTATTTGAAGAAGATAATTTGTTACAACAAGACAAGCAATTAAACCAATTATCTGTATTTAGATCATTGGAAAAAGATATCACATTCAGTCTGGCCCATTCATTTGAAAATCAAGTCCATTTCCAGCAAGCTCATTTAACACCAGTACAAAGGTGGTTTCCTTATCGTGAAGGATATTCCATTCGGTTAGTAACAGCTTTTTTAAACGAATTAAAAATAACAGGAAAAGTGTTTGATCCTTTTTCCGGCAGTGGTACAACATTATTAGCAGCTCGTCATAAAAATCTGCAATCGTTTGGTATTGATGTGAATCCCATATCTACATTAGTGGCAACCGTAGAAAATGAGAGATATAATCAAGCAGATATTAAAGCCATTAATGCAGAATTGAAAATATTAAATGCAATTATAAAATCGGATAAAAGATTTGAAATTTCATTTGATTTGGCAGTAAAAATGTTTAATGATGAAATTTTGCAAACAATTTTACAATTAAAAAAACACATAAAATCAATAGAAAACATAAAAGTTCAAAATTTGTTCTTTGTCGCTTGGCTTTCAATTGTTGAAGAAGTTTCAAATATAAAAAAGGAAGGGAACGGAATCAAATACAAAAATCGAAAAAGGACCCATTCTGGATATTTGAATATTGCTAAAGACGATTGGGAAAACAAACACTTCCCAGCAGACAAATTTTTATTTGTAAAAAACAAATTATTTGCGAAAATTAAATTGTTTTTGTCAGATATTAAGAATGATTATGGAAATTCTGATAAAAAACCGATCGTAATTCACTATGATTGTTTGAATTTTGATGAGATCTTTGCAGATAAATTACAATTTACTTTTTTCTCTCCACCATACTGCAACTGTTTTGATTATTTTGAAATACACAAAGTGGAACTTTGGTTAGGTGATTTTGTCAATAATAAAGAGGATTTCAAAAAAATGAGAGAAACCGGTTTTCGTTCAAATATCAGTTCTTTGAATGGGAAATCTATAAATTACAAAAACTGTCATCTCGAAAATTTGATTGCGTTATTTGACCGTGACAATTTATGGAGTAATAAAATTCCTTCAGTCGTGCGAGGCTATTTTGATGACATGCACACATTATTGAAAAAATTATATTTACAAACACAACGAGGTGGCTATGTTGGCATTGTGATTGGCAATTCTGCCTATTCAGGAGTAATTATTCCCTCTGATATTTTAACAGCACAAATTGCAAAAGAAATTGGGTTTAAGGTTGAGAATATATTTATTACAAGACATTTAACAACGAGTTCGCAACAGAAAAAAGAATTAGAACCTCTTAAAGAATATTTGAGAGAAAGTATTGTTTTACTAAAAAAAGAAAATTAAAGTGGAATACCGGACAGTTAAAAATATTATCCCAAATGATATTGAAAATGGAGTGATATTGAGTATTAACACTAATAGTGTAACACAATATACACATGGATTTCATAAATATCCAGCAAAATTTATCCCTCAAATTCCAAGATGGGCAATAAATAAATATCTAACCAATAAACAAGACAACCTAATTCTTGACCCTTTTTGTGGAAGTGGTACTACATTAGTTGAGAGTACTTTGTCCGGAAATTTTTCTGTTGGAATTGATATTGATCCACTGTCGGCGATGATTTCAAAAGTTAAAACAACAAGAATCAATGAACTTGAATTACAAAAAATTATTGAATGGCTTAAAAATAATCTAAACAAACCACAAAAAAAATTATTTACACCTGATTGTAAAACACTAAATCATTGGTTTACGGATGATGCCATTTCAAAACTTTCTACCATAAGAACACTAATAAATAGCATACCGGAACTATTCGGGAAAGAGCAAAAAATAAATGATATACAGGACCTGTTAATCATTTGTTTTTCTTCTGTTATTCGTAGGGTTTCCAACGCAGATGACGAGTCTCAGAAAACGTATGTTTCACACACAAAAATCAAACAACCGGAAGAAGTTTATTTAACTTTCCTTTCACAACTTGATTATTTTGTAAAAAGAATTATTGATTTTTCCAATTATCCAAATTTAAAAACAGCAAATACGTTGATTTTATCTAGCAGTGAAACAATATCAGAAACTTTTAACGGACAAAAAATTGATTTAGCAATTACTTCGCCGCCCTATATTAAAGCGATAGATTATGTTTATAATCAAATGGTTGAGTTATTTTGGATTGGCGATTTGTTTCAAATGCAGACACAAGAACAACAGAATAAGAAAAAAAAATTATATATCGGGAACAAACAAATACCTGTTACTGAATTTCGTAATTATTCCCCAAATACTGCCAATTTAGGCATTGAAGCATTAGATAATAAATTACAACAAGTTTTTGATAGTGATAAAAAAAACGGTCGTAAACACGCATACATTACATACAAGTATTTTATGGAAATGAACAAGCATTTTCAATCAATATCAGAATGTATGAAAAAGAAAGCTCACTACATAATGGTTGTAGGAGATAGTGATGTTAGCAATATCCACTTTGACACAGCGGATTTTCTTTCTATCATTGCGGAAAGGAATGGTTTTAAACTAATAAATAAATGGGGATATAAAATTAAGAATCGGTTTATGCGATTTGACAGAAAAGGACGAGGCGGAATAATTGATATTGATTGGGTACTGGATTTTGTGAAATGCTAATAAAAAAAGCTCTCGACATCACCGAGAGCTTTTTCAAGGAAGTATAGTTATTGGTTTACGCCTGCTCTACCACCGCTTGCGCAGCCGCCAGACGGGCGATTGGCACGCGGAATGGGGAACAACTGACGTAATCAAGCCCTACTTTGTTGCAGAATTTTACGGAACTTGGTTCGCCACCATGTTCGCCACAAATACCACATTTCAAGCCCGGACGTGCGTCGCGACCACGGGATGTTGCCAATTCGATTAACTGCCCTACTCCTTTTTGGTCTAAGACGGCGAACGGATCGGCTTTCAAAATACCTTTGTCGATATACATCGGGAGGAATTTTGCTACGTCGTCGCGACTGTAACCAAACGTCATTTGCGTCAAGTCGTTTGTTCCGAACGAGAAAAATTCTGCCTCGGTGGCAATGCGTTGTGCCGTCAAAGCAGCACGTGGAATTTCAATCATCGTGCCCACTTTATACGGGATTTTGTCGTTACGTTCGTCAAAGACGAGCTGTGCCGTATCGTCAATGATTTTTTTCTGTGCCGAAAATTCGTACAGGATACCGGTCAACGGCACCATGATTTCCGGTTGTGTCGGGATGCCTTTTTTCTTCAAATCCAACGCCGCTTCGATAATTGCACGCGTTTGCATTTCGGTGATTTCGGGATAGAGATTGCCTAAACGGCAGCCACGCAGTCCGAGCATCGGGTTTTGTTCCAACAGACTTTCCACGCGGTTGTGAATTTCGTCAAACGAGATGCCCATGACTTTCGCCATTTCCTGTTGACCTTTTTCGTCGTGAGGCACAAATTCGTGCAAAGGCGGGTCGAGCAGGCGAACCGTCACCGGAAGTCCCTGCATTGCCTCAAAGATGCCTGTGAAGTCGGCGCGTTGCAATGGCAACAATTTTTTCAGCGCTTGACGGCGTCCTGTTTCATCTTTTGCCAAAATCATTTCGCGCATGGCAATGATTTTATCGCCTTCAAAGAACATGTGTTCCGTGCGACAAAGTCCGATGCCTTGTGCACCAAACTGGCGTGCCACTTGGGCGTCGGTTGGCGTGTCGGCATTCGTGCGCACTTTCAGGCGGGCATATTTATCGGAGAGAGCCATCAATTCGCCAAAGTCGCCACTCAATTCGGCTTCTTGCGTTTCGATTTTTCCGGCATAAATCAAGCCTGTAGAACCGTTGAGCGAGATCCAATCGCCCTCTTTTAATTTCGTATCGCCAATGACCATTGTCTTGGCTTTATAATCAATCTGTACGCCGTTAGCCGCTGACACACAGCATTTTCCCATACCGCGAGCCACTACGGCTGCGTGGGAAGTCATTCCGCCACGCGCTGTCATAATCCCTTCTGCCACAGCCATTCCGCGCAAATCTTCCGGCGACGTTTCGATGCGACAAAGCACCACTTTTTCGCCGCGATTTACCCATTCTTCGGCTTCGTCGGCATGGAATACAATTTTTCCGGTAGCCGCGCCCGGAGATGCCGGCAAACCTTTGGTGATGGCTTTCGCTGCTGCCAACGCCGATTTTTTGAATACCGGATGCAACAATTCGTCCAATTTATCAGCCTCTTGACGCAACAATGCGGTTTTTTCATCAATGATGCCTTGTTTCAGCATATCCATAGCGATTTTCACCATCGCCGCACCGGTGCGTTTGCCGTTACGCGTTTGCAGCAACCACAATTTACCGTCTTGAATGGTAAATTCGAGGTCTTGCATATCTTTGAAATAGTCTTCCAATTTCTGTTGGGTTTCAATCAAATCTTTGGCACACGCGGGCATTGTTTCTTCCATTGACGGGAATTTCGCTGCACGGTCGGCTTCGGAAATGCCTTGTTGCGCTGCCCAACGTTTGGAGCCTTCGAGCGTGATTTGTTGCGGGGTACGAATACCTGCCACTACGTCTTCGCCCTGTGCATTAATAAGGTATTCGCCATTGAAAATATCTTCGCCGGTTGCAGCATCGCGTGTAAATGCGACACCTGTTGCCGAAGTCTGCCCCATATTGCCGTAAACCATCGCCTGCACGTTCACCGCAGTTCCCCACTCTTCCGGGATGCGATACATTTGACGATACAAGATTGCACGTTCGTTCATCCAAGAATCGAATACGGCGCAGATTGCACCCCAGAGTTGCTCCCAAGGCGAATCAGGAAAATCTTTTCCGGTTTGTTTTTTGACTGCCGCTTTGAATTTGAGCACCAATTCTTTCAAATCAGCCACCGTAAATTCCGTATCTAATTCGATGCCGCGCGCCTTTTTCACGGTTTCCATGATTTCCTCAAATGGGTCGATTTCCAATTTGGATTCAGGTTTCATGCCGAGCACGACATCGCCGTACATTTGCACAAACCGGCGGTAGGAATCCCACGCAAACCGTTCGTTGCCCGATTTTTTCGCAATGCCTTCAACGGCTTCATCATTCAATCCCAAATTGAGAACCGTATCCATCATCCCGGGCATCGACACGCGTGCACCGGAGCGTACAGACACGAGGCAAGGATTATTTTTATCGCCAAAACCGGTACCGGTCGTTGCTTCAATCTGTTTAATAGCAGTTTCCACATCAGACTTAATCAGCTGAATGACAGCATCTTTCCCTAATTTATTGTATTCGGTACACACTTCGGTCGTCACCGTGAAACCCGGAGGCACCGGTACCCCTATCAAGTTCATTTCCGCTAAGTTAGCACCCTTTCCTCCAAGGAGGTTTTTCATATCCGCTTTACCTTCAGCTTTTCCGTTGCCGAATTGGTACACTCTTTTTTTGTCCATTAGATACAGTTTTTATTTTATGGGTGCAAATATATAAAATAATTATGAGTTATGAGTTATGAGTTATGATTTTTTTTTCTACTTTTGTATAAATTAGTGAACTTTTTTACTTTTTGAGTGTTTTACTATCATAATGAAAACTAATAAAGCAATAAAAGTGTGATACAAGTGGTTTAACAAAGGTTACACGACGGGCGACATCAATCAGGGTGACACGTTCAGTGCGAATCCTCTGTAAAGTCTGAACTGTGATTAATGCATTAACTTGAATAAAAGTTCGGGAAGCAGTTTTTCTGTGGGGGTCAGGCTGTTTTGAAAACCTTTGCTCTTGGCGTCGTATTCGCGAATCAGTGCTACATTGCGCATGGTTTTCACAGCGTTGTAATGCTTCATAGCAAATTGATAATCAATCACTTGAATGTCCCATTGAACACCTAATGCCTGCTTTAAACTGTTGGTCGATTTGTCTTTTTCATAATGACAAATCATCAGATTGGTAAAAAATCCGAACAGAAGGCTTAACGTCATAACCAGCGGATTATTTTTCTGATTTTCCTCGAAATAGCGGGCGATGCGATTGGCTTTTACCACATCCAAATTGGCAATGGCTTTTTGTAGTTCAAAATTGTTGAAATCTTTGCTGATACCGATGTTTTTTTCGATAATTTCGGGCGTAATTTGCCGGTTATCAGCAGGTAAGCTAATGGCCAATTTATCCAATTCATTCACAATTTTGCTCAAGCCGGCACCCAGATAATCCGTCAAAATTTGGGCAGATTGTGCGTCAATGCTGATTTTCTTGTCTTTTAAATAGTTGATAATGAACGCCGGAACTTGATTATCGTAGATTTTTTTGGACTCAAAAGCGACGCCCGATTTAGTAATCGTGGTTCCTAACTTTTTGCGCATGTCCAACTTTTTATGCTTGTGATTGAGGACAAGCACGGTCGACGGCAACGGGTTCGTGACATAATGCAGCAATTCGTCGATATTTTTCAGGTTTTGTGCCTCGCGAACCACCACCAATTGCCGTTCCGCCATCATTGGATAACGGCGACAGGCATCAATAATGGCATTGACATCACTGTCTATACCATAAAAAATCGTTTGGTTAAAATCCCGTTCATGTTCTTCCAAGGCGTTTTCCAACACCAAATCGGTCAGTTGGTCAATATAGTAACCCTCTTCTCCCTGAAACAGGTAGACCGGGGCAAATTGCTTTGCCTTGACCTCTCTTTTTATTTCGTCGAAACTTTTAACTGCCATGAAGTTGAATTGTGAGTTATGAGTTATGAATTATTTTGTATATTTGCAAACTATTTGCAGAAACACGATGGATTTGAAAGTAAAAATACAGGACAACAAAGAATATGTCTTTGACCGGTTGCGTAAACAGTATGTGCGGCTTACTCCGGAAGAGTCTGTGCGTCAACAATTTATCAACTATTTGATCGAAGAAAAAAGCTATCCCGAAGGTTTGCTCGCCAATGAAGTGACCATCGCGATGGGCAATGTCACGCGCCGCTGCGACACGGTGCTTTACGACCGCCTGCTGCAACCGCAATTAATCATTGAGTACAAAGCACCCACGATAACGATTAACCAACAGGCTTTCAACCAGATAGCGCGCTATAATAGTATCTTAAATGTCCCTTGGCTCATCATCAGCAATGGCTTGCAGCACTACTGTTGCCACATCCTCAACGGCGACTATTCTTTTGTCAAAGAAATCCCCTCTTATTCTGAACTGTGATTTTGGTGATTGAATGATGGACTATGATTTATGAATCATGCCTATCAAATAATCATTTAATCACAGTTCAGACATTTAGAAATCTTGTTCTAAGAGCCAAGCGTCCTCGAAATCCGGCGCGTATTTTTCTTTGATGAGTTCTTTTTCAGCTACGGCACTGGCGCGGTCGTTAAAAGTAGCAACCAGGACGCGATACATGCCTTGTCCGTTTTGAGCAATGACCGGACGGTAGCCATCAAATTGCATCTTTTCTTTCAATCCTTTAGCGTTCGTTTGGTTGATGAACGTGCCAACCACTACGCTGTAGCGTTGAATAGCACCGCCATCGACTGATGTTATGCGTTCCTTTTGGAAAGAAGCTGTCTGAGCCGCAACTGCAGCAGCCGTTGCCGATTTGGAAGTTGCAGTTGATTTAACAGTAGCAACATCTTCCTTAGCCGCTTGTTGTTTACGAGAAGCAGGTTGTTGCGCAGTCGATCTGATCAATGTCCGATCTTCGTCGGCAGGCGCAGCGTACACAATAGGTTTCGCTTTTGCTACTTCGTATACCTGTTGATACGCGCTCTGTTTGGGTTTACAAGAACTGGATGCCAATAAAGTCACCGCTGCCAACCCCAAAAGATAAAATTTTGTCTTCATATTGTTAGTATTTAATATTTTCTGCAAAGATAATTATTTTTTTTCACAAACAACCTTTTGTCGTAGGAATTTCATAATTAAACACATCGCGACGAATCGCCATTTTGATAGCTCGCGCAAACGCTTTGAAAATTCCTTCGATCTTATGATGCTCGTTGGTGCCTTCTGCGTGGATATTCAGGTTCATTTTTGCCGCATCGCTCAGCGATTTGAAGAAATGAAAAAACAGTTCCGTCGGCACATCCCCTACCCGTTCGCGTTTGAAATCGGCCTCCCATACAATCCACGGACGTCCACCGAAATCCAGTGCTACCGTGCACAGACAATCGTCCATCGGCAAACAAAAACCATAGCGTTCGATGCCTCGCTTATCGCCAAGTGCCTGTAACAGAGCCTCTCCAAGCGCGATTCCCGTATCTTCAATTGTGTGATGTTCGTCTACATGCAGATCGCCTTTCACTTGAATAGTCAAATCAATACCGGCATGTTTGCCAATTTGTTCGAGAATATGGTCAAAAAAACTCAAGCCCGTAGAAATCAGCGTTTTACCCGTGCCATCCAAATCTATTTCGGTGTGAATATCGGTTTCTTTGGTCTTGCGGTCGATAGTCGCTTGACGTTCTTTCGCCAATAAAAATTCGGTAATTTGATCCCAATTTTCGACCACGCGTGAATGCGACTTCACTTTATTTTTATTTTTTTGCTTATCAGAAAGGGGTTCTTTATTGATTAAAATCGCACCCGCACCCAAATTGTCCGCCAGATGCACATCCGTCAGGCGATCGCCAATCACAAATGAATTTTCTAAGTCGTAATCGCCTGTCATATAAGTTGTTAGCATGCCTATTCCGGGTTTGCGCGTCGGCAAATTATCGGCGGGATAGGATTTATCAATCAAAATAGTGTCAAAAACAATACCTTCATTTTTGAAAATTTCCAGCATTTTTTTCTGCACTGTATCGAAATTTTCTTGTGGATAAGCGGGCGTGCCCAAACCATCCTGATTGGTGACCATCACCAATTCAAAATCCGTTTTTTCACGAATGAGAGCCAAATTGCGCAACACGCCGGGCAGAAATTCCAGCTGCTCCAGTGTGTTCACTTGCTCTGTCACAGGCGGTTCCACGATTAGTGTTCCGTCTCGATCTATAAATAGTGCTTTTTTCTTCATCATTTTTATTATTGTGGGCGACCACAAGGGGCGTTCCCTACGATTGTCATTGTGGGCGACCACAAGGGTCGCCCCTACATTGATCCGCAATGCATTAATGCGTTTAACAAATCTGCGTTTTCTGTGGGGGTGCCTACTGTGATGCGGATGCAATTTTCGCATAAGGCGAGGGACGTGCGGTTGCGTACAATGATGCCTTTTTGTACTAAGGCATTGTAAATTTGCGTCGCATTGGTCACTTTTACCAACAAGAAATTAGCATCCGATGGGTAAATTTCTTTGACTACGGGCACTGTTTTTAATGCCTCAATCAGTTTTTCTTTTTCTTCCAGAATATGCTTCACCCACACGTTTTTGAATTTGTCGCCGCCGCTTAGTTGTTCTAACACAGCCATTTGCGTCAATTCGCTAACGTTGTACGGATATTTGACCTTATTAAAGTAGGCGATGATTTCTTCGGAGGCGAATGCTAAGCCGCATCGCATGGATGCCAATCCCCACGCCTTTGAAAAGGTGTGTAACACAATGAGATTCGGATAGTTATCGAGTTCCTCCAACCAACTTTTTCCGGTCGAAAAATCGCTGTATGCCTCGTCAATCACCACAATGCCTTTGAATTGCGTTAAAATCTTGAATATTTCGTCGCGATTCAACAGATTTCCGGTCGGATTGTTGGGCGAACAGAGCCAAATAACCTTTGTATGCGTATCCACAGCCGCCAACAGACGGTCGGCATCCAACGAAAAATCGGTGTTGAGCAGCACTTTGCGGTATTCCACATCATTGATGCCGGCAGCTACTTCATACATGCCGTAGGTCGGATTCATCGCCACCACATTGTCCACACGCGGTTCGCAAAAAATCCGATAAGTCAAATCAATCGGCTCGTCGCTCCCATTGCCAATCATGATTTGCGCGGGACGCACGTGTTTCAACTTTGCAATCTCAGTTTTCAAATCGACTTGCAAAGGGTCGGGATAGCGGTTGCACGGACTGTTATACGGATTTTCGTTCGCGTCCAAATACGCCGATGCCTCTCCCTGAAACTCATGCCGCGCGCAGGCGTAAGGCTTCAGAGCCGTGATATTTTTTCGAACTAAGGATTCTAAGTTGCTCATTCTAATGTTATTCTGAAGTACAAAGGTACAATTTTTTTCATTATTAATTCATTTATTTCTAAAATCAATAAGTAAATCCAAACAACCACAACGGAATTTTATGCCCATGTCCCGTTTCAACTTCATCCACGGCAATGTAGCTATCTTCCAGATCCTTTATTTGATCAAACGTTTTTCTTGAACCGCCTATTTCAAATAGCCATTTGCCATCTACTTGAAAATCGCCTTGTTTGGAAGTATTTATCGCATGTTTGACAGACAATTGATTGGCAAAAAAAGTCTCCCTGACATTTCCGATATTCACATGAATATTGGTCAACGCATACAATAAATTGGTATTATCCAAATAAATTTTCTCCGGTTTCGTCAATAATCCCATCCCCTTTTGATACAATGAAAGCATTTTTATCAATCCGGCTCTTTCTAAATAGCCTAAATATTTGATGGTATTAGCACGATTGGATTCAATCTCTCCACTCAACTGATTGATATTCGGCGTATAAGGCACCAGAGAGGAGAGTATCATCAACATCTTTTTTATTTTCTGAATGGTGGCATATTCAACCGGTTCAACTGCAGGCAAATCGCTATCTAAAATCGTATTTACTACATTTTGCAACCGAGACAGATAGGTTTTCAAACCTTCTTTGTAAAAAGGATAATAACCATATTCCAAATACCGTTTAAATTCCGGTAATATCTTTACTTTAGAAGTGATTTCTGAAGCAATAGAAGCATGATTTTTGAGCAAATCAATCAAGGAAATGACCGGAAAATCCAACTTGTGCTCAAACAAAAGATATTCCCTGAAAGACAACCCCGATAAATTATAATTGATCACTCTCCTGGATAAATCCGCCCCCGATTGGTAAATTTTAAGAATAGAAGAACCCGTAAAAACAACGTGCATATCCGGAAAACTGTCGTATATATTTTTTATTTCAATCGACCACGTTGGATATCTATGTACCTCATCTATAAACAGATGAGTGCCTCCATAATTATAAAATTTTTCGGCTAAATCAATCAGAGAATTTTGGGTAAACCAAATATTATCCAAACTGACATAAAGAGCTTTATCCCTATTTAGAAAATTTTCTTTAATATATTGTAGCATTAATGTTGTTTTTCCGGTTCCCCGAGGACCGGTAATACAAATTAACCGGCTATCCCAATCAATAGAATCATAGATATACCGATGATAATGCAATGTGACAGCATTGAGCACTCGTGCAGAATTTCTAAATAGCGAATCCATATCTTTTTTTTCTGCAAAGGTAATAATTATTTTTTACATAGAACGGTTTTTTACAAAAAATGTTCTTTTGAAAGAACATTTTTATATCTAAAACGTTCTTTCAAAAGAACGTTTTAGATGAATATTAGTTTGATAAAACAAATTTTTACCCAATTTTGCCGACCATCTCGTGCAACGCTTTGGCAAGTCCGCTTTCGTCTTTGCCTCCGGCGGTGGCGAAGTGCGGTTGACCGCCGCCGCCGCCTTGGATGTGTTTGGCGGCATCGCGGACGATTTGTCCGGCGTTCCAACCTTCTTTTACGAGGTCGTCGCTTAGCATAACGCTTAGCAATGGCTTGTTATCGAAGGATGTTGCAGCTACGAAATAGGATTTTTCGGGAAATTCGCCTCGGATTTGGAACGCTAAATCTTTAACCATTTCGGCTGAGAACGGACCTCGGAGCGTGAATAAATTGATGCCGTTGAGCTGCTGTTTGGATTCTATCAACTGTTTTTTGACTTGCACCAATTTGTCTTTCACAAAGCCTTCGACTTGCTTTTTCAGGTCGGCGTTTTCGTCTACAAATTTGCGAATCGCCTGTGTCAAATCCGGCGCATTGTTGAATACTGACTTCAATTCACGCAAAACATCTTGCTGTGCGTGATAATATTTTTCGACATTTTCGGCTGTAATGGCCTCGATGCGACGGATGCCGGCGGCTACGGAAGATTCCGCCAAGATGCGGAACGAGCCGATACGACCGGTGGACGCAATGTGCGTGCCTCCACAAAGTTCGACGGACGAACCGAATTTTACCACGCGGACGTCATCGCCATATTTTTCGCCAAACAATGCCATGGCTCCCATGTCTTTTGCTTCGGCGATTGGCACGTGACGTTTTTCGTCAATAGGCAGGTCTTCGCGAATTTTTGACGTGACAATTTGCTCTACTTTGCGGATTTCTTCGTCGGTGAGTTTTTGGAAATGCGAGAAGTCGAAACGTAGCGATTCTGGCGTCACAGACGAGCCTTTTTGCTCTACGTGTGTGCCCAGAACTTCACGCAACGCTTCGTGCACGAGGTGCGTTGCCGTGTGATTGGCTTCCGTAGCGCGACGTTTTTTGACGTCAACGGTTGCTTGAAATGTGTCTGTCACGTCAGCAGGAAGTTTTTTTGTCAGATGCACTGCCAAATTATTTTCACGTTTCGTATCAAAAATTTCAATTTTGTTGCCTTTGGAATCAATCAGCCAACCGCTGTCGCCCGCTTGTCCGCCCATTTCGGCGTAAAACGGCGTTTGATCGAGCACAATTTGATAATAATCAGCACCCTTTTGTTTTACTTGACGGTAGCGGAGGATTTGTGCATCGGCTTCTGTGAAATCGTAGCCCACAAACTCTGGATCGCCATTTTTCACGGTAATCCAATCGCCTGTTTCTACTGCAGCGGCATTGCGTGCACGCTCTTTTTGTTTTTGCATTTCCACGTCAAAACCAACGATATCTACAGTCCAACCTATTTCTTTCGCCATTAATTCTGTTAAATCTAATGGAAAACCATAAGTGTCGTAAAGTTCAAAAGCAAATTTTCCCTCAATTGTATTATTTTTATGTTTATTTTCAAAATTTGTCCCTGGTATTTTTGATAAATCAATACCATTATATTCCATTGGAGGTATTGTATCATTGCTAATTATCATATCGCTGACATATTTATCAAATTTTAAAATACCTTTCTCCAATGTCCGCAAAAAGGAATCTTCTTCTTCCTTGATGACTTTTTCAATCAGGTCTTTTTGTGTAATCAATTCAGGATAAGCATCGCCCATCGAATCAATCAGGGCGGGAATTAATTTGTACATAAAGGGGCGTTTTTGCCCTAAAAACGTGTAACCATAACGGACGGCGCGGCGCAAAATACGGCGAATGACGTAGCCGGCTTTTGCATTGGAGGGCAATTGTCCGTCTATAATCGCAAATGCAATCGTGCGGATGTGGTCGGCAATCACGCGCATCGCGATGTCAGCCCCTCCCCCCGCCCCTCCCCTCAAGGGAGGGGTGCAGTTGTAGGGTATTCCCGTGACAGTGCTAATGGTCTTTATTATCGGTTGAAAAACGTCGGTATCGTAATTGGACGTTTTGCCTTGCACTGCCATACAAAGGCGTTCAAAGCCCATTCCGGTGTCGATTACTTTGTTTGGAAGTCCTTCCAGCGAGCCATCGGCTTTGCGGTTGTATTGCATAAACACCAAATTCCAAATCTCTACCACTTGCGGGTGGTCGTTATTAACTAAGGTCAAACCGTCGACTTTGGCGCGTTCGGCTTCGGGACGGAGGTCGATGTGGATTTCAGAACACGGTCCACATGGTCCGGTATCGCCCATTTCCCAGAAATTATCTTTTTTGCTGCCGTTGATGATTCGGTCTTTCGGGAGGTATTGCTCCCAATAGCCGGCGGCTTCGTCGTCGCGTTCCAAGCCTTCCGGTTTACTGCCTTCAAACACCGTCACATAGAGTTTACTTTTGTCCAATTTCAGCACTTCCGTCAGGTATTCCCAAGCGTAGGCAATCGCCTCTTTTTTGAAGTAATCGCCAAACGACCAGTTGCCCAACATTTCAAACATGGTGTGATGATAGGTGTCGTGCCCAACTGCCTCTAAATCATTGTGTTTGCCACTCACGCGCAGACATTTTTGCGAATCGGCAACGCGTGGATATTTGATAGGCACATTGCCCAAAATAATGTCTTTGAACTGGTTCATACCGGCATTTGTAAACATCAATGTCGGGTCGCCCTTGATCACCATCGGTGCGGACGGAACGATTTTATGATCATTTTTTGCGAAAAAATCTTTGAACGATTGACGAATTTCTTTTGCTGTCATTGCTATTTTTTATTTTTTTGCAAAGGTATGAAAAAAAATTGAACTGTGATTAAATGGAGTAAATGATTTACTATGATTAAAAAAATCATAGCCCTCAAAAAATCAATTTAATCACAGTTCAAGACTAATGATAAAAGAAAGAAGTACCCGCCAAGGTAAAAATGAAACGAAAACAAAACCCCGCGGGCACTCTTTCTTGATAGGTTAGGCTTTCAGCCTTTCATACATTCCGACCAGAGCCATCTAAAAAGCAACCCACGTGGCAGTAACACCATTGTAGGTATAGACTTTGCTGTCAGCCGTGCTGAACACCATCATGCCGGCTGTGCGCGTAGCAGCAATTGTGTCCGTCACTTGCGGCAAAAGCAGCCCGCCGGAGCCTTGGCTTAAATCCAGCACAGCGCCAACTGTGACGGAATCGTTCGCACTGCCAATTGAAATCTGTGCGTTGGCCTGATAAGGATGAAGCGTGCTTTGCCCAATCAGCAAGCAGATTATTGTAAACAGTGTCATCCCGGATGTAATCCGCACCGATGATGATGTCATTGCGGACTTGATCCGCAATCCCATCCGTACTCTTCTAAAATTATTGTTTTTCATACGTTTATATTTTTAAATTTTTCCTTGCCCGTTAGGGCATTAATATCAATAGAAAATGAACAATTCCCTCCTATCGTAAGCCCGTAGGGCTTTCACCGTGTATGCCCTACGGGCAATAATTTCGGAGGGGACATCTGTTTTTCTATTGATCTGAAAGCCCTACGGGCTACATTCACCAGCATCATTTCTATTTGTTTTTAATTTTTGTTTGTTCCCTGCATTCCGATAGGAATGGTAGCTCGGTAGAAAATAATGTTCGTCGGCCATTCCCGCATGCCGTAGGTATGCCACCATTTTGTTGTGCTTGGTAGCATCCCAACAGGATGCTGGAGGTGGGGATGATTGACATTTCTACCGGGCTATCATCCCTATCGGGATGGAAACAATCATCCCCCGTGTTAAGCATTTTTTTGAATCTACCAACTATTTTTCAAAAAAAGTGTAAAAAGAAAGATTCAAAGGATTATACTTCTTCGGTCAAGCCTAACCACATCACAAATCGCGTACACAGCGCAACGGCCAATATTCAGCCCCATTGACATTATTATTATCGATCCAAGCGCCCGCCCCAACATTGAAACATACCCCGATATCATAGGCTTCGTTTGTAAAGAATTCAAGATATTGGTTCCAGCCATCCCATGTACGAGTGCCACCATTTGTGTAATTGCCCCCCGCGGCATGTTCGATTGAATTCCATGCGGCTTGTAAAGTACTGGTAGTACCCACGGTACCGACACCGGCTTCTAAATTAGGGAAAGCATCCTTCAAAGCGGTATGTTCCGTCAAAGTAGCCAATCGCCAGCCTATGGCGCCGTCTCCATTGAGAGCTGCACAAGCAGCAGATGCGTTTCCAACCGTATAATAATAACCGCGAGTAGGATAAGAAGTACAATTATTACTGTAGCAAGTAGCAATTTGCCCAGCCTCCTGTAAATTGGTCGTAGTCCAACACAGATTAGTTAAACCGGTGTTACTATAATTTGCAGTATTATAAACCTTATCAGATGGAGCGGTAAAAGGCAAACCACAAGTAGGTGTGGTTACTGTTACAGCTACAGGATCAGAGGTTAGTGAACCAAACGAAACTGTGATATCTGCATTCCCATCTGCCACAGGAGATACTATACCTTTATCACTAACCACAGCCACATCTGTATTGCTACTTTTCCACACTATCGTCGTGGAATCGGCAATAGAAATGGCAGGGTTCAATTGTTTTAAACCGCCGGTCGAGTATAACGCCACGGGTATGCTGGGCGTTATCGCCACATTCATCAAAGGAGTGTCAGATCCCCCACCACCGACAGCCCAGAAGGTGCCATTATAGGTGTAAACTTTGCCATCTGTTTTGTTATAAACCAGCATGCCGGGCTTTCTTAACTCCTCAATGAGCGTGTCTGCGCTCTCAATTTGTGGCAGCAACAAGCCGCCGGCATCAGTGGCTTGTGATAAATCCAACAGTGCACCCGGCGTAACGGTGCCGTCGCTACCGATTGCCACTTGGGCAGTTACCAGTTACCAGAAAACCGGCAACCAGTAGTGTCATTGCGGACTTGATCCGCAATCTCCTAAAATTAAATGTTCTCATTTGTACATAATTTTTTTTCGCCTCCCTGTCCCCTCCGTTCGGCAAATTTAAACATAAAAAAGCGCAGGAACTGTTAAATTCATCCGCTTTAGAGGTATCGGCAAACACCCAGTAATACAGATGAAACAACAGAACCTGCGCCTTTACTTGTATCTAATATAACTATATACAAACAAAGAACGCAAGGCATTTGTTGTCTATCACTTTGTATTACTTGAAAATTTTGCCGATTTTCTAAAGCAAAGTAATATTTAAACGCTTTTCGCATTGTTATCAAACGACCTTCGCACCTTTTCGCAACGCTTTGCGGGTTTCAAATTGCTGCAAAGGTAAAGCATTTTTTTTAAATCACCAAATTAAAATAAAAAATAGTTTAAAACACTTGCAAAATCCGAAGTATCTTACAGCACACTGATGTGCGCGATTGATCTTAATTTACATCTGGATTATCACTTTTACAAAAAAATAGTTTTCAGTTTCGAAAAAAAGTATTATATTTGCAAATTGAATTACAAATTGAAGGTATAAATGAGTAAAAGTTTTTATAAATATAACCCGGATACACTCAGTTATGACAAGGTGTATCCCTCTGTGTGGCAGCGAGTTTGGTCAATTTTCAGGCAATTATTTTTGGGCATCCTCATCGGTGGCATTTTATTTGCGGTGGCTGACTATTCGCTCGATTCGCCCATCAAACAACAGTTAAAAAAAGAAAATAAACTTTTATTAACACAATATCAAATTTTGTCCAAACAGCTCGACCAAAATGAGCAAATTTTGTCCGAATTGGAAGACCGCGACGACAATTTATATCGTGGCGTGTTCAATGCCGAACCGATTCCGTCGTCTATCCGCAAGCCGGGTTTCGGGGGAACTAACCGCTACGAGCACCTGTTGACAATGAACAACGCTGATTTGGTCATCGCTATCACAGCGAAATTAGATATGATGACCAAACAGTTGGCCGTACAATCCAATTCTTACGACGAACTGACAGAAATGGTCAAGACGAAGGAGGAACGTATCAAAAATATGCCCAGCATCATGCCGCTATCACCCAAACAAAGCAAAGGCATTGGGTCGGGCTTTGGCTTGCGTGTACACCCGATTTTTGGCGATCGCCGGGCGCATACGGGTGTGGACATCAATGCTGCTTCAGGGACTCCAATCCACGCGACAGGCAACGGAGTCGTCGAATCTGCCGGGTGGGAAAATGGTTATGGTTATACTGTGGTTATCAACCATGGTTTTGGCTACAAAACGCGCTACGGGCATTGTCGCGAACTAAAAGTGCGTGCCGGACAAAAAGTGACGCGCGGTTTACTCATCGCTACGGTTGGCTCAACAGGCACGGCAACCGGCAATCACGTCCATTATGAAGTCATTGTAAACGGTCAATATGACAATCCCGCGAAATATTGCTTCATGAATTTGACGCCGAAAGAATACGAACAAATGCTTTTTGATTCCGAAAACAGATAAGAAATAAAACCATGAGATTTCAAGTACAAAAACTTTTTTACTCCATCAAAGAAGTTGCTGAAATGTTTAACATTGAGGAGCCGACGTTGCGCTATTGGGAAACGGAATTTCCGAACATCAAACCCGGACGCACCGACGGCAACATCCGTCAATACCGCCAGTCGGACATCGAAGAAATCCGCACGGTCTATTATTTGGTCAAAGACCAAGGTATGACTTTAGCCGGAGCAAAACAAAAACTCAATGACAATCGTGACCATTACGTCAAAAAAGGTGAGGTCGTCGACCGCCTAAAACGCCTTCGCACGGAATTGCTGACGCTGAAAAATGAATTGTCCGCACTGTGATTTTTTTGATTTTGTGATGGACTATGATTAAAAAAACTCATAATTCATAACTCATAATTCATAACTATTTATTATCTTTGCAAAAAAATAAAAATTGATAACATGTCAAAAATCTTAATCATTGGTGCAGGCGGTGTGGGAACGGTTGTAGCCCATAAAGTCGCCCAAAATCATGCCGTATTCAGCGAAATTATGCTGGCAAGCCGGACGAAATCCAAGTGTGATGCTATTGCAAACGCTATCGGCACGAAGTATGGCAACAAAAAAATCCAAACGGCACAAGTTGATGCCGACAATGTGTCCGGTTTGGTCAAGTTGTTTCGTAGTTTTCAACCGGAACTGGTGCTCAACGTCGCTCTACCCTATCAGGATTTGACGATTATGGACGCGTGCCTCGAGGCCGGTGTAAACTATTTGGACACAGCTAATTACGAACCGAAAGATGAAGCCAAGTTTGAATATAAGTGGCAATGGGCGTATCAGGATAAATTCAAAAAAGCAGGGTTGACAGCCATTCTGGGCTGTGGCTTTGACCCGGGCGTGACCAGTATTTTCACGGCGTATGCTGCGAAGCATCATTTCAGCCGGATGGACTATTTAGACATCGTGGATTGCAATGCTGGTGACCACGGTAAGGCTTTTGCGACGAACTTCAACCCGGAAATTAACATTCGCGAAGTGACTCAAAAAGGCAAATATTGGGAAAACGGCAAATGGGTGATTACAGAGCCGCACGAAATTCATCAAGCATTGAACTACCCTAACATAGGGCCGAAAGAATCGTATGTCATCTATCACGAAGAATTGGAATCGTTGGTTAAAAATTATCCTTCTTTGAAGCGTGCACGCTTCTGGATGACGTTTGGACAGGAATATCTGACTCATTTGCGCGTGATTCAGAATATCGGGATGGCACGCATCGATCCGATTATATATAATGGTGTAGAAATCGTCCCCATCCAATTTTTGAAAGCCGTGCTCCCCGATCCGGGCGAACTCGGCGAAAATTACACGGGCGAAACCAGCATCGGCTGCCGCATCAAAGGCAGCGACAAAAACGGCAAAGAGTTGACCTATTATATATACAACAACTGCAAGCATCAGGACGCGTACAAAGAAACAGGCGCACAAGGCGTGAGCTACACAACCGGCGTGCCGGCAATGATTGGCGCAATGATGTTTATGAAAGGATTGTGGCGTGAACCGGGTGTTTTCAACGTCGAACAATTCGACCCGGATCCGTTCATGGAGCAGCTAAATAAGCAAGGCTTGCCTTGGCACGAAATCCTAAACGCCGATTTAGAGATGTAACATATAAAAAACAAAACAATTTAAAAATTAAAAAAAATGAGTGAAAAAGAACAAAAAGTGGAAAAATCAGAAGTTAACTCTGAAAAATTGAAGGCTCTAAAAGCCGCCATGGACAAAATCGAAAAAAACTACGGCAAAGGCTCCATCATGAAGATGGGCGACAGCATTGTCGAAGAAGTTGCCGTCATCCCAACAGGGTCGGTTGGACTGAACGCCGCTCTGGGCGTTGGAGGTTATCCTCGCGGACGGGTGATTGAAATCTACGGTCCGGAATCGTCCGGAAAAACTACTTTGGCAATTCACGCGATTGCAGAAGCCCAAAAATTAGGTGGGATTGCTGCTTTTGTGGATGCCGAACATGCGTTTGATCGATTCTACGCGGAGAAATTGGGCGTGGACGTAGAAAACTTGTTGATTTCGCAACCCGACTCGGGCGAACAGGCGTTGGAAATCACCGAGCAGTTGATTCGATCATCAGCTATTGACATCATCGTGATTGACTCTGTGGCTGCATTGACGCCAAAAGCCGAATTGGAAGGCGAAATGGGCGATTCCAAAATGGGTTTGCATGCCCGTTTGATGTCGCAAGCGATGCGCAAGTTGACGGCTGCCATCAGTAAAACGAACACGACTTGCATCTTTATCAATCAGTTGCGCGACAAAATCGGCATCATGTTTGGTAATCCGGAAACCACCACAGGGGGTAATGCTCTGAAATTTTACGCTTCGGTGCGTTTGGATATTCGCAAGAGCACGCCTATCAAAGACGGTGATACCGTGATGGGTAATCAAACCCGCGTGAAAGTGGTGAAAAACAAAGTGGCGCCACCTTTCCGCAAAGCTGAATTTGACATCATGTTTGGCGAAGGAGTGTCTAAGATCGGTGAACTCGTAGACCTGGGTGCGGAATTGGATATCATCAAGAAAAGTGGCAGCTGGTATTCCTACGGCGACACAAAAATCGGTCAGGGACGGGATGCTGCCAAAGAAATGTTGAAAGACAATCCCGAATTAGCCGACGAAATTGAAGCAAAAATCAGTGAAAAGTTGTCTCCGAAGAAATAAGGGGATTGCGGGTCGAGCCCGCAACGACAGACGTGAAAAGTAATTTGTCTTTTTTCATTGCTAAACGCCTCTTTTCCGACAAAAAAGAGGCGAAGTTGGAATCCTCACCGGCCATCCGCATTGCAATCATCAGCATGACACTCGGATTGGTGGTGATGATTCTGTCTGTTGCCGTCACGTCCGGATTTCAAAAGGAAGTTCGCAATAAAGTGATTGGCTTCGGTTCGCATATCCAAATCACACCACCAACCGGCAATGCAGCCTACGACACGCAGCCGATAGCTGTTTCCGACAGTCTGTTAAGTGCGTTGCGGATGCTGCCTAATGTCCGTCATGTCCAATCCTACGCCACGATGCCGGCATTGATAAAAGCGAATAATCTGGCACAAGGGGTAGTCCTGAAAGGTATCGACACTGATTTTGATTGGACGTTTTTTCGAGAAAATCTGACCGGCGGCGACATTCTAACCATCAGTCCCGATTCCCTCAGTTCACAAGTCGTGATCTCTCAAAATATTGCAGACAAAATGCAACTCAAACTGGGCGACAGTTTTGTTACCTACTTGATGAGCGACCGCATTCAGGCACGCAAATTTCGCATTGCCGGCATTTATCAAACCCATTTTTCTGATTACGACAACCTCTTTATCCTGACAGACATTCAGCAAATTCAACGTTTAAACAATTGGCAGTTGGCAGTTACCAGTTACCAGTTACCAGTTATCAGTTACCAGTTACCAACGACCTCAGATAGTAGCGTCATTGCGTTGCGGGCTACGCCCCGCAATACCTACACTCTTGTCAGCGGTTTGGAAATTTTGGTTGATGACTACAATCAACTTGACCAAACATACGAAACGATGTTTTTGAATTTGTCCGGTCAGACCGATGCACTGGGTAATCCTTATTACGTGCGTTCCATCAAACAAATCAATCCGATGATTTTCGCGTGGTTGGACGTTTTGGATATGAATGTGGCTGTTATTTTGCTGTTGATGATGCTTGTAGCGGGGTTTTCTATGATTTCCGGACTGCTTATCATCATTTTGGAGCGCGCCAATATGATTGGCATTTTGAAATCCATGGGCGAAAACGACACCAATATTCGCAAGATATTTCTGCATCTCTCCGTTTTTCTGATGACAAAAGGTCTCTTTTGGGGCAATCTGATTGCAGTAGGATTGTGCTTTATTCAAAAGCAATTTGGCATCTTCAAATTAGATCCGAATGTCTATTATCTCACCGAAGCGCCTATCAATCTAACGTTTAGCGCGTGGGCACTCATCAATTTGGGCGTGCTCCTGTGCACCCTCCTAATGCTGATTGGACCCTCCTATTTGGTCGCCAAGATTGCACCGGCAAAAACCATTCGGTTTGAGTGATTATAACAATAAGTTTATGGCGGCGTGCCTATCTCGCCCCAATCGTTGATACCAAACGACCGATTGTAATATCCACGACAAATATGAGGAAAAAGAAAAATCCGTCGGATACTTATATTAGTAATGAACACATGGAAACGTGGCTTGAATTATGATTATTCAATATGTATCATCTCATTTTTGATTAAAAAAAAGAAAGGACTAAAAGGGATTAAGTCCCTGATTTAGTCCTTTTTTTTTGCAAATCGTTGATAATCAACGTTTATTGCGGTCCGGACGGGACTCGAACCCGCGACCTCCGCCGTGACAGGGCGGCATTCTAACCAACTGAACTACCGAACCAATTTTTGTACCAACAATCAGGATTGCTCTCAATTGCGGTGCAAAGGTACAACATTTTTTTTATTCTGCAAATGTTTTTGAAAAAAAATTAAAATATTTTTTTTACTTGCATAATTTGTGAAAAAAGGCTTGCTCTGTTGCAAAAAAATATGTACTTTTGCATTCGATTTTGTTACACAACTATTACATGAAAAAAATACTTATTATCGGGAGTACCGGACAAATCGGTTCGGAACTGAGTAAAAAACTGCGAAGCCTTTACGGACGCGATAATGTGGTGTGCGGATACATCGCCCCACCCTACCCTGACGGCTTTTTTGACGAAGGACCAACCGTGGAAATTGATGCGACGAATCGCCAACAAATAGCTGATGCGGTCAAAAAATACAACATTGATACCATATATAATATGGTGGCGATTCTATCGGCAGCAGCCGAGAAAAATCCAATGCTTAGCTGGAATGTGGGCATGGGCGCTTTGATCAATTGCTTGGAAATAGCTCGTGAGGTCGGCTGTGCTGTTTTTACCCCCAGTTCGATCGGTGCTTTTGGACCCGGCACACCGCCGAATCCGACGCCACAAGATACCATACAGCGTCCGACAACCATGTATGGCGTCACCAAAGTGGCAGGTGAATTACTGAGCGACTATTATTTTACCCGTTTTGGCGTCGATACGCGGTCGGTGCGTTTCCCTGGACTGATTTCCAATCTGACGTTGCCCGGCGGCGGAACAACAGATTATGCCGTCGACATCTATTACAAAGCCGTTGCAGGCGAAACATTCACGTGCCCCATCAAACAGGGGACGTACATGGATTTGATGTATATGCCCGACGCGCTGGATGCTTGTGTGAATTTGATGGAAGCCGACCCAACCAAATTGAAACACCGTAACTCGTTCAATATCGCAGCGATGAGTCTTGAACCGAACATGCTGTATCAAGCCATCAAAAAGCAAATTCCAACGTTTGAAATGGTTTACGACGTGGATCCCCTCAAACAAGCCATCGCAGAATCGTGGCCGGATCGCCTCGACGACACTTGCGCCCGCGAAGAATGGGGATGGAATCCAAAATACAACCTCGACGCAATGACAACGGACATGATAAAGGTCTTGCGCCGGAAAATAATTAGTGATTAATTAATTCGACCCCTACGGGGTCGCATATTTATAGAAAAACAAATTGGCTATAAACATCCGACCCCGTAGGGGTCGAACATAATTCATAATTCATAATTCATAATTTTTTTAATATCATGGATAAATACTTTGATTTAGTAAACAAATTCGACCTGAAAGGTACACCGGAAGGCATCGCGCCACTGGGAGCAGGCCTCATCAACGACTCGTTTCGCGTAAAAACAAAAGAAGCGGACGCACCGGATTACCTGTTGCAACGTGTCAATCACGCCATTTTTAAGGATGTGGAACTGTTGCAAAACAATATTCAACACGTGACAAACCACATTCGTAAAAAATTGAAAGCCAAAGGCGAAACAGACATCGAACGCAAAACGCTGACCATTATCCCGACAAAAGACGGCAAACTCTTTCATTTCGATGGCGAAAACTATTGGCGCATCTACCTGTTTATCTCCGGCGGAAAAGGCTACGATGCTATCACACCCGCATTGGCGTATGAAGCAGGCAAGGCTTTTGGCGAATTTCAGGGCTACCTGGTAGATATTCCGGAAAAAATCGAGGAAACAATTCCGAATTTCCACAACATGGAATTTCGTTTGGAAGAGTTTCGCGAAGCCCTAAAAAACGATAAAGCGGGTCGTGTGGCGAGTAACAAGGAAATTATCAAGGAAATAGAAAATCGCGCTGAAGAAATGTGCAAAGCCAATCGCTTGAATCGCGAAGGCAAACTGCCGAAACGCATCAACCATTGCGACACGAAAGTGAATAATGTGTTGTTTGGTGAAGACGGTAAAATCCTCTGTGTAGTGGATCTGGATACGGTGATGCCGGGATTTGTATTGTCCGATTTTGGCGATTTTATCCGCACAGGAGCGAATACAGGCGACGAAGACGATGCCGATTTGAACAAAGTGGGTGTGAATGTGGACATTTTTGAGGCTTACACCAAAGGCTATTTGGAAACCGCAAGCAGCTTTTTATTGCCCATCGAAATCGAAAATCTGCCGTTTGGCGCACGCCTGCTGACCTATATGCAGACCGTTCGCTTTTTCACAGACTATTTGAATGGCGATACCTATTACAAAATTCAGCACCCTGAACACAACCTCCAACGCACCAAAGCACAGTTAAAACTGCTGCAAGAATTGGAGCGCAATCAGGATAAATTGCAAGCAATTGTAACAGAGGCGTCATTGCGGGCTTGACCCGCAAACCCCTCGTTGTTTCGGGGGATAGCGGGTCAAGCCCGCCATGACAAAAAATAAACGAAAAATAATAAAATATGAAAAATAAATTAATTTTGGCGATCTGCTGCGCCTTATTCAGCATGACATCATTCGCGGATGTCATTAAAACAAAAACGCCTGTACGCCCTGCCGGACAAACGGACGTGCTTCAATTAACCGCTACTCCAATCCCTACCGTGCGCGTGGCTTTCGTCGGATTAGGCATGCGTGGGCAAAGTGCAATTCCTCGCTGGGCACAAATTGATGGTGTGGAAATCGTGGCGCTTTGTGATGTGGTGCAAGAAAATGTGGAGAAAGCACAACAGACATTGGCAAAATACGGCAAGCCCAAAGCGTTGGAATTTTATGGTGACACTGCGGTGTACCATCAAGTGACCGCGTTGCCTAATGTGGATTTGATTTATGTGGCTACGGATTGGGCGCACCACGTGCCTGTTGGCTTACAAGCGATGAAAGACGGCAAACATGTCGCCATCGAAGTACCTTCTGCCCTGACAATGGACGACATTTGGGCGTTAATCAATACATCGGAACAAACGCGCAAACACTGTATGCCGCTTGAAAATTGCGTCTATGATTTTTTTGAATTAACCACGCTCAATATGGTGCAACAAGGATTGTTGGGCGAAGTGATTCATGGCGAAGGGGCTTACATTCACGGTTTGCAACCCTATTGGAATCAATATTGGGACAATTGGCGTATGAAATACAATGAAGCACATCGTGGCGATTTGTATCCTACTCACGGCTTAGGTCCGGTTTGTATGGCGATGAACATTCACCGGGGCGACAAGTTGAATTATTTGGTGTCTGTGGACACAAAAGCCATTGGTAATCCGGCATTTATCAAAGAAAAACAAGACAATCACGACACATCAAACTTCCGCAATGGCGACCACACATCCACTTTGATTGGCACGGAAAAAGGCAAATCTATTTTGATTGAACACGATGTGACTTCCCCGCGTCCTTACAACCGCATGTATCAATTGACCGGCACAAAAGGGTTTGTAAACAAATATCCGGTGGAAGGCATTGCTTTGGATGGCGGCGACATTGACCCTGCTGTAGCCGGAAATCACGAAAATTTGACGGCGCACCGCTTTTTGCCGGCTGACGTTCAAAAATCCTTGTTGGAAAAATACAAACACCCGATTGCCAAAGACATCGAGGAAAAAGCAAAGAAAGTCGGCGGTCACGGCGGTATGGACTTCATCATGGACTACCGTTTGGTTTACTGCTTGCAAAAAGGGTTGCCATTAGATATGGACGTGTATGACCTCGCAGAATGGTGTTCGTTGATTCCATTGACGGAAATTTCATTGGACAACGGCTCTGCTCCGGTAGAAATTCCCGACTTCACGCGTGGTGGCTGGAATAAATTGCAAGGCGTAAAATTCGCACAATAACTTATATTCTAATATTATAAAATATGAAAATTTTAATAGCTACAGACAAGCCATTTGCGGCAGAAGCAGTGAAAGGCATTAAAGAAGTGA
The DNA here is from genome assembly GCA_031261285.1 of Candidatus Symbiothrix sp. GTDB lineage: Bacteria > Bacteroidota > Bacteroidia > Bacteroidales > Azobacteroidaceae > Azobacteroides. The sequence continues at coordinate 8,695 of JAISKM010000070.1, read as the reverse complement.
TTGACGGCGCCGGCATGGAACTGGCTCTGTTAGAGAAGTATACGGAAAAATCGCAGTTGTTGGATGCCGTACACGATGCCAACGCCATCATCATCCGAAGCGACATCATCGACGCGGAAGTGTTGGACGCTGCCAAAGCATTGAAAATCGTGGTGCGCGCCGGTGCGGGTTACGACAATGTGGATTTGGCTGCTGCAACTGCCCACAACGTGGTGGTGATGAACACACCCGGACAAAATTCCAATGCCGTGGCAGAATTGGCACTCGGCTTGATGGTGTATGCCGTGCGCAATTTCTATGACGGCAGTTCAGGCAGTGAATTGAGGGGCAAAAAATTGGGCATCCACGCCTATGGCAATGTCGGACGCAATGTGGCACGCATCGCCAAAGGTTTCGGCATGGAAATTTATGCCTACGACGCGTTCTGTCCGAAAGAAGTGATTGAAAACGATGGCGTGAAAGCGGTTTCTTCCGCCGAAGAACTCTACGCGACCAGTCAATTCATCTCTCTGCACATCCCTGCAACGGCTGAAACGAAAAATTCCATCAACGCCGCTTTATTGAACAAAATGCCGAAAGGCGCGGTTTTGGTCAACACAGCACGCAAGGAGGTCATCAACGAAGCCGAATTGGTGAAGGTAATGGAAGCCCGTCCCGATTTCAAATATGTGACGGACATCATGCCGGGCAACGACGCCGAATTGAAAGAAAAATTTGCAAAACGCTATTTTTCAACCCCGAAAAAGATGGGCGCCCAAACGGCAGAAGCCAACAACAACGCCGGTGTAGCAGCAGCAAAGCAAATCGTCGATTTTCTTGTGAACGGCAACACGAAATTTCAAGTAAACAAATAAAAATAGGTGAAAGGTAAAAGGTGCAAGGTAAAAGGTACGATGGACACCCTTCACCCTTTACCCTTCACCTTTCACCTTTCACCCCAAAAACAGCATGGGTATAAAAATAAGATTAATCATCACGCAATTCCTCCAGTATTTTATCTGGGGGAGTTGGTTGATTTCGTTTGGGGGCTATCTGTATAGCATTGGCACAGAGCCTGCACAAATTGCATTTATTTATGCGATGGCAGGCTTGGCGTCGCTCATTACGCCCGGAATTGCCGGCATCATTGCCGATAAATGGCTGAATAGCGAACGCTTGTTCGGCAGTTGTCACCTCACCGGTGCGATTGTGCTCTTTTTTGCGGCAGGCGCCACTTCCTACAGCCAAATTGCCTGGCTGATGGGCTGCTATTTAGCCGTGTTTATGCCCACAATTTCATTAAGTTACTCGCTGAGTTACAGCCTGTTAAGTAAATCCGGTTTCGATACGGATAAAGATTTTCCGGCGATTCGCACGTGGGGCACAGTGGGATTTATCGTCGCCATGTGGATTGTGAATTTGCAGGGTTGGACGTTTAGTGCCAACCAGTTGCTGTTAGCAGCAGGAGCTTCGGCTGTGCTGGGTTTGTACGCATTTAGCCTCCCCCCGACCCTCTCCTCAAGAGGGGGAGGAAAAGGGATGGCTCAAGACAAATTTTCGTGGAAAATCGCCTTTGGTTTGGATGCGTTATCGCTGTTCAAACAAAAACAAATGCGGATTTTCTTTCTGTTTGCGGTGTTGATCGGCATCTGCCTGCAAATTACCAATACGTGGGGAATGCCCTTTCTGGATGATTTTCGTGCCGGTTATCCCGGTTCATTCACCGTAAAATACCCGCTTATACTGTTGTCGATTTCGCAGATTTCGGAGGCTCTATTTATTTTGGCGATTCCGTTTGTGCTGCGCAAATACGGCATTAAGATAATTATGCTGATGAGCATCGGTGCCTGGGCACTGCGATTCGGCTTTTTTGGCATTGGAAATCCGGATACAGGCTTTGTGTGGCTGCTGTTGTCGATGGTCGTTTATGGCATGGCGTTTGATTTTTTCAACATTTCCGGCTCATTATTCATCGAACGGGAAGCACCTGAACCCATTCGCGCAAGTGCACAAGGCTTGTGGATGATGGCTGAGATGGGTGCGGGTGCGGTGGTCGGACAATTTGCCGCCGCTCAAGTCATTGATTATTTTACCGTCGCCGGCGTGCGTGCGTGGCCGGCCATTTGGTTTACATTCACCGGTTATACTTTGGTAGTAGGTATTTTATTTGCAGTATTTTTCCGAACAAAGCGTAATTAAATTGCAAAAAATTTGCATTTTATAATTTTTTTCGTACTTTTGTAGCCATGGATACCAACCAAAATTTGGTTTATCAAATCGGCATGACGCTCGTCAAGGGCATCGGAGCCGTCACGGCAAAGCAAGTCATTGATACACTGCCTGATGTGTCGCTGTTGTTCAAAGAAAAAGCGCGACTGTTGGAACACATTCCCGGTATTTCGCGACGTGTGATTGCAGATATTCATACGGGCGAAGCGTTGAGGCGTGCGGAAAAAGAGCTGAAATTTATTCGGAAAAACAACATTCAAGCCCTGTTCATTCAAGATGCGAACTACCCACAAAAGCTAAAAGAGTGTGTAGATGCCCCCATCATGCTCTATTTTCGCGGCAATGCGAACTTGAATGCGACGAAAATCATCAGTTTTGTCGGCACGCGCCATGCCACCACGTATGGCAAAGAAATGACGGACAAATTGATTCTGGATATTTCAAAAACGTATCCAGACACCCTGATAGTGAGCGGATTAGCTTACGGCATTGACATTCAGGCGCATCGCTCGTCACTCAAACATACATTGCCGACGGTGGGCGTGTTGGCGCACGGACTCGACCGTATTTATCCGCCTGAACATCGAAATACGGCAGTTGAAATGCTGAATCAAGGCGGATTGTTGACCGACTTCATGAGCGAAACCAACCCCGACCGTCAAAATTTTGTCAAGCGCAACCGCATTGTCGCCGGAATGTCTGATTGCACCGTCGTGGTGGAATCGGCCGAGAGAGGTGGCGCATTGATTACGGCAAGCATTGCCGACAGCTACAATAAAGACGTGTTTGCACTCCCCGGCAGAGCCACAGACCCCTACTCTATCGGATGCAACAAGCTAATCAAACAAAAAAGAGCCGCGTTAATCACCTGCGCAGACGATATTTTTCGCGAAATGTGTTGGCTCGAAGCCCCAAAAACACCCCAAGCCGTCCAACGCAGCCTGTTCACAGAACTAACCGAAGAAGAGCAACCGGTTGTCAAGCAATTAACCACATCAGAAGGCAAACTGCTCAATCAACTGTGCGTAACCCTGAATTTACCCGTCAGCAAATTAGCCGCCCTGCTTTTCAATTTGGAAATGAAAGGCGTGGTGCGCTGTTTCCCTGGTGGGCTGTATCGACTACTCTAAAAAAAATCGAGCAAATTAACCATTGACCATTAATAATTATTTCGTATCTTTGCAGCAAACGATGCGACATGAATAATACTCAAACATCTCTACTTGTCATCATTTTTGACAATCCCATCAAGCAAAATGAGATTTCAAAATTTCGCGGTGTGGTAATAAATATGTTGACCTCGAACAATCTGTTGTTTCATAATCATACGGACGATGGTTTTCGTTACAAATATCCGTTGATTCAGTACAAACGCATCAACGGAAAAGCTGCTATTGTGTGCATTGAGGAAGGCACGGAAAGTATCGGTGCGTTTTTTTCTTCGGCAAAAAGTAATGTCAAACTCGGCGATAAAGAAATGACAATCGAACTTGAAAGCGTGAAGGCAAACAAGATTCTTGTGCAGGTTTGGGAAAGTAAATTCACCTACCAACTGCGAAAATATCTACCGTTGAATCAGGAAAATTATGCAAAATTTCTTCAAATTGAAGACCTGAAAGGCAGATGTGAATTTCTTGAAAAAATTATTGTCGGCAACATCCTTTCTTTTGCCAAAGGAATAAACGTTCATTTCGACAAAGAAGTGAAAGTAAATATTTTGAATTTTGAAGAAAAAGGCGCAATCAAATACAAAAACATTAACTTTGCTGCGTTTGATGTGATGTTCAAAAGCAATGTGTCTTTGCCCAATTATATCAATAAAGAACCACATATCGTGATTCTGTTAGCCGACAAGATACGGAGATTCCCTTTGTTTTCCACCGTAAATGCTAATGATACACTCAAAGAAACCATTCACAATGGAATGGGCTTGCCCTACATTCCCGGCAGTTCAATAAAAGGTGCAATAAGGATAGCAATTTTGGCTTCGCTGGCAGAAAAAGTCCATAATAAAGAACAAAAAATTGATTTTAGGCGGAGGGTAGATGAGTTTCCCAACAATAAGAATATCAAAGCTGACAAAATAGAAAAATCACTTTTTGGCAACGACCATTATGTGTTAGTTGACCGCATAATACACGAACCAATCTCGAAACCACTTTTTCAAAAAAAAAACAGTTGCAATGCAGATATTCTCAATATTATGAGTATCTTTGCACAATGTATTGAGTAAAAATACTCAATACATTGAGTAAACAATAAAATTATGATAGAACGAATTGAATTAAAGAATGTTATCTCGCGAATTGAAGAGCCGAGGAGGTTTATTCAGGTGCTTGCCGGACCGCGACAGGTAGGAAAAACTACTTTGGTTTTGCAGGCACTTGATCAGGTGGCTATTCCCCATAAATACGAAAGTGCTGATGGCGTGAGCGCAGGTAATGCCGTATGGATAAGCCAAATATGGGAAGAAGTGCGGATTAGGATGAAAATCTCAACACAAAAGGAGTTTCTTTTAGTAATTGATGAAGTGCAAAAAATCACTAATTGGAGTGAAACAATTAAAAAGGAATGGGATGCGGATACTCGAATGGGATTAAACATCAAGTTAATTCTTTTGGGTTCATCGCGACTGCTGATTCAACAGGGATTGACAGAGTCACTTGCCGGACGGTTTGAAATCATCCATTTATCACATTGGACTTACTCCGAGATGCAATCGGCATTTGGATGGAATTTGCAGCAGTACATTTATTTTGGCGGTTATCCGGGTTCAGCTCCGCTCATTGGCGATGAAACCCGATGGAAAGAATATATTCGCAACGCGCTCGTTGAAACAAGTATATCAAAAGATATTTTGATGCTCACACGGGTGGACAAACCGGCTTTGCTTCGAAATCTGTTTGAATTAGGTGCCCGGTTTTCCGGACAGATTTTGTCGTATACCAAGATGCTCGGTCAACTGCTTGATGCAGGCAATACAACGACACTTGCCCATTATCTTAAACTATTGAATGACAGTGGATTATTGGGTGGATTAGAAAAATATTCCGGCAGTGCTGTGAATAAACGTGCCTCAAGTCCCAAGTTTCAAGTTTATAACAATGCCTTGCTTTCGTTGCAGTTGGATACCACCTTTGAAAAGGCACAGAAAGAGCACGATTTATGGGGACGACTGTTTGAATCGACCGTTGGCTCGCATTTGTTGAACAATGCCATCAAAAGCGACTATCAACTTCTATATTGGCACGCAGGCAATTACGAAATCGATTTTTTGATGAAAAAGAAAGAACAAATGATAGGTTTGGAAGTTAAAAGCGGTGTCTGTTCGGAAAATTTGGGTATGTCGCTTTTTAAGGGTCAGTATCCCGATGCCAAATTATTATTGGTCGGTACCAATGGCACCCCTTTGGATGAGTTCTTAAAAATAAATCCGATAGAATTATTTTAAATTGAAATAAATATGAATACAGCCCTTGTACACCCTACACCCACAAAAGCTCCCCACTTCGACCGCCTGTTGCAGGTTGCCAAAGCGCAGCCGATTGTCGTAAAAGACTGCGACAAAAGTGTTTTGATGCAGATTTTTCAAACGATGACGGTCATCGCTGCTGATGCGGAGCATGATGATTATCGTGATTTTTGGTTTTGTCTTGACAGAGGCACCATCAAAGATTTTGGTTCGTATCGCGAATACAAAAAAAACGGCGAAGTCGATAATCGTGAGCAGTTTGAAGAAACCTGGCTCTATCATTATCCCGATGCACAACATTGGTATCACTTTGCGACCAACCAATACAACGGAGAATACTATTTCAGTATCGAAAGCGAATTGACTTTTCACCTTGCAAAGGAAATTCCCCAGTATTACGGCGATATTGATAACTCGGAACTTTTGACTCTTTTGAACGAATTAGTCAATTATTATTGCGATTGGATAGTAAAAGACAATGCCGGTTACAACCGGTTTTTGAACGAAAAATTGTCCTATAATCGCCGTTATGGAAAGATTTTACGGAAGGATTATTGGAAAATCAATCCTGATGAAAAGAAAATGATTGCAAAAGGATTGACAAAGAAAGGCATAACTGTTTTGGCAAAAATCGTAGCGCAATCGGCTGACGATTGTCCATTGCCGGGAATATCGGAAATGACCGCAGGTAAATTTTTCGCTTTTTGCAGGTTAGGTTATGATGCCAACGGATATTTCAAGAAACGTCCCGATATTTCAAATGTAGATGCCTATCGTGCATTTTCCGACGGACGCGATGACGGTTTGAAGGAAATAAATCCCGATTCTATCGAAGAATTTACAGAATGGTTTACACGTGGAGAGTGGCGGTTTGGTCATCCTTGGGAAGTTTGTCGCGGTGGAAATTCAACGCACATTTCGCTCTTTGTGAGTCGTGAAAATTCGGAGTGGAAATTACGCCTTGCCGGTAGCGCAAGTTCAAGGGTAAACGAAACGGTAAAATTTGCTATTGCCCTGTATAATAACCATATTCCGTTTAAATTGTCGCAATCCGTTGAAATCTATAAGATGGTAACCGGTGCAGATTATATCGGCATTGTTCCAAAAGAGGTTTTTCCGCGTTATTGCCATTCGCTTTTTCCGAAAGAAGATGGCATTATTGACTTTATGCGTCTTGATTGGGAAGATACCGACAAAATCGTTGAGGCTACGGAATGGTATCCGGTGGAAATAAAAGCAAACAATAAGGAATAAAAATCATGACTACCCATCTCGTTTCCCTCATCAGCGAACACCTGCTTCCCAACTTCCTTTTGGCAAAAGAGATGGAAGGGAAGTTCGACCGGCATATTTTCATTACCACCGCGCGAATGGGCGAATCAATGACTGCCCGGTTTTGCAATGCCTTGAAAATAGACAAAAAAGATATTCAAATTGTGATTGTTTCGGAAGACGATTTGCCCGATGCCCGCAAAAAACTGAACAAATGTAATTTTTCGAAAGACGATGGCTATATTATCAATCTTACCGGCGGAACAAAGATAATGTCGATTGCTATTTTTCAGCATTTTTTCAAATATGAGGCTGAGTATTATTATATTCCTATCGGCATAAACAAAATTGAAAATGTAAGGACGGGCGAAGATGTGCCGCTCAACTACCGAATAAATGTGGAAGAATATCTGTCGCTTTATGGCTTGCATTTTAAACTGAAAGCAACAAAATATGAAACCGGCAATAACCCCGGAGAACGGTTTGAAAAATACATATTCAATCGAATTAAAAACGACAAATGCTTAAACGATGAACATATCAAACGAGGTGTAGAAATTTTTCGCGACAACGAACAAAAAACCAACGACAACGAAATAGACGTAGTTTGGACCATTGATAATCAGATATTTGTTGGCGAGTGCAAAGTATCATTATCCCCACCTACAGGCAGAGTAACACGCGCCAATCCGGTCAATTATCTCGATCAAATTATGTATAAACTATCCGCGATTTCCAAAGATTTCGGCTTGAGAGTAAATCCCTACATTTTTATCAAAACGCCATTGAAGCCCACTGTTTTTAATGCAGACCGAATGAAGGCAATCGCTAAGCGGTTGCAAATTTTGGGCATTAAAGGGTTGCTGACGGGGAATGATTTTAAACAACAAAAATTAAAAATATGACAAATCTTTTAGTAACGCTTTTGAGCGACCAGACAATCCCTACTGTGCAATTCATTAAGGAAAAGTAAAACGATGACATCTCGTTTTGTTCATACACATAAAGGTTGTGCATGTACTCCATCAACTCTTCAGAGGTATTGTAAAACATATTTTTCAATTTTCCAAACATTTTTGAAATTATTTTCAAAATTATTTGATAGTTTGAAAAAAAATGCTTACCTTTGCACCAATTCTATGCAGACGAAGTGTCGTCAATTGTGTAGAAGGACTTATTTATAAAAAACGTAGCGTTTAAGACATATCCCGTTCTCAGAATCAGCAAAATTCGAATTACTACCGGGATGTGGGCAAAAGCGCTCACGTATCTTTTTTTGTATATAATTTTATTTTATATGTAATCAGATGCGTGAGGCTATTGCTCTTTGGTAGTATGGGCTTTGCTGAGCCTTGAGAACAGAGAGTTTTATAGTTCCTCACGCTTTGTTATTTTAAAAAATTGCCGAACGAAGGGGGACAGGGAGGCGAAAAAATTATATGCAAATGAAAAAAACATTTTTAGTAGTGCTGGTTACTACTTTTTTAGTAACCGGTAATTGGTCATCACTCACCGCCCAAGTTTCCATTGGCGATGGTGATGCGCCGAGTGCCGACAGTGGCGTCAACCTCCGGTTGGATGGCACAAAAGGCGGTCTGCTCTTACCTCAGGTGGAAATCACCGGCCTCATGGCTTTACCCGATGACTTTCCTGTTGAAACCGATCCCGACACTGTCGTTGGCTTGTTGGTCTATAACAAGACAGCTGCAGTTGATGACGCTACTTCCACTGATATTCTTATCG